>JAEMQD010000058.1:0-56048 GCA_022759035.1 Thiotrichales bacterium
AAATAAATGGGGTGAGTGATGGGGATCGAACCCACGACAACAGGAATCACAATCCTGTGCTCTACCAACTGAGCTACACCCACCATTGAGGGGATTATGGTCCAAGTGCATGGCGCACCCGGCAGGAATCGAACCCGCAACCGCTCGCTTAGAAGGCGAGTGCTCTATCCGGTTGAGCTACGGGCGCGTATCGCAGAAACTTGTATATTGGTCGGAATAGAGGGATTCGAACCCCCGACCACCTGTACCCAAAACAGGTGCGCTACCAGACTGCGCTATATTCCGAATCAACTCGACTAGTATAGTGGTTTCTCGATAGAACTGTCAAGCGTTTTTGGTGCTTAACTGAGTTTGAGGTGGTTGCTAATCACGCGTGCTTTTTCACGCTGCCAGTCTTTATCTTTTTCGCTTTGCCGCTTATCGTGTGTTTGCTTGCCTTTTGCTAAAGCAATTTCTACCTTAACTAACGGGCCTTTCCAATACATTTTTAAGCACACGCAGGTATAGCCCTGTTGCTGCACGCGACCCATAATTTTATGAATCTGGCTGCGATGCAAGAGTAACTTGCGAATGCGCTGCGCATCTGGGTTAACGTGTGTGGAAGCAGAACTAAGTGGCGAAAAGTGAGCACCAATTAAAAATGCTTCTTGGTTACGGAACATCACGTAACTGTCGCGTAACTGAACGCGACCATCACGGATACTTTTTACTTCCCAGCCTTCTAAGGCAATGCCAGCCTCGAAATTATCTTCGATGCTATAGTCATGCAATGCTTTTTTATTCAATGCAATTGTTGGGGATGAGTTTTGTTTTTTAGTTGCTTTTGCCATAATGGTAGGATTATACGTCAAAATAAGAGGTAAGCGAAGGTGAAACGACTGCATAAAAGTCTTGTGATGCCCTACAGTGCGGAGCAAATTTATGCTTTAGTGGCCGATGTATCAGCTTATGCAAGTTTTCTACCTTGGTGTGGTGGTGCTCGAGTGATTAGACAAATATCGCCAAATCAAATAGAAGCGGAGTTGGTGATAGCAAAAGGGCCTGTTAAAGTCGCATTTGTTACCGAGAATACCTTGTTTCCTAATGAGCGTATTCAGATGCGGTTAAAAGATGGACCTTTTAAAAGCTTAGAAGGTGGGTGGACATTTGAATCGCGAGGTGAAGGTGCTTGTTGCGTGACTTTGTCGTTAAATTTTGAATTTAATAATCGTTTGTTGGCCATGACTGTGGGGGCTGTATTTGAACAAATTATTGGTTCTTTAGTAGAGGCTTTTTTAGAAAGAGCGAGCGTCTTGTATGGAAGAAAATAATATGATTGATATTGAAGTGGCTTATGCTTTGCCTGAGCAGCAATATCTGCTTGCTGAACGTGTCGTGCGCGGTACGACGGTTGGAGAGGCTCTAGCTCAATCTGCGATTCATCAGCAAGTGGCGAATTTGGATATTGTTGATGGTCGTGTCGGTATTTTTAGCAAAGTGGTAAAGCTTTCTCAACAGCTTAAGCAAGGAGATCGTATCGAAATTTACCGCCCACTAATTAATGACCCGAAAGAAGCGAGACGGAGAAAAGCAGCAGAAGCGACTACTGCTTAGACGGTTCGTCTGTTTTGGGTGCTTCAGGCAATGTAGCATCCCAGCTTGTTACGTAGCCTTGATCATCGAAGTAAATGGTTAATTTTTTCACTTTATCCGCTTGAAATGTCGGATCGCTAGACTGAAATAGGTATTCCCAGCGATTGGTATTGAAAGATGATTGGTTAGACGCTGGCCCAAAAAGGTTGCGCACTTGATCTTGTGTTAGTCCCGCTTGCAAGCTTTGCAAGCTTTCTGGTTCGATCAGAACACCTTGATCAACGCGTACGCGGTGTGCATTTATGCAGGCAGTTAGAGAAGTGAGCAGGGTGATGGTCAAGAGTAAACGCAACATGTAAAAGCGAGCCTATTTCTATTAGTGGTAGGTAGTTTAGTCCTTCATATTGCGCTAAACTATACCGCAAAGCTAATTAGAAAGCCATAAATAGGAATATTTTGTATGAAACAGACAGCAGATCTGCGTAAAGCGGGCTTGAAAGTGACTTTGCCGCGCGTAAAAATTTTGGAAATTTTGGAAAGTGCTGGTGATCGACATCATTTAACGGCCGAAGATGTGTATCGTATTTTGCTTGATCAGGATGAAGAGGTTGGCTTGGCAACAGTTTATCGTGTGCTAACACAATTCGAAGCTGCTGGTATCGTGCGACGTTTAAATTTTGAAAACAATATTTCTACATTTGAATTAGATACAGGCGATAATCATGATCATATTGTCTGTTTGCAATCTGGTCAGGTCGAGGAGTTTGTCGACGTAGTGATTGAAGAACGCATTAAAGCGATTGCAGAAGAGAAGGGTTACGATTTGTCTTGGCATAGCTTAACGATTTATGGCAGTAAAAAATAAGTTGTATTACTTTCTAATAGGGCTGTGTTGTGTCAGGTAGTTTGGTTAGTGATTATGATTACGCATTGCCAGAATCACTCATTGCGCAATACCCATTAAAAGACCGTGTCGCGAGCAAATTGCTGATTGTTCCATGCGAAGGCGCATGTATAGATGCACAGTTTAGTATGCTTGTTTCCCAATTAAATGCAAATGATTTATTAGTATTAAATAATACGCGTGTTATTCCTGCGCGCTTATATGGGCAGAAACCTTCGGGTGGACGCTTTGAAATGTTGATTGAACGTTTACTAGAAAACCACCAAGCCTTAGTGCATTTACGGATTAGCAAGAAGCCTGCTTTGGGCAGTAGGTTGTTACTAGATGGTGGTATAGAAGCTGAGTTTTTAGGTCGAGAAGGCGAACTATTTAAAATTGCTTGGTTGACCGACGAACCTGTCTTGACATTTTTAGAACGAATTGGACATTTGCCATTACCCCCTTATATTGAGCGCCCTGATACAACAGAAGATAGTGAGCGTTATCAAACTGTTTTTGCTCAAAATGCTGGCGCAGTTGCTGCGCCAACTGCTGGTTTGCATTTTAATGAATCACTGTTGGCAGAAATATGTGCAAAAGGGGTACAGATTGAGACACTTACTTTGCATGTGGGGGCGGGTACTTTCCAGCCCGTGCGGGTGAAGCATATTCATGAACATAAAATGCATTATGAGCGTGTCTCAGTTAGTCAGTCATTGGTAGACAAGATTACTGAAACTAAAGCGTGCGGCGGTCGTGTTGTTGCAGTCGGTACAACAGTCGTGCGCGCTCTGGAAACAGCAGCACAGCATGGTCAGTTAACTGCATTTGAAGGTGAAACGAATATTTTTATTACCCCTGGTTTTGTTTTTAAAGTGGTTGATGCTTTGGTGACTAATTTTCATTTGCCACAGTCAACTTTATTAATGTTAGTCAGTGCTTTTGCGGGCTACGAGCGTATCATGGCTGCTTATCGTCACGCGATTGAGCAAAATTATCGTTTTTTTAGTTATGGTGACGCGATGTTATTGACGCGTTGTTCAGAAAAATAGGAATATTTGCAGTGATTCGATTGGTTACGATAGGGTTGTTTGGTGTTTTGTCTGCGTGTTCGACTGCGCCTTTTCCGCCGGCTGCTGGTGATCAGGTGCAAGGTCAATTCGTTATTAATCGTCCAATGACGATTGCTTCAGAGAAAACACGCGTCTTTATTCAATCTGGTCATGTTGTGGATAAAGTTGATGTGGGTGACCCCGTGTGCGTCATTGAGTCTTGGCAGAAGCAAGGTCTGCCGCAATCGATTGATGCAGATACATTTAGTGTGCGCCAAGTAGCTTATCGGCGCGGTGATGTTAGTAGTGGCTTTGGCGTTTATGGTACAACAGATGGCGGTATGGGGGTTCGTTTTGGTTTAGGTGGTTTTGCGCCAGAAGTAAATCCGAGTGCGGCTTCAATGATGCAAAATGATTATCGTGTTGTCCAGTCTGCTATGGTAATGCGCATCGTTTCTACCAAACAACCTTTAATTTATAAGCTAAGTTGCTATAGTGCTCAAGGTTGGGCAGCATCGGTAGAAATGCCGACAGAGGCGCAAATTAATCACACGCTGGGCGATTTGGCTCAGCTTCAGTTAATAACAAAAGAATAACGGTATGGAATTTACACTTTTAAAACAACAAGGTAAAGCAAGGCGCGGTCGGATGACTTTTGAGCGTGGTGTTGTAGAAACGCCAGCGTTTATGCCAGTGGGGACTTACGGCGCAGTTAAAGGCTTGTCTCCAGATGAAGTAAAAGCAATCGGTGCGCAAATTCTGTTAGGAAATACCTTTCATTTGTATTTGCGTCCTGGTTTGGAAGTAATCAGCGAGTTTGGTGGTCTGCATAATTTTATGGGGTGGCAAGGGCCAATTTTAACTGATTCTGGTGGCTTCCAAGTGTTTAGCTTGGGTGAGTTGCGCAAAATTACTGAACAGGGTGTAAAGTTTCAATCACCCGTAGACGGCGCTAAGGTATTTATTGGTCCTGAAGAGTCAATGCATATTCAGAGTGTTTTGGGCTCTGATATTGTGATGATTTTTGATGAGTGTACGCCTTATCCTGCTACACATGCTGAAGCGAAATTTTCGATGGAGTTATCTTTGCGTTGGGCAAAACGTTCAAAGGATGCTTACCAAGGAAAAGGTGCGTTGTTTGGTATTGTGCAAGGTGGTATGTACGAAGATTTGCGTGATGTGTCCATGCGCGGCTTAGTCGATATCGGTTTTGATGGCTACGCTATCGGTGGTTTGTCTGTAGGAGAACCTAAAGAGGATATGGTTCGTGTGTTGGATCATACTGCCCACCAGTTGCCTGATGATAAACCACGATATGTGATGGGAATTGGTAAGCCAGAAGATTTAGTTGAGGCTGTGAAGCGTGGCGCAGATATGTTTGATTGCGTTATGCCGACGCGTAATGCACGTAATGGTCACATTTTTACGCGCCGTGGCGTGATTAAGTTGCGTAATACACGTTATAAAAAAGATACCAAGCCGATTGATCCACATTGTAGTTGTTATGCATGTCGTAACTTTTCTCGCGGGTATTTGCATCATTTAGATAAAATTGGCGAGATGTTAGGTGCGCGTTTAGCGAGTATTCATAATTTGCATTACTACCAACAGCTCATGCAATCGATTCGTTCGGCATTGGACGAAGAGCGCTTTGAAGAGTTTATTCAGCAGTTTTATGCTGAACAAGCTATGGGCGTAGATGCGTTAGATGTGGCATAATAGCCAAGATTGTTTTATTTACACGAGTGAACTGGATTATGATGGATTTTTTTATTAGTGCTGCGCAGGCAGCTGATGCAGCGCCTTCTACTGAGCAAAATATGATGAGTATTTTGATGTTGGTGGTGTTGTTTGCAGTATTCTATTTTTTGTTGATTCGTCCGCAACAAAAACGCGTGAAAGAGCATAAAGCGTTAGTGGAAGCCGTTAAAAAAGGTGATGAAGTAGTGACCTTTGGTGGTGTACTTGGACGGGTAACACAGGTAGGTGATGCTTTTGTTGATTTGGAAATTGCGACTAATGTTACGGTTAAAGTTCAAAAACAAAGTATTGCGAATGTCATGCCTAAAGGTACAATGGCTGACGCTTAATCTTCTATTTTTTGCTCAGGGGCATTAATCAATGCCCCTTTTGTTTTTTATGTCATGAAAGCAAGGTCATAACACGATGGTTGTTCAATCTAATTCGCGGTCAGTCGCACATATTTATCCTGCATGGAAGGCAATATTAGTCATATTGCTGTGCGTTATTGGTTTTGTGTATGCATTGCCGAATATTTATCCTGAAGATCCAGCCATTCAAGTTTCTTCGGTGAAAGGGGATGCTTTGGGTGATCGCGAAAAAGAGGTTGTTCAAAATGCTTTGACACAGGCTGGTTTTCAGGTGAAATCTGTCACGTTAGATAATGGACAGGTGTTAATTCGTTTTAATGACACAGAAACGCAGTTAAAAGCGCAAGATGTATTGAAGTCGGGCTTGGGGCGTAGTTTTACGGTGGCGTTGAACTTGGCGCCGAGTACACCCGCTTGGCTACAAAATATTGGCGGACGTCCAGCACCTTTAGGTTTAGATTTGCGTGGTGGGGTTCATTTTTTATTTGATGTTGATATGGATACCGCTGTTGCCAGCTATTACCAGCGTCATTTGACCGATATTAAACGGCTATTACGTAACGAAGAGATTCGTTATCAAGAGGTGGCCCAAGTTGGTGATGTGTTTACAATTACCTTAAGAGAAGGACAGGAAGGAAGCTTAAATAAACTTCGCACGCTTATCAATAAAAACTTTCCAGATTTAACTTTGATAGATGACGCAGGCTTAGTGACGCATTGGCAATTATCGAAAACAGCGGTAGCTGAGTTTAAGAAATTTACGGTACAGCAAAACGTGACAACCTTGCGCAATCGTGTTAATGAGTTAGGGGTAGCAGAGCCGTTAATTCAACAGCAAGGAGAGCGTCGTATTGTTGTGCAATTACCTGGTGTTCAAGATTCTGCGCGAGCGAAAGAAATTCTTGGTGCCACGGCTACGTTAGAATTCCGCTTAGTGGATGAAAAAGGAGATGTTCAGGCAGCTATTGCTGGACGTGTTCCAAGCGGCGACAAATTGTATAGCACACGTGATGGTCGTCAATTATTACTGAAAAACGATGTTATCGTTGCTGGTGATTCAGTTACTGATGCAAAATCGGGCTTGGATTCGCAAAACGGTTCGCCAATGGTTAGCGTTAATTTGGATGAGGCGGGCGGTCGTAAAATGCTCGAAACAACCAAAGCAAATGTGGGCAATCGCATGGCTGTTGTGTTTATCGAATCTCGTGTTGAAACGAAAACAGTCAACGGCGAGGTGGTTAAAACGCGGGTTACGACCCAAGATGTCATTAATGCGGCAGTTATCCGCGATCAGTTTTCTAGCCGCTTTCAAATTACAGGGTTAGATACAGTACATGAAGCAAGAAATTTAGCACTATTATTACGAGCAGGTGCGTTATCTGCGCCTATGGAAATTGTTGAAGAACGGACAATTGGCCCATCTTTGGGTGCTGAAAATATCGAAAAGGGTATCTTATCGATTGTTATGGGTTTTATTGCTGTTTTAGTCTTCATGGCGTGGCGTTATCGTTTGTTCGGTATGTATGCTAACGTTGCGTTGCTTATGAATGTCTTTATTATCATGGCGTTATTAAGTGCGTTACAAGCTACACTAACTTTGCCTGGTATTGCGGGTATTGTGTTAACGATGGGTATGGCTGTAGATGCTAACGTGTTGATTAATGAGCGCGTGCGTGAAGAGCTGCGAAATGGGCACACCACTTTTGCCGCGATTCAAGCAGGTTATGATAAAGCATTTTGGACGATTGCCGATTCGCACGTCACACAATTATTAGCAGCTTTACTGCTTTTTGCTTTTGGTTCTGGACCAATTAAAGGTTTTGCGGTAACGCTCACTATTGGTGTTATTACTTCTATGTTTACAGCGTTGATGGTATCTCGGTTACTGGTTCATTGGACCTATGCCGATAAAAAAGTATCACGTTTGTCTGTATAACTTAAGGAAAATAAAAATGTTCGGTATTAAATTATATGACACGAATTTTCGTTTCATGCATTATCAAAAAATGTGGATGTGGGTTTCAGCAGTTGTTACTGCTGTATGCATTGCCGGGATTGCAATAAAAGGATTCAATTTTGGTATCGACTTCACTGGTGGTCTAACTGTTGAAGTAGCTTATCAACACCCTGTTGAGTTAGAGCCATTACGCGAAAAATTGACTAAAGCAGGTTTTGATCAAGCTGTTGTGCAGCATTTTGGTTCGACGCATGATGTGCTTATTCGCACCGTAGCACAAAAAGATGTTAGTGCAAAAACCATGACAGATAATATGGTTGGTGTACTCGCTTTACCTGATAACAGTTTAACAATTAAACGGACAGAGTTTGTGGGACCACAAGTGGGTGACGAATTGGCAAGCAATGGTTTGTTGGCACTACTAGCTGCCTTTATTATCATTACTGTGTATGTTAGCTTGCGTTATGAAATTCGTTTTGCTTTGGGTGCCATTTTGGGTGTTGTTCATGATGCAGTCATCGTTTCTGGTTTGTTCGCTTGGTTTGGCTGGTTGGTTGACTTAAGTGTGCTTGCGGCTTTGTTGGCGGTAATTGGTTACTCTATTAATGATACGATTGTTGTGTTTGACCGTGTGCGCGAAAACTTTCGTACACAACGCGGTTATTCTCCTGTAGAAGTGATGGATTCAGCATTAAATCAAACCTTGTCTCGTACGACGATGACTTCATTTGTTACTTTGTTAGTTGTCGTTGTCTTGTTCATGACTGGTGGTGAAGCGCTTCATTTGTTTTCATTGGCAATGATCATCGGTATTGTTGCAGGTACTTATTCTTCTATTTATGTTGCCAGCTCGTTGTCGCTTGCTTTAGGTATTACGCAAGATGATTTAGTGCGTAAGGATAAAGGTAAAGATCGGGCAGCAATTGATGAAGACTTGAAAAATGATTTTCTGCAAAAAGAAGCAGCACGAGGGGTAAAATGAGTGTAGCGCCTTGGCAGCAAGAAATTGATCGTAGACGCACCTTTGCGATTATTTCGCATCCTGATGCGGGTAAAACCACTGTTACTGAAAAACTGTTGTTATTCGGTGGCGCTATTCAGTTGGCGGGAACGGTAAAAGGGAGAAAAGCGGCACGCCATGCAACTTCAGATTGGATGGCCTTGGAAAAAGAGCGCGGTATTTCTGTCACTTCTTCGGTCATGCAATTTCCTTATCGAGATGCCATTATTAACCTGTTAGATACGCCAGGGCACGAAGACTTCTCTGAAGATACTTATCGCACATTAACGGCCGTTGACTCGGCACTTATGGTGATTGATTGTGCCAAAGGGGTTGAAGATCGTACCGTTAAGTTAATGGAAGTTTGTCGTTTGCGCGACACGCCGATTTTAACATTCATTAATAAGCTTGATCGTGAAGGTCGGGAAGTAATTGATTTATTAGATGAAGTTGAAAGTGTGCTGAAAATTCAATGTGCGCCTATTGTTTGGCCGATTGGCATGGGAAAGCGTTTCAAGGGGATTTATCATCTTTTAAACGATACGGTTCGTTTATTTGAGCAGAGTAGTAATGACAAAGCAACAGAAGGTCGACTAATTCAAGGACTAGATAACCCAGCGTTAGATGAAGTTTTGGGTGATCAAGCTGAAGAGTTGCGTATGGAAATTGAGCTGGTTAAGGGAGCGAGTCATAGTTTTGATTTAGAAGCCTTTATGTCTGGTAAGTTAACCCCCGTTTATTTTGGTTCAGCCATTAATAACTTTGGTTTACAAGAATTGTTGGATGCCTTCGTCGACTTTGCGCCTAAACCACATGGACGTAACGGTTCTGCGCGTTTTGTTGAGCCAGAAGAAGAAAAAATGACTGGTTTTGTATTCAAGATTCAGGCGAATATGGATCCACAGCATCGTGATCGCGTTGCTTTTATGCGCTTGGTTTCTGGTCGTTACGAAAAAGGCATGAAACTGTTGCAAGTACGTACTGGTAAAGAAGTGAAAATTGCTCAAGCAATTACCTTTATGGCTAATGCACGTGAAGGTGTTGAAGAAGCTTTTGCTGGAGACGTTATTGGTATCCACAATCATGGCACTATTCAAATCGGTGATACTTTTACGCAAGGTGAGGAACTAAAGTTTACGGGCATTCCTAACTTTGCCCCTGACTTGTTTCGCCGCGCACGGTTGCTCGATCCGCTTAAAATGAAAGCCTTGCAAAAAGGCTTAACGCAGTTGTCGGAAGAGGGTGCAACGCAACTATTTAGACCATTGCTAAATAATGACCTTATTTTGGGTGCAGTTGGTGTGCTTCAGTTTGATGTGGTCGCACATCGATTGCAAGATGAGTATGGCGTGAAGTGTTTGTTTGAGCCAGTGAGTATTGCGACTGCGCATTGGGTTGAGGGCGATAAATCGGAAGTCGATAAGTTGTTGGATAAGTCTAAAGACAACTTGGCTTACGATGCAGCAGGACATTTGTGTTATCTGGCGCCTTCACGGGTCAACTTATCGTTAACCGAAGAGCGTTGGCCTAAGTTGAAGTTTACTGCGACACGCGAACATTAAGCGATTGTTTTTTCTGTGCATGTATTAACCCTTAATCCATGTCATGCTGGTGCACCATCGGTAGTCACCATTGGTAATTTTGATGGCTTACACCTAGGGCATCAGCAACTGTTGAAAGCAGTGCAAGATCAAGCAACAGCGATGGATGCTGTAAGTACGGTAATTTTATTTGAACCGCAACCGCTTGAGTTTTTGCGTGCCGATAAAGCACCGCCACGATTAATGAGTCTGGGTGAAAAGTTGTATGGTTTGCAAAAGTTGGGCATTCAACGTGTCGGTATTATTCGTTTTAATCGTCATTTTGCCGCGTTAACAGCAATAGATTTTGTACGCCATATCTTGCTCGATCAATTGCACGCTGTTGCCGTATGGGTTGGCGATGATTTTCGCTTTGGTAAAGATAGACAAGGTAATTTTTCGTTACTTGCCGATTTAGCAAATCAATATCAATTTCGTGTGGCACAAACACCTTGTTTTCAGTTGCATGGACGACGACTAGCCTCAACTTGGTTAAGAGAAGCCTTAGCTGATGCGAATCTGGCGCTAGCGGAACAGATACTGGGGCATCCTTATACCATTCGCGGTCGGGTTGTACACGGGCAAAAGTTGGGTAGAACAATAGGTTTTCCTACCTTAAATATTTTATTTAAACATTTGCCAGCAGTGACAGGGGTATTTGTTGTTCGCGTGCTTGGTTTGGCAGATCAACCGATGCTTGGTGTTGCCAATATTGGTGTTCGGCCTACTTTGTCAGGATTACAACATCGGTTAGAAGTACATATTTTCGATTGGCAAGGCAATGCCTATGGAAAAAAGGTGGATGTTTTGTTATTGCATCAATTAAGAGAAGAAAAAAAATTTAACTCTATAGATGAATTAAAGCTTAATATTCAAAAGGATGCAGATGATGCTAGGCGGTTTTTATGTTTATGAATGAGGGTATTAATAAAAATAATCAAAATTTCATTAAAAAAACATGTTACCTAATCCTTAATTGAGCTACACTAGTGTTAATTGTTGTTTGGCAAGTAGCCATCAACACTGTTTCACTCACTCGCATCGGTGGGTAGGCAGTTTATTCAAGATGCAGATGATGAGATTTTGATATGCAACTTTATGTGGGCAACCTGCCATATACCATTAGCGAAGACGACCTACGTGCACTATTTACTGCGCACGGTGAAGTAACTCGCGCTACAATTATTAAAGACCGCGAAACAGGTCGTTCTAAAGGCTTTGGCTTTGTGGATATGCCTGATCAAGCACAAGGCGAAGCAGCCATTGAAGCATTAAACAATGCTGATATGAAAGGTCGTCCATTAAAAGTTAACGTGTCTGAGCCTAAAAAAGACTCTCCACGTCCAGCTTTCCAACGTCGTAGCCAATATTAATTTATTGTCTTGATGATAAAAAACCCCGCCTATGCGGGGTTTTTTATTGCACAAAAGTAGGTTGCTAAGCGTCTGTCTGTTAAAATAGACATAATTATATTTGCTGCCTAATTTGAGCTTTACTCCATGACTGATTATAAATTGACGCTAAATCTTCCTGATACCTCTTTCCCTATGCGTGGCGACCTGCCTAAGCGCGAACCTATTCGTTTGGCTGAATGGCAAGCAAAAGATTTGTACGAACAAATGCGTTCGGCGAGAAGAGGGTGCGCGAGCTTTGTGTTGCATGATGGTCCACCTTATGCAAACGGTGATATTCATATTGGGCATGCTGTCAATAAAGTCCTTAAAGACATGATTATTAAATCTAAAGTGCTTTCTGGCTTTGATGCACCTTATATTCCAGGTTGGGATTGTCATGGATTGCCTATTGAGCTTAACGTGGAAAAGGTGGAAGGTAAAGTTGGTAGTAAGTTAGATGCACGTGCTTTTCGTCAAGCCTGCCGTAACTACGCTGATGAGCAGGTAGCGCGTCAGAAAAAAGACTTTCAACGCCTTGGCGTTGTTGCTGATTGGGATCAGCCATATTTAACTAAAGATTTTAGTTTTGAAGCCAATCAATTGCGTGCGTTAGCGAAAATTGTAGACAACCATCATGTTTATTTAGGGCTTAAACCTGTCTATTGGAGTGTCGGCGCTCAGTCTGCCTTGGCAGAAGCAGAGGTTGAATATGCAGACAAGCGCTCTAATGCGATTGATGTGGCTTTTGCGGTCGTTGATCCTGAACAAGTGTTTTCTCGTTGGCAGGCGACACATTTGTTACGTGGTAAGGGGCGGCTTTCAGTCATTATTTGGACAACAACGCCCTGGACATTGCCAGCGAACGAAGCCGTTTCTTTGAATCCTGAGTTTGAGTACGCTCTGGTTCAAATTCAAAGAAATGGCCAAGACGAGCGCATTATTATTGCACTATCTTTGCTTGAGTCTGTCATGGGACGTTATGGCATAGACAACTACCAAGTTTTGGCAACAGGACAAGGTCTTGCTTTGGAAGGGTTGGCATTACAACATCCATTTTTAGATAAACATGTTCCGATTATTGTTGGTGAGCATGTTACTGCCGACGCAGGTACGGGTGCTGTGCATACCGCACCAGCACATGGTATTGAAGATTTTCAAGTTGGTTTACGTTACAACTTACCTGTGAATTGCCCTGTAGATGGTTCAGGTAAGTTTGTCGAAACAACCCCATTCTTTGCTGGCGAGTCAGTATTAACCGTTGATGCTAAGGTGCTTGACTTATTACGCGAAAAAGATGTTCTCATACATCATGCTGCGATTACGCATAGTTATCCGCATTGTTGGCGTACCAAAACACCTTTAATCTTTCGTGCGACACCGCAATGGTTTATTAGTATGGAGCAAGCAGGGCTGCGTCAACAAGCGCTGGACACGATTCCAACGGTAAACTGGGTGCCAGATTGGGGGCAAGGTCGAATTAACGCTATGATTGATGGACGACCTGATTGGTGCATTTCTCGCCAGAGAAATTGGGGTGTGCCTATTGCTATTTTTGTGCATAAGCATACGCATGAAATGCATCCAGATACGAGCAATATCTTAAAGCGCGTTGCGGATAAAGTAGAAATGCACGGCGTTGATGTCTGGTATGAACTAGACAATGAAGCGTTTATTGGAGAAGATGCGCCTTTCTATGAAAAGGTCCAAGATATTTTGGATGTCTGGTTTGATTCTGGCGTTACCCATGCTTGCGTGTTAGAAACGCGCGAGGGTGTTTCTCGACCAGCTGACCTCTACTTGGAAGGCTCCGATCAGCATAGAGGCTGGTTTCAGTCATCATTGTTGACGTCATTAGCTATGGATGGCACGGCGCCTTATCGCGCAGTATTGACACACGGCTTTACTGTTGATGCTGATGGTAAAAAAATGTCAAAATCGAAGGGGAATGTTGTTTCACCCCAAGAAATTTGTGATAAGTTTGGTGCGGATATTTTAAGGCTATGGATTGCTTCGAGCGATTACCGATATGAAATGACGGTATCGAGTGAAATTATTGCGCGTATTGCCGATAGCTATCGCCGTATTCGCAATACAGCGCGCTTTTTATTGGCTAATTTGAAAGGCTTTAATGCACAGCAAGCATTACCTTTGACTGAGTTAGTGGCGCTGGATAAGTGGGTCGTGCATAAAGCTTATGATCTGCAAACACAAATTGTCGCTGACTATCAAGCGTATCAGTTTCATCAAATTGTACAGTCGGTACACCACTTTTGCTCGGTCGATTTAGGTTCTTTTTACCTGGATATTATTAAAGATCGTCAATATACCGCTAAGCAAGGTTCTCATGCGCATCGTTCGGTACAAACTGCACTTTACCATGTGCTACAAGCAATGGTTCGTTGGATTGCGCCTATTTTAAGTTATACCAGCGATGAAATATGGGAAACGATGCAACAAGAGCTGGGAGAGTTAGATGCCGCGCATGTGTTTACCGCACAGTGGTATACGGGGTTAGCGCCCTTATTGGCAGATAGTCAACAAATGGATGCCGCTTATTGGCAAGATATGATGCAATTGCGCGATGCGGTAAACAAACAGTTAGAGGTCGTGCGCAATGCAGGTACCATTAAGGGTTCATTGACAGCAGAAGTGGCCTTGTATGTCGATGCCTCTTGGTATGCTCGTTTAAGTTTACTGAAAGATGAATTACGTTTTGTGTTGATTACGTCAAAAGCGGACCTTCATTTATTAGACACAGCACCGTCCGAAGCGGTTGCCACTGAATTGCCAGGCGTTTCGGTTTGTATTGTTCCGACGGCACATACTAAATGTGAACGTTGTTGGCATCATAGGGATGACGTGGGTAGCTATGCTGGTCATGAAACCATTTGTGGTCGTTGTGTTGATAATGTTTCGGGCGACGGAGAGGTAAGACAATATGCCTGATCAATCAGAGTCGTTTCAGCAGAATAAAGGGTTGCCTTTTCAAGAAAGCGGTTTGGCTTGGCTTTGGTTGGCATTATTGATTATTGTGCTAGATCAAAGTACAAAAATATTAGCGCTTAGTTTTTTAGCGCCTTATGAACCAGTCTCTCTATTGCCTATTTTCAATTTAACCTTGGCATTTAATCCTGGTGCGGCCTTTAGTTTTTTAGGTGACGCGGGTGGCTGGCAACGTTGGTTTTTTGTCGCTCTGGCGATGATAGTTAGTGTGGCATTGTTAGTGTGGTTGCGTAAAACAGCAAAATCAAACAAGGTTTTGGTCATTGGCTTACTTGCAGTGCTCGGCGGTGCATTGGGTAATGTAATAGATCGTCTTGCCTACCAGCATGTGGTTGATTTTTTAGATTTTCATTGGCATTTTTGGCATTATCCGACGTTTAATGTTGCCGATATTGCGATTACCTTAGGCGCATTGTTGCTTGTGTGGGATGCCTGGCGTTCGGATAGTAAACGTTCGGCGTAACCAATGTTTACTTTTAGCGTTAGGTTGCTAACGCTAGCTCGGTTAATGGTTTTGGTTCGTTTAGGATGAAGCCTTGCACAAAGTCAACTTGTTGCTGTTGTAGCCATTCGTAGATTGTAAAGCTTTCTACCTGTTGCGCGACAGTCAGCATATTTGTTGAATGTGCGATTTGTTGAATTGCTTGAATAATGGTTGCACCGAAAGGTGTTTCTGCTTCTTGTACGAGCGCGCCATCAATTTTCACCATATCAATGGGTAGCTTCATTAGTTGCTTAATGTTGTTTAGGTCAGCATTAACATCGTCCACGGCAAAACGACAACCTAAAGCAGACAATACGCGCATTACTTGTTCTGTATGCGCAAGGTTGTGCATCAGTGAGCTCTCGCTGATTTCAAAACACAATAACCCATGTGGTAGCATAAAGTTCGCAATGAGTGCTTCGACTTCTTCTAAAAACTGATGACTTGTAAAAGAATAAGCAGATAAGTTGATGTGAATGCGCTCAAAGTGCGACAACATTTCTGCATGACTTGTAAGGTGCTCTAAGGTATTTCTAATAACCCACAAGTCGAGTTGCATAATCAGTCCACTGCGTTCGCATAGGGGTAAAAAACTGGCGGGTTCGTAAATGTTGCCATCAGTATCCACGCGGCGCAGTAATATTTCACAAATAGGCGACTGCGACTTGGTAGGCTCAATCACTTGATAATAAAGTGCGAAATCGCTATTGTTTATTGCAGATTGAATCGCAATAAGTTCGCTATTGTATTGCCGAATTTGCTCGGCGTTAAAGCAAGAAACGCTATTTCGTCCCGCCTGTTTTGCTGCAAAACAAGCACTTTCTGCCTCGTGTAACAGCTGTATCACGTTTGATGGGCTTTGCGCACTAATAACAACAATGCCAATACTCGCTGTAACGGGCCATTGGCCACTACCAATATCTAACACGGTATTTTCTATTTGTTGACGAATGTTTTCGGCAATTTTTTGTGCTGTGTCAACTTTGCAGTGTGCGAGGAGGACTAAGAATTGATCTGAAGCATTGCGTGATAAATGATCCGTTGCGCGCAATAATCCTTTTAGTAGTTGCGCAATGTGTACCAGTAGTTCGTCGCCATAGTGATTACCGGCTAATTCATTTAGCTGACGAAAATGGTCGATATCAATCAGTAGGAGCGCATGTTCTTGTTGATCTCGTTTTGCAGTTAATAACAAGGCATTGCATTGTCGTTCAAATTCAAAACGGTTGTATAGTCCTGTTAGCGTATCGTGGCTTGCGTTCCAAGACAATTGTTTTCGAGAAAAGCGTGCTAGGCGTACATCATGGATTGTTAACAAGACACCATTCACTTTATCATCATTAATGAGTGGTGTTGCCGTAACCTCTACCGGTAACTCACTTAACCCATCTTTGCCAATGAGTAATGCATTGCTGCCAGCATTTTCTTCCTGTCCAGAAATCATGGCTTTAAGGCCAATACAAGCGATCACTTCATCGGTGGTTTCGTCGACAAGAGTGACGATATCCGATAGCGGTAAGTCTAAAGCGGTTTGTTGCGTGTAGTTAAGTAGTGTTACTGCGGCAGGATTAAGATATTTAACGCGACCATCTATATCTCCAACAACGATAGCGTCTGGAAGTGATTGAATAATTTGCTTGATGCGTATTTCAGAAGTTGACATGGTCGCTCGTTATTTCCTATATCACTATCCATTAATTAGCTAATGTAATATTTTTTACAAAGACAGATCGAGTTTCTTTAATGTTTCGTTATTGGGGTAGCCATCTGCTGGTAAGCCATTGTCCCTTTGAAAGTTTCTTAATGCCTGCATGCTGCGATTGCCAAACCAACCGTCGCTACCACCTGTATCGTAACCGAGCGCGGTTAACGTGTTTTGTAGCTGAAGGATAAATGTTTTTGGCCAAGGTTTATTGTCTTTAGGGGCTTTAATACTCAAACGATAGTCTGTTGCTAGGCGTTGCGCCATTAAGCCCACTGCAATAGCATAATTATTCGAGTTGTTCCACCGTTTAATCACTTTAAAGTTCGACCAAGCAATAAAGGCAGGACCTTCGTGTCCAGCGGGGAGTAATAATATAACAGAACTGTCGTCGTTATTTTGCCAACTAGCACCACCAGCAGGCTGTATGCCGAGTGCTTTAATTTGTTTAAGTGGCACATCTGTTTTGCCATCAGCAAGGGCATAGTCAAAGTTGTTTGGTAACGAAACTTCTTGTAGCCAAGGCTGATTTGGTTGCCAGCCAGCTTGTTTAAGGTAGGCAGCTGCCGAAGTAAGGGCATCGGTTGTACTGTGCCATAAGTCAGCTTTATTGTCATGGTCGGCATCGAGCGCGTGTTTTAGGTATACGGTGGGCATAAATTGCATTTGACCAATAGCGCCCGCCCAAGAGCCAACCATATCTTTAGCGTCAATGTTACCGCGATCGATAATATTAAGTGCTGCTAATAACTCTTTGCGAAAAAAACTACTTCGCCTTGGGTTGTAGGCGAGTGTGGTTAAGGCTTCTAATGTCGAGAAGTTGCCTAAATATGTGCCATAGTTTGTTTCTAATCCCCAAAAAGAAACTAATATTTCTGGCGGTAAGCCGTAATCGGTCTGAATTTGTGCAAGTAACGATTGATAGCGAAAAATTTGTAATTTTCCAGCTTGAATGCGAATCTCGGAAAGACGCTTATCGAGATAAGTCCAAAAAGTTTGCGTAAACTCTGGTTGTTGCTGATCGAGTTTAAGCACCGTCTCATTAATCGTTAAATAAGGCGTTGCCGCCGAAAGGGTGCTTTCTTTAATGCCTTTTGCTTTTGCTTCTGCTTTAAAGTTAGCTAACCAGTCAGGAAAAGATTGCATTGGGGTTGCATCTAACGCTGCTGGAGCGGGTAAAGAAGGTGTCGCAAAAGTATCAATTTTTGTTGTTTGTACTGCTTTCTGGTTAGGCAAATCACCTTGCACATCATTAGCGCATGCGCTTACAGATAATACCGCAAGAAGCAAAAATAACTGACTAATAAGGCGATGTATCACAACATTGTCGCTTAGTTAATTTGACAAAAAGTTTTTTGCATTACAGACATTAGCGAAAGTAGTTCAGAGTCTTTAATACGACATAAAATTTTACTGCCTTCTCTTCGAGAAACAATAATCCCTTTTTCACGCAAAATATCAATGTGTTGAGAAACGTTGCTTTGCGTTGTGCCTACTTGTTCAACAATGTCCATAACAGGAACTTCTTCATTGCCGATGACACATAAAATTTTAAGGCGCAACGGATGCCCCATTGCTTTTAATGCGATCGCTGCCTTTTGTATGTTGTCTTCTCTGCCATCAAAAGGTACGTTATCCATAAAGCCAGTCATTTTGTTTTTATTTCCTCTGTATTCTTTCTTTATTTTGACTAATATTAGCACATTTACGCATTTTAGCTAACCGAGTTGTGTGCCGAGTAAATAAGGATGTTCATTAAAATTAAACGAAGAGGCTGCTGTTTAGATAAAAATTACAGTATGATTAGCGAAAGTTGAATTTTGTGTGTAAAGGTTATTGGCATGGCAAACAAAAAGAGTTTATGGGTTGCATTAGGGTTTAGTGTTGGGATTATTGTTGCTGGTTCTGCAAGCGTTCTGGCCGATAAGGTGGGCAGTAAGGCTGAGGCGACATCGGAAGGCGGTTTACCTTTGGCCGAGCTTCGTGCATTTGCAGAAGTTTTTGAACGTATTGGCAAAGACTATGTTGAGCCTGTTGATGATAAAGCCCTGTTAGAAAATGCCATTGATGGTATGTTGTCTAATCTCGATCCGCACTCTGCTTACTTAAAAGCCGACTCTTTTAAAGACATGGAAGAAACTACTAAAGGAGAGTTTGGTGGTGTGGGGATGGAAGTGGGCATGGAAGATGGCTTTATTAAAGTCATCGCCCCCATTGATGATACGCCAGCCAACAAAGCAGGTATTAAAGCAGGTGACTTAGTTGTACGCATTGATGATGTGCCAGTTAAAGGCTTAACGCTGCAACAGGCAGTGGACAAGTTGCGTGGCAAGGCAGGGACTGATGTGCAGTTAACGGTTATGCGTAAGTCGGAAGATAAACCACTTATCATCAAATTAACGCGTGCGGTTATTAAAGTAAATAGTGTTAAACAGCGTTTGCTGAGCGCTGATTATGGTTATGTCCGTATCAGTCAGTTTCAGGTAAAAACAGGCACCCAGTTGGTGGATGCTATTGATAAACTTACCAAGGAAAATACGCGCCCATTAAAAGGATTGGTACTTGATTTGCGTAATAATCCTGGTGGCGTGTTGAACGCCGCGGTAGAAGTTTCTGACGCTTTACTCGATAAGGGACTGATTGTTTATACAGAAGGACGTGTGAAAGATTCTGACATGCGTTTTAGCGCTACAAAAGGCGATGTACTAAATGGTGCGCCAGTTGTCGTGTTAATTAATGAAGGCTCTGCCTCTGCTTCTGAAATTGTAGCTGGTGCGTTACAGGATAATGGTCGTGCCTTGATTGCTGGCCGCACGAGCTTTGGTAAAGGCTCTGTACAAAGTGTGATACCGCTACAAAACGGTGCTGCAATTAAATTAACAACGGCGCGTTACTTTACGCCTGCAGGTCGTTCTATTCAAGCGGAAGGTATTACGCCAGATGTGAAGATCGAACAAGTTAAGGTAGACTTAGTAGACAAGTCATTAGAACGTGTTAAAGAAGCCGATTTAAGTCGTCATTTAGCGAATCCTAAAGACGATAAAGATGGCAAAGCTGCCGCTAAAGCGGTAGATAAAGACAAGGCGGATACAAACGCAACAGATGCTAAGCCAGAAGATGCATTAGTGAGTAAAGATTATGAGCTTTACGAAGCGCAGAACTTGCTTAAAGCAATGGCTATGTCGAAGCGTTGATAGCTGTATGAATAAACGCGTGTTGGTGCCTTTGGCCGCTGGTTTTGAAGAACTTGAAGCGGTAACTGTTATTGATTTATTGCGCAGAGCCGGTGTCGAAGTGATTGCGGCTAGTCTAACCGACGATTTGTTGGTTAAGGCGAGCCGTGGCGTCGTCATTCAGGCCGATGCGATTCTGTCGTCGGTATTGGATGCGCCTTTCGATTTGATCGTGCTTCCTGGTGGTATGCCCGGTAGTAAACATCTGCATGATGACGCACGAATCATCAGCCTGCTACAGCGGCATTACGCTGCTGGTGGTATTGTTGCAGCTATTTGTGCAGCCCCCATGGTGTTGTTAAAGGCAGGATTGTTGGATGGACGGTCCGTTACTGCTTATCCTGGGGTGTTAAGTACGACCGATGTCCGTTTTAATTATGTTGGTAGTGCTGTTGAAATAGCTGAACGCGTTATTACTTCTCGTGGTCCAGGAACTGCAATAGATTTTAGCTTACAGTTAATTCAGTTATTAATGGGGCAACAACAGGCTGATCAGGTGGCTTCTGCGCTAGTTCGTTGACTTTTTGGTGTTGGTTTCGGTATAATGCACGAAAAATATAAAACCCCGTTTAACGGGGTTTTTTCATTTATCTGGAGAAGTAAGTGACTTTATTGGAAAAGCTCGAACACATGTTGCGTCCCGTTGTGACTGGATTGCAGTACGATTTGTGGGGGATTGAGTTTGCGCGCCACGCGCATTCAGCGACATTGCGAATTTATATTGATAAAGCGAATGGCGTTACTGTTGATGATTGCGCGCGCGTTTCGCGTCAAGTCAGTGCAGTTATGGATGTTGAAGATCCCATCGATGTTGCTTATCGTTTAGAAATTTCTTCGCCAGGACTAGAGCGTACATTCTTTTATTATGAGCAACTTGCTCACTATGTTGGACAAGAAATTCGCGTTAGAACACATACGCAAGGTAAAGGGAAAAAACGAAATTTTACCGGCGTATTGCGTGGTTGCGAAAATGGGCAGTTGTCGCTGCAAGATGAAGCAGGACAATTGATAGATTTTTTATGGAGTGAAGTCGATAAGGCTTCACTTATTGTTCGATTTGATGATTGAGGACGTATAACGTGAGCAAGGAAGTTTTGCTAGTTGTTGAAGGTATTGCTAACGAAAAGCGTGTACCAAAAGAAGCTATTTTTCAAGCAATTGAAGAGGCATTGGCAATGGCAACTCGTAAGCGTCATGACGATGCTTGTGAAGTACGCGTTGCGATCGATCGTAAAACAGGAGAGTACGATACTTTCCGTCGCTGGGAAGTAGTGGCGACAGAAGAAGAGATGATTGATGGCTCTATCCAAATGTCATTAGATGCCGCGCGCCAAATGGATGCTAACGCACAGGTTGGTGGTTGGGTAGAACAGCCGATGGAATCAATTGAGTTTGGTCGTATTGGTGCACAAACAGCTAAGCAGGTTATTCTGCAAAAATTGCGCGAAGTTGAACGCGCTAAAGTAGTGGAAGAATATAGCGCGCGCCAAGGCAAGCTGATTACGGGCGTTGTCAAGCGCATCGATAAGGGCATGGTATTCCTTGATTTAGGTGAAAACGTTGAAGCTGTTGTGATGAAACAGGACCAGTTGCCAAGTGACAACTTCCGTATGGGCGAACGTGTGCGTGGTTTATTGCGTGAAGTGAAATTTATGCCACGCGGTCCTCAGTTGTTTGTTTCTCGTACTACGCCTGAAATGTTAATTGAACTGTTCAAAATTGAAGTCCCAGAAGTTGGCGACGAGATGATTGACATTATGGGTGCAGCACGTGATCCAGGTGTTCGTGCAAAAGTAGCTGTTCGTGCTAACGATAAACGTATTGATCCGATCGGTGCTTGCATTGGCATGCGTGGTGCGCGCGTTCAAGCAATTACCAATGAGTTGGGCGGTGAGCGTATAGACGTTGTGTTATGGAATGACGACCCAGTACAGTGCGTAATTAATGCCATGGCACCCGCAGAGATTGTCAAAATCTCTATGGATGAAGACATGCACAGTATGGATTTAGCTGTACCTGATGATGGTCTTGCTAAAGCGATCGGTATTCGTGGTCAAAACGTTCGTCTTGCTAGTGAATTAACTGGCTGGGAATTGAACGTTATGACGCAAACAGAAATGGAAGCAAAAGCTTATGCTGAGTCATCAACGCAAATTCAATTATTTGTTAATGCGCTTGGTGTTGATGATGATTTAGCACAAGTTCTTGTTGCAGAAGGCTTTACGAGCATCGAAGAAGTGGCTTATGTACCACTTGCTGAAATGTTGGAAATTGATGGCTTTGATGAAGCGTTGGTTAATGTATTGCGTGAGCGTGCTAAAGACTATTTGTTAACAAAAGCGATTGAGTTGGAAGAGCGTAAAGAAAGCCTACGTCCAGAAGCTGATTTGTTGGCATTAGACGGCATGACAGAAGAAATGGCACTAACCCTAGCTGAAAACGGCGTAAATACGCAAGAGTTGTTAGCAGAGTTAGGCGTAGATGAATTATTAGAATTGATAGCAATGCCGGAAAGCAAAGCATCTGCTTTAATTATGGCGGCGCGTGCGCCTTGGTTTGCTTGAGAAGAATAAGGAGGTCATGATATGGCCGATATGACAGTTGCACAGTTTGCAAAAAGTATGAATCGTGCGGTTGAGCAGCTTATAGAACAGTTTTCTGCAGCGGGTGTAGGAACGAAGCGCGCAACTGATATTGTTTCAGAAGAAGAAAAAAAACAATTATTGACTTATTTACAACGTAAGCATGGACAAGCAGAAGAAACAACGCCCAGTAAGGTAACCTTAACGCGTAAAACCGTGCAGACGGTCAGTGTTTCGCCTAGTTCTGGTCACCGTGGTGCGCGCACCGTTGACGTTGAGGTGCGTAAAAAGCGTACATACGTTAAACGCGATGGTGATGCCGCAGCAGAAGTGCTAAGCACACCAGCACCACAAATGGCGTCTAAACCAGTTGTTGAAATGGAACAGGTAGAAGTTGTACCGACTGTTGAAACAAAAGAAAAAATTGCAGATGTTACGCCCGTTGTTGACGTTCCAGAAGCTCCGGTGATGACACCTGAAGCAGTAGCAGAGCCAGAAGTTGTTGTGCATCATAAAAAGCCATTTGTTGAAGTGCCCAGCGTTGCTGAAGCCATTGAGCCAGTAGACAAAAAGAAAATGGTTAAACATGGCGCACACAAAGCCGGCAACAAGCCTTCGCCAAAAGAAAATCAAAACGAAGACCGTTTTAGCCGTGGCGCTAAAAAAGCACCACACAAAGGCAATAAAAAGCAACAAGAAGATAATCAGCATGGCTTTAAAAAGCCTGCAGCACCAATTGTTCGTGAAGTTGCCATTGGTGAAACCATTACCGTAGCAGAACTCGCTGACAAAATGTCGGTTAAGGCTTCTGAAGTCATTAAATTTATGATGGTTAGCCTAGGCACAATGGTGACCATTAACCAAACGCTAGACCAAGAAACAGCGGTATTGGTTGTTGAAGAAATGGGACATACGGCTAAAGTTATTAACGAAAACGCCTTGGAAGAAGCACTATTAGCAAGCGCTTCTGAAGGTCAGTTGGTAACGCGCTCGCCAGTAGTTACTATTATGGGTCACGTCGACCATGGTAAAACATCATTACTCGATGCGATTCGTCGTGCTAAAGTGGCGCATGGTGAAGCGGGCGGTATTACACAGCATATCGGTGCTTATCATGTAGAAACAGAACGTGGTGGCATTACCTTTATTGATACACCTGGTCACCAAGCCTTTACTGCTATGCGTGCCCGTGGTGCAAAAGTAACAGACATCGTTGTCCTTGTTGTTGCTGCTGACGATGGTGTGATGCCACAAACTGTTGAAGCTATTCAGCATGCTAAAGCAGCTGGTGTTGCGATTGTTGTTGCTGTGAATAAAATCGATAAACCTGAAGCTAACCCAGAACGCGTAATGCAAGAGCTGTCTGGTTATGAAGTGGTTGCAGAAGAATGGGGTGGCGATGTTCAATTCATTCAAGTTTCCGCTAAGCTTGGCCAAAACTTAGATGGTTTATTAGATGCAATTCTTATTCAATCTGAAGTATTAGAATTGCAAGCGGTTAAAGATGCACCAGCCCATGGCTCTGTGTTGGAATCACGTTTGGATAAAGGACGTGGTCCTGTTGCGACTGTGCTTGTTCAGCAAGGTACCTTGCGTAAAGGTGACATTGTTGTTTGTGGTATGGAGTACGGTCGTGTTCGTGCCTTAGTGAACGAAAATGGTCGTCCTATGGATGAAGCTGGCCCAGGTATTCCAGCGGAAGTACTAGGTTTGTCAGGCGTTCCTAATGCGGGTGACGAGTTGTCTGTTGTGCCTGACGAGCGTAAAGCACGTGAAGTAGCAATGTTCCGTCAAACGCGTGCCAAATCATTGCGTGAGGCAGCACAGCAGAAATCTAAGTTGGAAGATATGTTTAAAGGCATGACCGAAGGGGATATTAAAATTGTTAATATCGTCCTTAAAGGTGATGTTCAAGGCTCGATAGAAGCCTTAACCGGTTCGCTTGAGAAGTTGTCGACTGATGAAGTGCGCGTAAAAATTATTTATGCTGCGGTCGGTGCTATTACCGAAACAGACGTAGATTTGGCGATTTCGTCTAATGCCATTATGTTTGGTTTTAACGTGCGTGCCGATGCAGGTGCGAAACGCCGTATCGAACAAGAAGGCTATGAAGTGCACTACCATAGTATTATTTACGAGGTAGTGGATGAAGTTCGTAACGCGATGTTGGGTCGATTAGAGCCAGAATTTAAAGAACAAATTATTGGTATTGCCGAAGTGCGCGATGTATTCCGTTCGCCGAAATTTGGTGCGATTGCTGGTTGTATGGTGACAGAAGGCTTGATTAAGCGTAGTAACCCAATTCGTGTATTGCGTGATAACGTTGTTATTTATGAAGGCGAATTAGAGTCATTACGTCGTTTCAAAGACGATGCAGCAGAAGTGCGTCAAGGCTTTGAATGTGGTATTGGCGTTAAAAACTATAACGACGTTAAACCAGGCGATCAAATTGAAGTTTACGAGCGAGTTCAAGTTAAACGTACACTATAAGTGATCGTTTGTTGAATTGACATGCTTAACAGGTCGGGGGTGATAGCCATTGTTATCGTAAGATGATATTTGTGCTCTCGCCCCCTTCTTTATCGTGATTAACAGAGAGAAATAAATCGGCTATGGCTAAAGAGTTTTCGCGAGCACGACGCATTGAACAACAAATTTTGCGAGAGTTGGCGCAGTTGCTGCGTTTTGAATGTAAGGACCAACGTTTGGCGTGGGTAACGCCAGTAGACGTTCGTTTATCTTCGGACTTATCTGTTGCGAGTATTTATGTTGGTATTTTGGGTAAAAATGCTGACGAAGCAGCAGAGATAATGAAAGTCTTGAATCAGGCTGCGGGCTATTTTCGTACAGAAATTGGTAAACGTATGATGCTTAGAATTACGCCACAGTTACGTTTTTTCTTTGACAGTGTTGAAGAAGAAGCGCAAAAGGTTGATGCGCTACTAAGAAAAGCGGCAGTTATTTCTAGTGAAATGCCAGCAGATGTAGCGTCTGAAACAGATAAAGGCTAAATATTACGCATGGCAGAAGTGAATGGCATTCTATTGCTAGATAAGCCAGCGGGTATTACCTCTAACGGCGCTTTGCAAAAAGCACGCTATATGTTGAACGCAAGCAAAGCTGGGCATAGTGGCACGCTGGATCCGATGGCGACGGGCTTGTTACCAATAGGATTTGGACAGGGTACAAAAGCCCTTCCTTATTTGTTAGATGCCCATAAGCGTTATGTTGCTACCATTCAATTAGGTCAAACGACGACGACGGGCGATGCCGAAGGTGATTTGTTACAACAACAAACTGTGCCTAAGTTGACGGCCTCGTTAATTGAATCGGTTTTATCACGCTTTCGTGGCGCTTATGCGCAAACGCCACCTATGTACTCTGCCTTAAAACAACAAGGGCAACCCTTGTATAAGCTGGCGAGAGAAGGGATTACTGTTGCGCGTGAAGCCAGGGGAATTCATTTCTATCTTATTGAATTGCTCGCATTTACCGATGATCAAATTTCCATTCAGGTTTGGTGTTCTAAGGGAACTTATATTCGTGTGTTGGGAGAAGATATTGGTACAGCCTTAGGGTGTGGTGGACATTTAATTGCACTACGCCGCATTGGTGTTGCAGGGTTTGATCCTTTAGAAGATATGCATGCAACGACTAAAGACTGGTGTGCTTGGCAACATGTTTTAGACAAAAGCTTACAGTCGTATTTATTGCCTATAGATCGTGCCTTAATGCATTTTGAAGCGATTAGCTTGCCGATGCCGCTCATTAATCGGCTTGCACAAGGACAAAAAATTTCTGCGCAAGACCTTGGTTATCCGCTAACAAGTTCAGCCCCGATGCGCTGTTATGATCAAGACGGCAAATTTTATGGTTTAGTAAAAGCAACCCCATTTCAAGGCGTCATGTTAGAACGGTGGATGAATTAAACTGTTTTTGATTGTCTTTATGGTTAGCTTTTGCTATCTTAAAACAATGTAATGTATAGAAGCGAGATAGCGCATGATGAATATGACCACTGAAGAAATGATTGCTTATTTTCGTAAGAATCTAATTTGTGAAACATTAACGCGTCAAGAAGTAGCTACCTTGCGAGAGTATTTGCAGGATGTTACCTTTAAGAAAGATCAAGTGATTGCTGAAATTGGTGAAGTGGGTGATGCCCTTTATTTCGTGGTTTCAGGAAAGTCAGCGATTTATCGTGAAGAAGAAGGTTCTGAAATTAAAGTTGCCAGTATGAAAGAAGGTACTTTGGTGGGTGAGATGTCTTTCTTCGATCGTAAGCCGCGTAATGTACGCATAAAAGCAGATTCAAAAAGTGTGCAAATGTTGGTGTTAACGCGCGCCATGTACCAACGCTTAAAAATAGAGCATCCAATTATTGCTGTAAACTTATTGGAAAATGCGATTGTCAGTTTGGACTATTTAATTCGCCATATGGGCGAAGACATCGCCAATCTCAATCATTATTTCTATGGCAATGGTCGGCACTAACCCTATTGCACAGTCATTTGGTGTTGCGGTAAATAGATGTATTGGCTTGTTTGCTGAATTAAGTTATAATAGTAAATTCCCTGCTATCGGTTGCGGGGAAATTTGTTAAAAAACCGATCCTAGGAGTTTTATTATGTCTTTATCTAAAGAACAAACTGCAGCGATTATTGCCGAATACGGCACCGTTGCAAACGATACTGGTTCACCTGAAGTGCAAGTTGCTTTAATGACAACGCGTATTGTTCAGTTAACTGAACACTTCAAAGAACACAAAAAAGATCACCATTCACGTCGTGGTCTGTTGCGTTTAGTTAGCCAACGTCGTAAGCTATTAGACTATCTGAATCGTAAAGATCATGAACGTTATAAAGCTTTAATTGCTCGTTTAGGCCTGCGTAAGTAATTGTTACGCCAAAAAGAAGCCTGTCAGCGATGATGGGCTTTTTTTTACCCCGAATTTTCGTTAATGCAAAAGGCAAATCCTGTGTTTAATAAAAAAAGTATCTCTTTTCCCTATGGTCAACATACCGTTACACTTGAAACAGGTGAAATAGCCCGTCAGGCAGATGGCGCTGTTATGGTTAAAATGGGGGATACGCAGCTATTAGTAACGGTCGTTGCAGCTAAGAAAGCGAAAGCAGGGCAAGATTTCTTCCCGTTAAGCGTACATTATCAAGAAAAGGCCTTTGCAGCAGGTAAGATTCCTGGTGGTTATGGTAAGCGCGAAGGTAAGCCTTCCGACGCTGAAACGCTGATTTCTCGCTTAATTGACCGTCCGTTACGCCCGTTATTTCCAGAAAGCTTCTTTAACGAAGTACAAATTATTGCAACCTTGCTTTCTTTAGACCCTGAAATTCAGGCAGATATTCCAGCAATGCTTGGTGCTTCTGCGGCATTAGCACTTTCTGGCGTGCCGTTTAATGGTCCTATTGGTGGTGCACGAGTTGCTTATATTGATGGTCAGTATGTATTGAACCCCTTGCGCTCGCAAATGTCAGAAAGCAAGTTAGACTTGGTTGTTGCTGGTACATCGCAAGCGGTGTTAATGGTAGAGTCTGAAGCGCATGAGTTGACTGAAGAAACGATGCTTGGCGCAGTTGTTTTTGGACACCATCAAATGCAAGCAGCGATTGCTGCTATTAATGCTTTTGCTGCCGATGCAGGTAAGGCTGCTTGGGATTGGACGCCAGCTGAAGAAAATGTCGCGTTGAAACAAGCATTAGCTACGTTGGTTGAAACGCGTTTGGGTGAAGCATACCGTATTACTGAAAAGCAAACGCGCTACACAATGGTAGGCGCATTGCGTGACGAAGCTTTAGAAGCCCTAGCAGGCGGTGATGCGCCACAGTTTGAAGCGCACGATGTTGAAGTGGCTTTCGGTAAAATGGAAGAAAAAATCGTTCGCGGTCGCATTTTAGCTGGTGAGCCACGTATTGATGGTCGTGATACGAAAACTATTCGCCCTATTAATGTACAAGTGGGTGTCTTGCCTCGTGTTCACGGTTCTGCTTTGTTTACGCGCGGTGAAACACAAGCTTTAGTGGTCACAACATTGGGGACGGAAACCGATGCCAAAATTACCGACGACTTGGCGGTAGGTGCTTTCCGTGACCGTTTTGCGCTACATTACAATTTTCCGCCTTACTCTGTTGGTGAAACTGGCCGTTTAGGGACACCAGGCCGTCGAGAAATTGGTCATGGTAATTTGGCGCGTCGCGGAGTTTTTCCTGCTGTGCCTTCACAAGAAGTATGGCCTTATACGATTCGTGTTGTTTCTGAAATTACCGAATCAAATGGTTCTAGTTCAATGGCAACGGTTTGTGGTTCGTCATTAGCGATGATGGATGCTGGTGTGCCATTAAAGTCGCCTGTTGCGGGTATTGCGATGGGGCTTATTCAGGAAGGTGACCGCTTTGCTGTGCTATCTGACATTTTGGGTGACGAAGACCATTTAGGTGATATGGACTTCAAAGTGGTAGGTACAGCAGAAGGCGTTACCGCACTGCAAATGGACATTAAAACACTGGGCATTACACCAGAAATTATGGAAGTGGCGCTGAAACAAGCCAAAGATGGTCGCTTGCATATTATGGGTATTATGAACCAAGTGTTGCCGCATCCGCGTGCAGAGGTTTCTGAATGGGCGCCACGTTTTACTGTATTCAAAAT
The DNA here is from genome assembly GCA_022759035.1 of Thiotrichales bacterium. GTDB lineage: Bacteria > Pseudomonadota > Gammaproteobacteria > Thiomicrospirales > Thiomicrospiraceae. The sequence goes on from JAEMQD010000058.1 coordinate 29,217, forward strand.
TAACCCAGACAAAATTCGCGAAGTGATTGGTAAGGGTGGCGCAGTTATTCGCAGCATTACCGAACAAACTGGCACAACAGTCGAGTTGAGTGATGATGGTACTGTGAAAATTGCCTCAGTAACTAAGGCAGCGGCAGAGGCAGCGCGGAAAATGATTGATGACATTACCGCTGAAATTGAAGTTGGTAAAACCTACCGTGGTAAGGTGGTAAAACTGGCTGAGTTTGGTGCCTTTGTTAATGTCTTGCCTGGCAAAGATGGCTTGGTTCATATTTCACAAATTGCACACGAACGCGTGGAAGATGTCAGCAAGTATTTAGCTGAAGGTCAAGAAGTTAATGTTTATGTTATGGAAATTGATAAACAGGGTAAGGTTCGCTTAACCATGAAAGACGTTGATCAAACAGCGCCTGCAAAAGCGGATTGATGCATTTTTGATAAAGTAAGAGCACCGCGAGACGGTGCTTTTTACTTTATGCTAGTTTGTTGCTGAATTGGTTTAATCGTTGGTTTTTTATTGCAATAAGCACGCAATTTACGGCGATAATAGACAATTTATTGTTTTGTGTGCGGGATAAAATAACATTGAGTCAACGGATTTATCGTGAAAACGTTATGGGCTTAGTAAGCAAAATGACGATGTGTTGTAAAGAAGGGGTGAGATGATGGCTGGAAAAACGCTATATGATAAGTTGTGGGAACAACACTTGGTACGCATGGATGCTGATGGTACGGCATTGATTTATATTGATCGTCAATTAGTACATGAGGTGACCAGTCCACAGGCGTTTGAAGGCTTACGTATCGCTAACCGTAAACCATGGCGCGTTTCAGCGAATGCTGCGGTTCCAGATCATAATGTGCCAACGACAGATCGTTCTGGTGGCGTCGATGCGATTGTCGACCCGATTTCGCGTATTCAGGTTCAAACCTTAGATAAAAACGCGTCAGAGTTTGGCATTACCGAATTTAAAATGGGCGATATTCGTCAAGGTATCGTGCATGTTGTTGGTCCAGAGCAAGGGTTAACCTTGCCAGGTATGACGGTAGTCTGTGGTGATTCACACACCTCAACACATGGTGCTGTTGGTGCGTTGGCTTTTGGTATTGGTACTTCTGAAGTCGAGCACGTGTTGGCTACGCAATGTTTACTGCAGAAAAAAATGAAAAACATGCGTATTCGTGTCGAAGGTAAGTTGCAACCCGGTGTGACCGCTAAGGATGTGGTGTTGGCAATTATCGGTAAAATTGGTACAGCTGGTGGCACAGGCTATGCAATAGAGTTTGCAGGGCAGGTGATTCGTGACTTGTCGATAGAAGGCCGCATGACCATTTGTAATATGTCGATTGAAGCAGGCGCACGTGCTGGCATGGTTGCACCAGATGAAAAGACTTTTGCTTATGTTCAGGGTCGTCCTTTTGCACCAAAAGGTGAGCTTATGACCAATGCTGTAACAGCATGGCAAGACTTGTATTCCGATGCAGATGCAGTATTTGATGCGGAAGTTGTGCTACAGGGCGAAACAATTTTGCCGCAGGTGTCTTGGGGTACTTCACCTGAAATGGTCATTCCCATAACTGGTGCGGTGCCTGACCCTGAAGCAGAGTCTGATGAGGTTAAAGCAGATAGCATTCGTCGTGCATTGGCTTATATGGGGTTAAAGGCAGGGATGAAGGCAACGGATATTCCCGTAAATGTTGTTTTTATTGGCTCTTGTACTAATTCTCGTATCGAAGACTTGCGCCAAGCTGCGGCAGTATTGCAGGGTAAGAAAATTGCACCTTCCGTTGAAATGGCGTTGGTGGTACCAGGTTCTGGTTTGGTAAAACAACAAGCAGAGCAAGAAGGGCTAGATAAAATATTTATCGCCGCAGGATTTGAATGGCGGGAGCCAGGTTGTTCTATGTGTTTAGCAATGAACGCAGATCGTGTGCCAGCAGGTAAGCATTGTGCATCGACGTCGAATCGTAATTTCGAGGGGCGTCAAGGTGCAGGTAGTCGGACGCATTTGGTCAGCCCTGCTATGGCGGCTGCGGCTGCGGTGGCTGGACATTTTGTTGATGTGCGTGGCATGACAGTATAAGGAGTTTTATATGTACCAGTTTACTACACTAACTGCGCTTGTTGCGCCTTTGGATCGTGCCAATGTTGATACCGATGCCATTATCCCGAAACAGTTTCTAAAGTCGATTAAACGTTCTGGTTTTGGTCCTTTTGCTTTTGATGAGTGGCGTTATCTGGACGTTGGTCAACCAGATATGGATTGTACAAATCGTCCTATTAATCCTAGTTTTTCATTGAATCAACCACGTTATCTTGGTGCTAAAATTTTGTTGACGCGTCAAAATTTCGGTTGTGGTTCATCGCGTGAACATGCGCCTTGGGCATTAAAAGATTATGGGTTTGACGCGATTATTGCACCAAGCTATGCCGATATCTTCTTTAACAATAGCTTTAAAAATGGTATTTTGCCCATTGTGTTGCCAGATGCGTTGGTACAGCAGTTGTTTGAAGAGGTTGCTGCAACCGAAGGTTATCAGTTAACCATTGATTTGCCTAGTCAAACGATTACAACGCCAAGTGGTCAACAGATTGCGTTTGATGTTGATCCTTTCCGTAAGCATTGTTTATTGAATGGGTTGGATGACATTGGTTTGACCTTGCAACACGCAGATGAGATTAAACGTTATGAAGAAGCAAGACGGGTGACGATGCCTTGGATGTTTTAATACTAATTGTTAGGTCTCAACTGGTTGTGAATAGTTCCTGAAAGAAGCCAATTTCTGGGCCGCACTGTACCGCAACATTAATACCAATCGCTTTCGATAAAGGTAACCAAAAAACCGAAAAACCATAGGCCATACCAATACACAAGTGAATGGCTAAGGCAGCAGGTGGAACCAGCCAACGGTTGTAGCCAGGGTGGGCGATGGTTCGTTTTTTCGATAAAAAACTACCATGAATGTCGGTTGTCATTAAAGTGTTCTCTGGGGTTGTTGGTGTGTTGCTTGAATTACGGTGATATGCAGTGTTTAAACAGAAACAAAAAAGCGACCAATAGGCCGCTTTTCGATTGCACTTAAAACACTACCAAAAACGAATTAACGTTGACGTGCTTTAAATTTAGGATTCGTTTTGCAAATTACATAAACCTTGCCACGACGACGAACAACTTGACAGTCTTTATGACGTGTTTTAGCAGATTTTAAAGAAGATAGAATTTTCATGGGATTACCTCGGTCAATTTATTTCGCAATTATAGCGTTACCCTATCCGTTTAGTCAATGACTTGATCAGGCTATTTGCTTGCTAAAGAGATTATTAACATGTTAAAATGTTGCGCTTGTACTTTTTGGAAGTACGTCCTCCTTGTCAACAGAGGTTTTTATTGTTGGCTCATGTAAGTAATACATTGATCCATAAGGAGCATTCATGCGTCATTATGAAATTGTGTTTCTTGTTCACCCAGATCAGAGTGAGCAGGTTACCTCTATGGTTGACCGTTACCGTGCCGTTATTGAAGGCAAGGGCGGTAAAATTCACCGTTTAGAAGATTGGGGTCGTCGTCAGTTGGCATACCCAATTAAGAAAGCATATAAAGCACACTATATTCTTATGAATATTGAAGCAACACCAGAAGTTGTTGCTGAGCTAGATAACGCGTTCTATTACAACGATGCTGTTCTGCGTAACATGATTATGCAACGTGACGAAGCAATTACGGAAGAATCTCCGATGATGCGTCGTGAAAGCAGCGAACGCGGCGAACGTCGTGAGCGTGATTTTGATCGTAACGATCGTCGCGGAACAGAGGAGTAATCAATATGGCACGTTTTTATCGTAAAAAAGTTTGTAAATTTAGTGCAGATGCAACTAAAGAAATCGACTACAAAGATGTGGCAATGTTGAAGGGCTATATTACTGAAACAGGTAAAATTGTTCCTAGCCGCATTACAGGTACAAGCGCACGTTATCAGCGTCAATTGGCGTCTGCAATTAAGCGCGCGCGTTATTTGGCCTTGTTGCCGTTTTCTGATCAACATCATTAAGTTGTATTAATTTTATGCTGTTTTTAGCAAACGCGATCATGAAAAGCCCACAGCAGGCGCTTATGTGGTCAGCGGTGCTAGGCGCAGTAACCCTTGTTCTTTCACCTTTTGGTTTGTTGTCGGGCGCGGCAATTGCCTTGGTTACGTTATCTGCGGGCTTAATGCCAGGTGTTAAATCACTTTTGGCTGCTTTGCTAGGTGGTGTCATCATGGCAGTGTTTACCGAGCATTGGTCGGGCTTAATGTTGGCGTCGGCCGAGTTTTGGTTGCCAGCCTTTGCGTTTGCAGTTATTTATGGGCGCACAGCATCGCTGTCGACTATGGTGGCAGCTGCAACGATAGTAGCGTTAGCTGGTGTGGCTTTTGCCTATACCTATTATGGGTCGATGGAGATTTTTTGGTCTACATTGATGCAAACGATGGTGCAGGCTTGGCAAGATCAGGGCGTAGTATTGGAGCCACAAGCAGTCGATTTGATGCTTGAGCAAATGCCGAAGCTATTAACCATGTTGATAGCGATGGGTATGCTAACCGTGTGGTTGAGTATGTTGTTTTTAGCCAGATGGTGGCAAACACGACTTTATGAAATGGCGCCATTTTCGGCTTCGTTTCAACAAATAGCGCTCGGTAACGCATTTGCTGTTGGTTTGCTGCTCGTTTTGTTGTTGGCATTGTTTATGCCAGAGCAGGCGATGCTACAAGACATGCTTGGGGTGCTTGTGCTTGCATTTATGGTGCAGGGTTTGGCTGTTATTCACACGGTTGCAATGGTGAAACAGTTGAATAAGGGTTGGTTGATACTGGTTTATATATTATTAGGGGTGTTACCGCATATGATTATGTTGGTGGCATCGTTGGGTTGGTTAGAAAACTGGATAAACTGGCGTAGTAAAATTACGTTAGATTCACAGTCCTAGATAGAGGAACAGACAATGAATGTCATTCTGATGGAAAAAGTTAAGGGATTGGGTGCCATGGGTGATGTGGTGTCCGTTAAGGGTGGTTACGCGCGTAACTTCTTAATTCCTAATGGTAAAGCTAAAATGGCTACTGAAGGTAATATTCAAGTATTTGAAGCACGTCGTGCTGAGCTTGAAGCTGCCGCTGCAGTGGCTTTGTCTGCAGCGCAGGCGTTGCACGAAAAAATGCAAGGCTTGGTGGTTGCTATTACTGCTAAAGCAGGTGATGAAGGCAAATTGTTCGGCTCAGTTGGTACACAAGACGTTGTTGATGCGTTAGCAACACAAGGTTTTGCAGTTGAACGTCGTCAAGTTCAAATGCCAGATGGCGCGATTCGCGTTGTTGGTACTTATGAATTGACATTAGCACTGCATGCAGATGTCAACGCAACGATTACAGTTGACGTTAAAGCAGCGTAATTTTTATCGCTGTTTATAGAAATAAAGGGGCCTTTTGGCCCCTTTATTTTTTGTGCTTTCCGTTATAATGACGCTCTTGGTTAGGACGGACACGAATGGCAAAAATACTATCGACAGATACGCCGCTGACACAGTTAGGTGATCAGCTTAAAACACCTCCGCATGCCTTAGAGGCCGAGCAGTCGGTATTGGGTGGCTTGCTTATCGATAATGCGAGTTGGGATCATATTGCGGAAATTTTATCTGAAGCGGACTTTTTTAAGCATGCACATCAATTAATTTGGCGTCATATCGCTAGCTTGGCGCAGAAGTCGGTTTCTTTCGATTTGGTTACTGTTGCTGACGTGTTAACTGGGCATGGGCTATTAGAAGAAGCGGGTGGTTTGGCTTATTTAGCCTCGTTAGAGTCGGCAACACCGAGCGCTGCGAATATTCGTGTTTATGCGCAAATTGTCCGTGAAAAAGCATTACTTAGAAAGTTAATTTCTGCGGGAACGGAAGCCGTTAATATGGCTTTTTTGCCAGAAGGGCGGAGCGCGCTTGATGTCATTGATTCGGCTGAAAAGCTAATTTTTGATGTGGCACAGTTGGGGCAGTCGGGCAAAAAAAGTTTTGCCACTAGCAAAGACTTGTTAAAAGCGTGCGTAGAGAAAATTAGTGAGCTTTACGAAAACCCAAACCAAGTAACGGGTATTCAAACTTTTTATAGCGATTTTGATGATAAGACGGCTGGTCTGCAAAAAGGAGACCTAGTTATTGTTGCGGGTCGTCCTTCGATGGGTAAAACTACCTTTGCTATGAACATTGCAGAAAATGTTGCTGTTCGTGGTAAGAAGGCTGTTGCGGTGTTTAGCTTGGAAATGCCTGGTGAGCAGTTGATGATGCGTATGATTTCGTCTGTCGGTCGTATTGAAGCGAATAAGTTACGTACAGGCCAGCTTTCTCAACAAGATTGGCATTCGCTAACTGGGGCAATTAGTAAGCTAAGTGATGCGCCTATTTTTGTGGATGAAACCGCTGCGCTTACGCCGTTAGAATTGCGTGCGCGTGCCAGACGCTTAAAGCGTGAGCATGATATTGGCTTAATAGTAATCGACTACTTGCAGCTCATGCGTGGTAATACGGCTAATACGAATCGTACAGAAGAAATTTCTGAAATTTCGCGTTCGTTAAAGGCGTTGGCAAAAGAATTAGAGGTGCCTGTCATCGCGTTATCTCAGCTTAATCGCAGTTTGGAGCAGCGCCCAGATAAGCGCCCTAAAATGTCCGATTTGCGCGAGTCTGGTGCGATTGAGCAAGACGCGGACATTATTTTATTTATTTATCGTGACGAAGTTTATCATCCAGATACCGAGCAGAAAGGGGTGGCTGAGGTGATTATTGGTAAACAGCGTAATGGTCCGATTGGTAAGGTGTTGTTAACCTTTATGGGTGAGTTTACGCGGTTTGAAAACTTTGCTCAGGGTAGTGGCTGGGTGGATGAGTAGTGGCTCGACCAATTTGCGTTTATATTGATTGTGAGGCAGCACAACATAATTTAAGACGTGTGCGTGAGATGGCGCCCGGATGTTACTTAATGGCGGTCGTGAAAGCGAATGCCTATGGACATGGTATCGAACGCTTAGCCAATTGTTTTAGCGAGGCGGATGCGTTTGCGGTTGCTTCCGTAGAAGAAGCGATTGCGTTACGCAATTTGGGTGTTCAGCATCCTATTGTTTTGTTGGAGGGGGTTTTTCACGCGCATGAGTTGGAAGCGGTAAAAGCCTTAGGCTTGCAAATGGTTGTGCATTGCCATGAACAAGTGGCGATGTTGCGTAATATTGGTGATGCTTCGTGTTTTGAAGTGTGGCTGAAGGTCGATACGGGGATGCATCGGTTAGGATTTTCGCCAGAAGAGGCGGTAGCGGTGTGGCATAGCTTGGCAGAGATGGCTTGTATAGTGCAGCCTCCGGGGTTAATGACGCATTTTGCTTCTGCCGATATGGTTGATTCGCCAGCGAATAAAAAGCAACAAGCCTTGTTTGATCAAGTGGTGGCGGCCTTACCTAGCCCAGTGCGTTGTAGTTTGGCTAATTCTGCGGCGATTGTACATTTTCCAGCAAGTCATGGCGATTGGATACGCCCCGGCGTGATGCTGTATGGTGTTAGTCCGAGCGCTGTTTCGACAGAGGCGTTAGGACTGAAGCCGGTGATGACTATGGTGACGCGTGTTATTTCAGTAAAAACAGTCAATGCTGGTGAGTCGGTTGGTTATGGTGGTATTTGGACGGCGGATCGTGATAGCCGTATTGCCATTATTGCTATTGGTTATGGTGATGGTTATCCCAGGCACGTTCCTTCAGGTACGCCTGTATTAATTAATGGTATGCAAGCACCGATTGTAGGTAGGGTGTCGATGGATATGATTTGTGTGGATGTCTCTGCCCTGTCACCTGTTGATGTTGGTGATCCTGTTGTTTTATGGGGAAAGGGGTTGCCGATTGCGTTATTGGCCGAGGCGGCAAATACCATCAGCTACGAGCTGCTGTGTGGTGTGACGAAGCGTGTGCCCGGGGTGTTAGCCTCTGTACCCGATAGTTGGTTTCATAAACCACAACAACGGCGCGTAATGTAATGTGTTCTTTTGCGGCGTGGCGTTTTGGTCGCGTATTGGGGGCATGTTGGTACCTTGAACGTTGGGGTGCAATGTTGGTGCTATTTATATGGCTTTATTATGTGCTATACACTCGTGATATTCTGGCTTTTGCACAGCAGGGTAACTTGCATTTGGTCGATGTGTTGCTTGGCCTGCCTTTAGTTGTCGCGGTTGGTTTGGTGGGCGCGGTCATTTGGATTGGTTTAGTGCGTACCTTATGTTGTGTCATGAATAAGGTCGAAGAACCCCATTATGAAGCAGATTAACTGGCCAGAAATTAAGCTGCTGTTATGGTTAGCGCTTCCGTTAATTGCTGGGCAATTAGCGCAAACAGGCATGGGTGTTGTGGATACCATGATGGCTGGTGGCGTTAGCAAGTTGGATTTAGCGGGTGTTGCTCTTGGTACAGCGGTTTGGTTGCCTACGTTTTTGTTTACAAGTGGTATTTTGCTGGCATTGACGCCAAGTATCGCACAAGCGGTTGGTCGAGAAGACTATATTGTTGTTAAGCAACAGCTAATGCAGGGTGTTTGGTTGGCGTTAGCATTGGCTATTTTTGTTGTTGTTGTGCTGATTTCTGCTAAATGGTGGATATTGTGGTTCAGCTTAGAAGCAGCGGTGCGTGAAATTGCTTTAGGCTATTTAATGGCATTGGCGTGGGGGGCGTTACCTGCGCTGCTTTTTCAAACTATTCGTAATTTTCATGAGTCTCATGGGCTAACTAAAGTTACCATGTATTTGTCTTTTTTGGGTTTTTTGCTCAATATTCCATTAAATTTCCTGTTTGTTTATGGCTATGGTCCAATTCCCGCGCTTGGTGGTGTCGGATGTGGTGTTGCGACTAGTTTAGTGTATGTGGTTATGGCCGGTGGTGGCTGGCTAATTTATTTTTTGTATAAGCGCTATCAACGTTATCATGATCAACCTTTGTTTGCTGTACCTAATGGGAAACAAATAAAGTCGCTGTTAATTGTGGGCGTGCCGATTGGTTGGGCGATTTTATTTGAGGTAGGGCTATTTACTTTTATTGCTTTTTTAGTAACACCGCTAGGGACAGATGCTTTAGCAGCGCATCAGGTGGCGATTAGCTATACAGCGTTAATTTTTATGCTGCCATTATCTTTGGCGATGGCGTTGACCGTTCGTGTGGGTCAATTACATGGTGCAAACAATAAGGCGCAATTGACGATTAGCATTCGCTCGGCATTGTATATTGCCATTAGTTTGGGGATGGCAATTGCGTTAGGTACTTGGCTGTTTTCCCATAATATTATCGCGCTTTATACGAAAGACTCCGACGTAGCCTTGGTTACCGCAAGCCTGTTGCTAATGGCGGCTTTGTATCAGGTTTCAGATGCGATACAAGTCACTTGTGCGGGTGCATTGCGCGGTATTGGTGACACAACAGCGGTTATGTGGGTAACCTTAGTAAGCTATTGGGGTATTGGTTTGCCTGCTGGGTTTTACTTATGCTATGGTGCATGGGATATGCATCATGGTGTTTTTTTAGGGATTACGGGGTTTTGGTTAAGCTTCGTAATTGGTTTGAGCGCAGCGGCCGTGGGGTTGGGGTGGCGTGTATATCGCAAGTTTTATTGTATTCATGATGCTACGGCAAGTAGTTTGTAGCAAGTGTCGTTGCCTTTTTGCGCAAAGTAAGAACCACCGGTCTTCCTGGTTGTCTGTCTTCTAAATCTACGGATAGTGTTGCGTTATCGTCTTCCCATTGATAAGCATTGTAGTCTGTTAATCCTGGTGAGGTTCTGCGGATACGCGCTTTAGGCGAGCCGATCATCGGTGTTAACTGCGCCACTACCGCTTGAATGTTTGACCCTTGGTGTTGATTGTTGAATTCACTATTAAAAGGGCGATATTTTATTTGTAAGCTGGCAAAGGTTCCATCTAATTCGTAGCGAAATTCGACGCGGTAGGCTTCTCGTAATATATTGACCGGATAAAAGCGATCAAATCGTTTGCTGTTTAGCGAGGCTTGCGGTTTCGTAAAACCATCCCATTTGAATAAAGTGTTACGGATGTCGACCTGCTTCATTTCTACCACCTTCATGCCAAGCAGCGTATAGTCAGAGACGCTGGCAGCATGTGCTTCGTTTAATAGCGCGCAGAACAGCAAACTGAAAGTAAGAAGGTGTCGCATGTCAATTTCCGAAAAATATCTGTAATGATTCTACTTTGTTAGCGACAGTTAGCCAGAAAAGTTGAGCTTTTAGCGTGCTTTGGGATGCCAGTAACGGTTAAGGGCTTGTTCTAGTTCTATTAGTGCTTGTTGGTAGACATCTTTTTTAAAGCTGACGACTTCGTGTACAGGCTGCCAATAGGGTACCCAGCGCCATTCTTCAAATTCTGGCGTGTGCGATGCTTGTAAGTTGATGTGGCTTTCATCTCCGACCAAGCCCAACATAAACCAGCGTTGTTTTTGTCCAATACACAACGGGGAGGCGTTTTGTCGAATCAAGCGTTTGGGTAGATCGTAACAGAGCCAGCCTTCTGTTTTGCCTAATACACGCACATGCCCTGGATCTAATCCAATTTCTTCTTTGAGTTCTCTAAATAAAGCTTGCTGCGGTGTTTCATTGGGACGAATGCCACCTTGAGGAAATTGCCACGCATCTTCATGACCAATACGCCGACCAAGAAAGAGTTGATTATCTTGGTTTACCAAGATAATACCAACGTTGAGTCGATATCCATTGTCATCAATCACAAAGACGTTTTCCCTTATTTAGGTTTATCATTTACGTATTATTTTATCTAAAAATCATTTTAATGCCTATCAACATCGGATAGGATGTTGTTTTTTCTTTCAGTAGTTAATGAGACTTTAATGAAATTAGCCATATTTGATCTCGACAATACGCTCATCGCTGGTGACAGTGATTATGAATGGGGTGCGTTTGTTATCCGCAAAGGGTTGGTGGATCCTGTTGCTTACGCTAAGCAAAATGATGCTTTTTATGAAGATTACAAAGCGGGTAATTTAGATATTGTTGCTTACCAACGTTTCGCTTTAGCACCGTTGGTGGGGTTGCCTGTTGCGACCTTGCGTCAATTGCATGATGAGTTTATGCATGATGTTATTTTTCCTTTAGCGTTACCAAAAGCGTTTGATTTAATAGACGAGCATCGCCAAAAAGGGCATAAATTATTGGTCATTACAGCAACAAATGCTTTTATTACTGCGCCGATTGTTCGTTGGTTAGGCATTGAAGAAATGATTGCCACAGATCCAGCTTTTGACGAAGCAGGGCATGTTTTAGGTGATATTGTCGGTACGCCCAGTTTTCAATCTGGAAAAATAGCGCGGTTAACGCAGTGGTTGAAAGAAAAATCTTTTACACCAACTGAAACGTGGTTTTATTCAGATTCTCGCAATGATTTGCCGTTATTACAACAAGTTAATTACCCTGTTGCTGTTGATCCTGATGCCGTTTTGCGCCAGTTTGCACAACAGCAAGGTTGGCCAATTTTATCGTTAAGAACAGACAACAAGGCAGTCTGAGGCGATATCTGGTATCATATTGCCACCATTTTGCCAGTAAAAGCTGCATCAAAGGGGTGACTCATAGCGCATGTTACCCTGACTTACCCGTCTGCAAGCTAGTGTTGGCGTGATTAGAACATCATGTACCCATGAGGAAATCGTATGAGCGAACCGTTTGTTGATCTTGACCCACAAGAAACGCAAGAGTGGCTAGATGCCCTGGCGTCGGTGGTTGAGTTTGAAGGCACAGAAAAAGCAAAACACTTAATTAATAGCTTAATTGCACATGCCCGTAAATACGGTATTGATACTTTGTATAGTGCAACGACGCCATATATCAATAGCATTCCTACAGAACAGCAAGCGGTTTATCCAGGTGATCAAGAAATTGAAGGACGTTTACGTTCATTAATTCGTTGGAACGCGATGGCAATGGTTGTTAAAGCGAACCGTATTTCAACAGAGTTGGGTGGGCATATTGCTTCGTTTGCATCGAGCGCTACCTTGTACGAAGTTGGCTTTAATCATTTCTTCAAGGGTCCCGATGCACCAACAGGTGCAGATATGATTTTCTTTCAAGGACACACTTCACCAGGCATGTATTCGCGTGCCTTTATGGAAGGTCGCTTATCTGAAGAAGATCTTGGAAACTTCCGTCAAGAAGTTGATGGCAAGGGGTTGTCTTCTTATCCGCATCCTTGGTTGATGCCTGACTTTTGGCAATTTCCAACGGTATCGATGGGCTTAGGGCCATTAATGGCGATTTACCAAGCCCGCTTTATGAAATACTTGCATGCGCGTGGGTTAATTGATGCAACAGGCCGTAAAGTGTGGGCGTTCTTGGGTGATGGCGAAATGGATGAGCCAGAATCTCAAGGTGCCATCGCCCTGGCACATCGTGAAAAGCTAGATAATCTTATTTTTGTTGTTAACTGTAACTTGCAGCGTTTGGACGGGCCTGTTCGTGGTAACGGTAAAATCATTCAAGAATTAGAAGGCAACTTCCGAGGTGCTGGCTGGAATGTCTTGAAAGTGGTTTGGGGAAGTGAGTGGGACGCTTTGCTCGCACGTGATAAGTCTGGCAAACTCATGCAACGCATGATGGAAGTTGTCGACGGTGAGTATCAAGCCTATAAAGCACGTGGTGCGGCTTATACGCGTGAGCACTTCTTTGGTAAGTACCCTGAAACTGCGGAATTGGTTAAAGATATGTCTGATGACGAAATCTTTAAGCTTTCTCGTGGTGGGCATGATCCTCGTAAAATTTATGCTGCCTATAAAGCGGCAACCGATCATGTTGGTCAACCAACGGTTATTTTAGCGCATACCGTTAAAGGTTACGGTATGGGCGAGTATGGTGAAGGCGCAATGGCGGCACACCAGCAAAAGAAATTAGATGTTAATGGATTGCGTCATTTCCGTGATCGTTTCAGTATTCCTATTTCTGATAGTGAGTTGGACAACATTCCGTTCTATAAGCCGCAAGACGATTCGCCTGTTATGAAGTATATGCACGAGCGTCGTGCTGCTTTAGGTGGCTACTTACCTTCACGTCAAGATCGCTCGGAAGCGCTGCCTGTACCAGCATTGTCAGCGTTTGATGCCTTAATGCAAGGGACTGGTGATCGCACCATGTCGACAACGATGGCGTTTGTACGTATTTTGGCTGTATTGCTTCGTGATAAAGCAATAGGGCCACGTGTTGTGCCAATTATTCCAGATGAAGCACGTACGTTTGGTATGGAAGGTTTGTTCCGTCAAGTCGGTATTTATGATCCAGCAGGTCAGTTATACGAACCAGTCGATGCTGATCAGGTCATGTGGTATAAACAAGCACAAAATGGTCAAGTATTGCAGGAAGGCATTAACGAAGCCGGTGCAATGTCATCGTGGATTGCAGCAGCAACCAGTTATGCCAATCATAGTGTCGCGATGATTCCTTTCTATATTTATTATTCGATGTTTGGTTACCAACGTATCGGCGATTTAGTATGGGCTGCTGGTGACTCACAAGCTCGAGGCTTCATGCTCGGCGGTACGGCTGGTCGTACAACCTTGGCTGGTGAAGGATTACAGCATCAAGACGGTCATAACTTAATTCAGTTTGGTCAAGTGCCTAATTGTATGACCTATGATCCTACTTTTGCATATGAGTTGGCAGTTGTTATTCAAGACGGCCTGCGCCGTATGACGGCAGAAAAAGACAAAGTCTTTTACTACATTACGGTCATGAATGAAAATTACGAGCACCCAGCAATGCCAGCAGGTGTTGAAGATCAAATTATTCAGGGCTTGTATCGTTTATCTGAAGCTAAAGGTGAAGGTGTACGCGCACAATTGATGGGTTCGGGTACCATTTTACGCGAAGTGATGGCTGCGGCTGAGCTGTTAGCAGCAGATTGGGGTGTTCAAGCAGATGTTTGGTCGGCAACCAGTTTCAACTTGTTGAAACGTGATGGTGATGAATGTGAGCGCTGGAATACGTTACATCCGTTAGAGCATAAGCGCGTTCCGTTCATTACGAAACAGCTTGCGGGTAGTGAGGGTCCTGTGATCGCGGCAACCGACTATTTACGTGCTTATGCAGATCAAGTTCGTGCGTTTATCCCAGGTGATTTTGTCGTATTGGGTACGGATGGCTATGGTCGTTCAGATACGCGTGCTAAGTTGCGGCAATTCTTTGAAGTCAATCGTTACTATGTTGTGATTGCTACATTAAAAGCCTTGGCAGATCGTGGTGAAGTACCAACTCAACTGGTTGCTGATGCGATTGCACGTTATGGTATTGATGCGGATAAACCCGCACCTTGGTCAGTATAAGGAGGCGCAAGTTATGTCAGTTAAACAAATGCTGCTTCCTGATATCGGCGATTTTAAAGGCGTTGATGTCATTGAAATTTTAGTCAAAGAAGGCGATGTTATTGCGATTGATGACCCTTTGTTTGTGCTAGAAAGTGATAAAGCGACAATGGAGATACCTTCTCCAATGGCGGGAAAGGTTTTGTCGCTTAAAGTAAAAGTGGGCGACAAGGTGAGCACTGGGGTATTAGTCGCGGATATTGAAGTAGATGAGTCTGCTGTCGCAACCAAGCCAGCGACACCTGCGCCAGCCGTTGCACAATCAACGCCTGCTGCTGTAACCGCGGCTGTGTCAGTTGCACCCACAGTGACGCAACCGCCTGTACAGGCACCCGTGAGTGCACCGTCTTTAGCCGAAAAACCAATTAATGCACCTGTTGCTGGCGCTAAGGCACATGCTAGCCCGTCGGTGCGTGCTTTTGCGCGTCAGCTTGGCGTTGACTTGTCTTTAGTGGTAGGGACAGGTGTTAAAGGACGTATTAGCAAAGATGATGTACAGGGCTTTGTGAAAGGCGTAATGAGCGGCGCTAAAAGCTTACCGAATGCTGCATCTGGTGGTATGGGTATTCCGAGCATTAAACAACCTAACTTTGCTGATTTTGGTGAGATTGTTGCCGAACCTTTATCGCGTATTAAAAAAATATCGGGTAAGCATTTGCATGCATGTTGGTTAAATGTACCGCATGTGACGCAATTTGATGAGTGCGATATTACTGAAATGGAAGCTTTCCGTAGCGGCTTAAAAGAGCAAGCTAAAGCTCGTGGTGTTGGTGTTACGCCGTTAATTTTTGTTATTAAAGCGGCTGTAGCAGCGTTGAAGAAGTTTCCGCATGTTAATGCCTCTTTGTCAGCAGACGGTGAAAACTTAATTATTAAACAGTATTATCACATCGGTGTTGCTGTTGATACGCCAAACGGATTGGTTGTTCCTGTCATTCGTGATGCCGATAAAAAATCGGTATGGGAATTGGCTGAAACGCTAAAAGAATTGAGCCAAAAAGCACGTGACGGCAAATTGTCGCCTGCGGACATGTCTGGTGCAACTTTCTCGATTTCGAGTCTTGGTGGTATTGGTGGTACGCAGTTTACCCCGATTGTGAATGCACCAGAGGTAGCGATTTTGGGTGTTTCTAAAGCGAAAATGCAACCTGTTTGGAATGGCAAAGAGTTTACACCACGTTTAATGATGCCTTTCTCTATGTCTTACGATCATCGTGTTATTGACGGTGCGCAAGGGGTTCGCTTTACGACTTATTTAGGTCAAATGTTGGCCGATATTCGTCAACTATTGCTTTAAGAGGCGACTATGGGACAGATTATTGATATTAAAATTCCCGATTTAGGGGACTTTAAAGATGTGCGCGTCATTGAGGTATTGGTTGCTGTTGGTGAAGATGTTGCCATTGATCAACCGCTCATTACCCTAGAAAGTGATAAAGCGACGATGGAAATTCCGAGTCCGCACTCTGGTAAAATTACCGCAATGACGGTCAAGGTTGGCGATGTCATTAATACGGGCGTAATTATTGGACAAATGGCGAGTTCTAACGCTGCTAAATTAACGCCAGCAGAAAAAACCATTGCGCAGCCACAAGTAGCTGATTCTGCAAATATGCCTACGGCGATAGCTGCTTCTGGTGATGCGGATATGGCTTGTGAAGTTTTGGTGCTTGGTAGCGGTCCAGGCGGTTATACTGCGGCATTTCGTGCTGCCGATTTGGGCAAAAATGTCGTGCTTGTTGAGAAGTTTCCAGTTATTGGTGGTGTGTGTTTGAATGTAGGATGCATCCCATCCAAAGCATTGTTGCACATTGCGCATATTATGAATGAAACCAAAGAAATGGCCGAGCATGGTGTCACTTTTGCAGCGCCTCAAGTGGATTTAGATAAAATGCGCTCCTTTAAAGAAGGCATCATTAAGAAATTAACAGGTGGCTTGTCTGGGCTTGCTAAACAGCGCAAAGTTCAAGTTGTTACTGGTTATGGTAAATTTATTGATGCGCACACTGTCGCAGTCACGGATAGCGAAGGAACCGTTAAAACGATTCGCTTTGAGCAAGCGATTATTGCTGCGGGTTCTCGCGTAATTAAATTACCATTTATCCCGCACGACGATCCTCGCGTGTGGGATTCGACAGATGCATTAAACTTAAGCAATGTGCCTGATCGTTTGTTGATTTTAGGTGGCGGCATTATTGGCCTAGAAATGGCGCAGGTCTATGGTGCCTTAGGTTCAAAAATTACCGTTGTTGAATTAATGGATCAACTGATTCCTGGCGCTGATCCAGATATGGTTCGTCCATTGATGAAGCGCATTAAGCCTCGTTATCAAGCGATTCATTTAAAAACAAAAGTAACCGATGTGACGGCAACCCCAGAAGCCCTTACTGTTACCTTTGTTGGCGAAGGCGATAAAACATGGCAAGAAGACTTTGATGCGGTACTGGTTGCTGTTGGTCGCGCACCTAACGGCAAACTGATTGATGCTGAAAAAGCAGGCGTAGTTGTTAACGATCGCGGATTTATTCCTGCCGATCAACGACAAAAAACGAATGTTGATCATATCTATGCTATTGGCGATATTATTGGTCAGCCTATGCTGGCACATAAAGCTGTGCATGAAGGTAAGGTTGCGGCAGAAGTAATTTGTGGCCTACCATCAGCGTTTACCCCAGTCAGTATTCCTTCTGTTGCTTATACCGATCCAGAAGTGGCATGGGTTGGTATGACCGAGCGTGAAGCAAAAGAAAAGGGCTTTGACATTGAAGTTGGTGTCTTCCCTTGGGCAGCTAGTGGACGTAGTTTAAGTATTGGTCGTGATGAAGGTATGACTAAAGCTATTTTCGATGCAAAAACCCATCGATTACTCGGGGCAGCAATGACCGGAACGAATGCTGGTGAGCTTGTTGCGGAAGCAGCGTTAGCTTTGGAAATGGGCGCAGATATTGCAGATATCGCATTGACGATTCATCCGCATCCGACTTTATCTGAAACGTTGGGTTTTGCGGCCGAAATGGCAGAAGGTACGATTACAGACCTAATTGCGCCTAAACATCGTAAAAAGTGATGATAACAATTACTTAACTTTGTCAAAGCGACCGCAGTAAGTGGTCGCTTTTTTTATGCTATTTTCATAATGCTTAGGCACGCCAGCCTGTTTTTTTGTTGGTTGGTGCTGAGCGAGCAGGGCGTTGTTTCAATTGAAAAGCATGACATGCTTCACCACTAGATTCGATAACAGATAATGCAGGACTTTGAAGTGATTTAAAACCAAAGAAATGACAACCATGTGGACAGCTAGCATCCCAAGTAACAAAGTAATGCTGACATTGAGCGCAATCAATTTTTGGCGTTTTATCTGACATGAGCATTCATTAATATATTAAAATGAGTCAATTGTAACATTTCGTTTTAAATCGATTGAGGGTAAATAATATGAGTATCGGGTTGTTTTATGGTACAGATACAGGGAATACTGAGCGCGTTGCACAGCAAATTGCGGATGCTTTTGGTGTTGAAGTGACATTGCACGATGTCGCAACAGCTAAACCTGCTGATTTTGCACCATACTCACATATTATTTTGGGTCAGCCAACTTGGTACTATGGTGAACTACAAAGCCATTGGGAAGATTTTTGGCCACAGTTTCAAACAGTCGATTTTACAGGTAAAACGATTGCTTGTTTTGGCTTGGGCGACCAGCATGATTATTCAGAGTATTTTTTAGATGCAATGGGTTTAATGCATGATATTGCTGTTGCTAATGGCGCTAAAGCCGTAGGTTACTGGTCAACAGATGGTTATGAATTTGATGAATCTAAAGCCTTATCTCCAGATGGAAAACATTTTGTTGGCTTGGGTATTGATGAAGATCAACAAGCCGAGTTAACTGCAGCACGGGTGGCACAGTGGGTTGCACAAGTTAAAAAAGAGTTTGGCGTATAATTAGCGTCCATCGTTTTTAAATCTTAATGAAGGCGGCTTTTGTCGCCTTTTTTTGTACAAGGATGTCTATGTCACCCTGTTTAGCTGAAATAATTCAGCAAGAAGATGCTGTACTTGTTCTATTTGGTGCGCCGACTTGCCATGTGTGTGGCGACATCAAGCCACATTTATTTGAAGCGATACAAAAAGCCTATCCTTCAATGAAAACGGTTTATGTCAATTGCAATGATGAAGTAGAAACTTGCGCGCAACGCGGCATCTTCAGTCTGCCTGTTGTTCATGTGTATTTACAGGGACAAAAATTTGTTGAAAAAATTCGTGTTTTTAGCATTGCTGCGCTTATTGATGAGTTAGCGCGCCCTATGATGCTGATGCAGAGTTAAGGAGTTAAGCGTTTAATGAATGTAATTAGTGTGCTGTTTGTCGCAAGTTTACTTGCTCATATGGTCATTGAATGGTGGCTGAGCGTAAAAAACCAACGTTATATTGCGCAACATCGTGCTGAAGTACCATCCGAGTTTGCTGGCATTGTTACCTTGGCTTCACATCAAAAAGCAGCAGACTATAGTGCAAAAAAATTGTCTATGGGGCGCTACTTGCTTGTATTCGATGTAATGCTTTTGCTTGTGTTATCGTTGGGTGGTGGTTTTCAATTCATTTACAATCAATGGTTGGCAGTCGATTTGTTGACAGGTACGGCGCGTGATGTTGCTTTTATATTGAGTATCTTTGCTATCATGGCGCTACTGCATTTACCTTTTACCCTATACAGCACGTTTGTTATCGAAACAAATTTTGGGTTTAATCACATGTCGTTAGGTATGTTTGTAAAAGATACCTTAAAACAATGGGCTGTTGTGTTGGTAATTGGCGTGCCTTTGCTTTGGGCGATGATTGCCACGATGAATACGTTTATCGACGATTTATGGTGGTTATATGCTTGGTTAGGATGGCTTTTTTTTAACTTCTTACTCGTCTGGGCTTATCCTATTTTAATTGCGCCCATTTTTAACAAATTTACCCCCTTAGAGGCGGGCGAAGTGAAAACACGTATTGAAGCATTGTTAGCAAAAACGGGCTTTGATAGTGATGGTATTTTTGTGATGGACGGTTCTTCTCGGTCAGGGCATGGTAACGCCTATTTTACTGGTTTTGGTAAGCATAAACGTATCGTTTTTTACGATACGCTCATTGAAAAATTGCATCCTTCCGAAGTGGAAGCGGTATTAGCGCACGAAATTGGTCATTTCAAACATGGGCACATTAAGCAACGCTTGATCGAAGGTGGATTCATGAGTCTTGCTGGTTTGGCTTTATTGGGCTGGCTGGTGCATCGGCCAGAATTTTATACAGGGCTGGGTTTAACAACGCAAACCCCTGTGATGGCACTACTCTTGTTTTTGACGGTTGTGCCTAGCTTTTTCTTTTGGATGAGTCCACTGATGGCGATTAAAAGTCGTAAGCATGAGTTTGAAGCTGATGCATTTGCTGCAAAATATGCATCAGCGACAGCGCTCATTAGTGCGCTATTAACCATGTATCGTGATAATGCGAGCACGTTAACACCAGACCCATGGTATTCTGCTTACCATGACAGTCATCCACCAGCTAAAATCCGTATAGATCATCTTAACGCCTTAGTGCATCAGTGACTTGCGGCGATCGCGGTAATACTGGGTAGTGTGATGTTGTGTTGCTTAGCAAGCGCCAGTGCTCGCTGTAAGCGAGCGGGCGCGCTTCGACCCATACAGCTATGATTGGGGTCACCATAAAATGCTGTTTTTAAGGCTTCCATGAGTTGCGTGTGATCGAAATGATGATTGGTGAGTTTTTCTTGTAGTGCAATGACATCATTCGCAACCGCTTGCATTAAATGCCCATGTTGTTCTACAAGTTCGCTGGTTGTGCCGCCGACAGCAAGTCCTGCGATGTTGCTTGTTTGAATATAAAGATTTTTTAGTACAAGTTCAAAGCGTAGGGCGTCTTCGCTAACCAGTTGGCGTATGGGTAAGTTAAGCTTGTTATAAACAGCGATAACAAGTTCTGATAGTGCGCCATAAGTGACTGAAGGTAAGACAACCTGAGGAAGCTTTCCAGCTTTTTTTTCAAACCATACAGAAATGACCGTCGGGTTTGGAATATGGTGTTGTTGCCAGTCATGAGGCAGCAATTCATTTTGTATTAAGATAAGTTGACTACGCCATGCCTCAGGTATTTCAGCTAATAGGTTGTGAATGTCTTTTTCCGCAACGCACACCCAAACGCTTGCTGGTGTAGTGATGTCTTGTGCCATCTCTGTTAAGTTTTGATTTCTTAATATGGGAACGACTGTATGTCCTAACTTAAGTAGTCCTGTTGCAAAAACACTACCGAGTTCCCCGAGACCAATGACCAAATGCTGCGCTTGAGACATGGTGTTTTTCCTTTTATAAAATGAGTTTGCATAAATTTTAACTGATTCGCTATGTTTGTGGTCAAACAAGTCGTTATAATGTGAGACTATGAAAAATACGTCAAAAGTCACATCGCCCATGTCAGAAAATCAATCTGAAAAATCAAATGCCATTGCACCTGTTGTTGGTGCGGATATCAGTACACACTTAGCGCAAGACCCAGCATTCGAACGCGAAGCGGAAAAGTACGACAATCCTGTTCCAAGTAGAGAATACATCCTAGCGTTATTAGCGCAATCGGGTAAACCTATGTATACCGATGAAATCCAGCTCGCGCTGGGTGTGGATGATGAAGAACGTCAAGAAGGTGTTCGCCGCCGTTTAAAAGCAATGGTGCGTGATGGGCAGCTACTGCAAAATCGTAAAGGTGCTTTTGGTGTTGTGCAACGAATGGATTTAATTCGTGGTCGTATTCATGCACATCCAGATGGTTTCGGTTTTTTGGTGCCAGATGCTGGCGGTGAAGACCTATTTATGCCGTTTCGAGAAATGCAGCGAGTTATGCATGGCGATATCGTTTTAGCGCATGTCACGGATATTGATAATCGTGGTCGCAAAATCGGTGCTATTGTTGAAGTCATTGAGCGTGCGCATCAGCAAGTGGTTGGTAAGTTGATTTATGAACATGGCTTGGCTTATGTTCGCTCAGAGAATAAACGTATTACGCAGGATGTTTTGATTCCTTTCGATGCACTGTTAGGTGCGAAAGAAGGACAACTGGTTATTGCAGAAATCACGCATCCACCTACACCGCGTTCAAGTGCTGTGGGTTATGTGAAACAAATCTTGGGTGATGTGATGGATCCAGGGTTGGAAATTGATGCTGCGATTCATGCTTATCAAATTCCGAATAGTTGGTCTGATGCCCTGCTTGCCGAGGTTGCTCAACTGCCTGATGGCGTTATTGAGTCTGATTTGGATGGACGTGAAGATATTCGTCATTTGTCGTTAGTGACAATTGATGGTGATGATTCTAAAGATTTTGATGACGCTGTTTATGCGGCAAAACGCCCTGATGGCTCATGGCGCTTAATCGTGGCCATTGCCGATGTGGCGCATTATGTTAAAGAAGGTACGGCGCTAGATGAAGAGGCGGTTAAACGTGGAAACTCTGTTTACTTCCCGCAGCGCGTCGTTCCTATGCTGCCGGAGAAGCTGTCTAACGAACTTTGTTCGCTAAATCCACATGTTGATCGTTTATGCATGGTAGCCGATCTGTCGTTAAATGCCGATGGTAGCGTGCGTCGTAGCCGGTTTTATAATGGGGTTATGCATTCGCATGCTCGATTAACGTATAACACAGTTGCTAAAATTGTTGTCGATAAAGATGAAGCATTGCGCGAGCAATATGCGCCCTTAGTAAAACAATTAGATGGCCTATACGAGCTTTATCACGCTTTGCGTGCGTTACGTGATGCGCGTGGTGCTATTGATTTTGATTCTGTTGAAACCAAAATTGTTTTTGATGAAGATCGTAAAATTGACCGCATAGAACCAGTTGTTCGCAACGATGCGCATAAGTTAATTGAAGAATGTATGTTGTTAGCGAATGAATCTGTAGCAAAGCATTTATCGAAAGCAAAGCTACCGACTTTATATCGTTTACATGAAGCACCGCCAGAAGAGAAACTAGCCGATCTGCATAAGTTTTTGGGTGATTTTAGATTACAGTTGGGTGGTGGCACAGAAAAGCCAACAGCAATGGATTACACTAAGCTCATTGGCGAGATTCAGGATCATCCCAATAAAGAACTGATTGAAACCGTGTTGCTGCGTTCAATGGCACAGGCAACCTATAGTCCGAAAGAAGGTGGGCACTTCGGCTTAGCCTATGAGCATTATTTGCATTTTACTTCGCCGATTCGTCGTTATCCCGATTTGATGGTTCACCGTGGGTTGAAGCATCTTATTGCAAAAGGCAAAAAAGCCGATTGGCATTGGACGGAAAGCGCATTGGAACAATTGGGTAGTCACTGCTCATTAACCGAGCGTCGCGCGGATGAGGCGGTGCGGGACGCAACGAATTGGTTGAAGTGTGAGTATCTATCGCATTTTGTTGGCGATACCTTTGTAGGGAGTATCACTTCAGTTGCAAGTTTTGGTATTTTTGTCCAGCTAGATAAGCTATTTGTTGAAGGTTTGGTACATGTCACTGAACTGGGTAATGAATATTTCCACTATGATTCCGCTAAGCACATTATGCTGGGTGAGCGCAGTGGTAAGACTTATCGCTTGGGTGATCGTGTTGCCGTACAGGTTGCTAAAGTTAATTTAGATGAACGCAAGGTCGACTTTTCTTTTCCAAATACGGAAAAGAGCATCAATAGCGATGAGAAAGGTCAGTCTGCTTATGATCGAGCAGCCAAAAAGCGCACATCAAATACGAAAACGCCAGTTTCAGATATGGGCGAACAAAACCGTCAGGCACATCAACCAATTGTTGACTCGCTTAACGCCATTAGAGCGTTAATGCTAGAAGATGAACCTGCGCAGAGTGTTAAAAAAGAAGGGGATGCGCCTGCTAAAAAACGCCGTCGTCGTCACTTCAATAAACGTCGCCGAGAGAGTTAATCTTGAGTCATGGACAAGCACATCCAGGGTGGCATGCTGCGCATGCCGCGCTAACTAAACATCCTGAGTGGGTACTGAAATTATGGGTATTGCAGGGGCGAGATGATGCACGTAGTGGCGAGTTAGTTTCGCTAGCAAAATCTTTGGGCATTACCATAGAATATGTTTCCAAAACAGCGCTAGACAAGCAAGATAAACGGCATCAAGGCGTTATTGCTTGGTTAAAGGAACATACGTTACCAGCAGAAGATGCACTGTTCGACTTTTTAACTGGTTTACAAAAGGATGCACCACTCGTGTTGGTGCTTGACGGCGTACAAGACCCGCATAACTTAGGTGCTTGCTTGCGTACTGCCGACGCTGTAGGTGTTGATGCTGTGATTATTCCACGGCACCATGCAACAGGCATTACGCCTACGGTAAGTAAAGTTGCTTGTGGTGCGGCTGAGTCGTTGGCAGTATTTCAGGTGACGAATTTATCGCGTACTTTAGATGTTCTGAAAACAAAAGGGTTTTGGGTAAATGGCTTGGCGCTCGCAGAGGGTGCACAAAGCGTTTTTAATGTTGATTGGCATGGTCCGTTAGCGATTGTTATGGGTTCTGAAGATACGGGATTGCGTCCACTAACGATGAAGCAATGCGATCGACTCGTGATCATCCCTATGTTGGGAAGTGTGCAGAGTTTGAACGTGTCAGTAGCCACAGGTGTGGTACTTTATACGGCATTGCAACAACGTATAAAATAGTTTAGCAGTGTTCTCTCTTTTTCATGCTTAATCGTTAATGTTGTTTTAAGCGAGGAAAATGTTTCCTAGATCATCAATAATAATAGGTACAGCCTTTAGTGCTTGATTTTGACAAGGACCTGAAACGCAGAAGCCATCTTCAACTCTAAAAAATGCATCGTGTACAGAGCATTTCATGGTTAGTGTGCGCGGATCAATTTCGACTTTGTACATATTGTCTAATGGCACGTTTGCGTGCGGACAATTGTTGACGTAGGCGCGAGCTGTATTTTGATATTTAACTAAAATAAGCGATTCTGCTTTGCCTTCGACATGAAAAATATTGCCTTTATAGGCATTGAGTTGCGCGATATTGGTAAGGTGCATTTTGTTGTCGTTGGCAAAGAGTTTGTTTAGGCCTTTCTGTTGTATTTTTCTTTCTGCTAGTTCGACGCCAAGTTTTAACGCTTCTGCTGTGCTATGGCCGCGAATCAGTCCGTCAATAACACCGGCATTAAAGGTATCTCCAGCGCCAATGGTATCGACTACTTTGATGTTTTGTGTGGCGGCAACAAAGTGACTTTCGCCTTTGTTGTCCATTGCATAGGCTCCATCACTGCCCCATCCACAGAATAATTGCGCATTTGGTGCCAATTTATGCATCGCGGTTAAGAAAGTAATCGCGTCAGAATACCCTTGTTGTTGCGCATAGCTACGAGAGAAAAACAAGACGTTCACTTGCGTCATAAGTTGCGCTAGCAATGGGCGGTCTTTTTCTATTTCTAATGAAATGGGTTGTGTTGTTAGGAAGCATTTTGCAAGATTAAGCATCGCATTGACAGCTTCGCTATTGCGTGCTTCAAAATGTAGCCAATCGAAGTTTTCTATTTCTATCTTGGCGAAGTGTTCGAAATCAAGCTCGGCTAAATCGCGAAAGTGAGCGATTGTTCTTGAGCCAGTATCTTCGGCTAACCAAATGCTTGAAATGGGCGTTTTTCCGCCTCGAACAAGTTGTGCTTGTTGATAATCAATTTGCGCAAGATCTAGCATTTTAAGAAGCTTTATGCCCGCATCATCTTTAGCATAAGTACCTGACCAAGCTGTTTCGTGATTAAGTTGCCTTAGTACAGACAGGGTGTTAATGGTGTTGCCGCCAAGTGCTTCATACATGCCAAGACAACGAAACTCGCTATCTTCTTCAGGGTAAGTTGCTATCTGTGTTATTTGATCGATGAGGGCGTTACCAATGCCAAGAATTTTTGCCATGTTTTAATGCTTTTAGCTAATGAAATTACATGTAATTTTACTGCAAATAAATCTCTGTCATAAGAAAATATTTTTGTGGATAAGAAAATTTTTTGTATCAATACGCTTGACTTATGATTGTTGTCTGTTGTTGTGTTTTTATAAATTAAAATTTAAATACACTTTATAACAACATGATTAAATTAATAAAAATATTTTTATTTGTATAATTTTAATGAGTAACTTACTGATTATGGTTTGTTAAAATTACTCAACAAGACTGTGGATAACTTTGTGTATATTTTTATAAATGGTATAGAGCGCATTGTCTCGGCGATATTTTTACTACATGCTTAATTTTTAAGCATGCAACAGGCATAGTAAATATTAATATTGCTTGGTAGAATGAGAGCAACTAACTACAGATGAAGTATTATGTACGAGTCGTTTTTTGGCCTTAGTGGATTGCCGTTTAAAATCACACCAGATGACCGCGTTTTTTTCGGCGGTGCACAACGTCAAGAAATGTTGGATGCCTTACTTTACACCATAGAGCGTGGTGAAGGGTTGATTACGGTTATTGGTGAAGTAGGTATTGGTAAAACGACCTTAGCTCGGGCGTTGGTCAAAAAATTTCCTGAATCGGTTCAAATTATTTCGATTTTTATGCCTAATGTGCAACCCTTAGATATGCTCTATATGATTGCGCAGTCTATCCATCTTGATGTTGCACCGCATCAACCCAAGTTTGTTATCTTAGAACAATTGCGTGGCTATTTTGTCAAACAACATGAATTGGGTAAGCATACCCTTTTGTTAATCGACGAAGCGCAAACAATGCCCGTGGAAACGTTGGAAGAGTTGCGGTTGCTTTCAAACATGCAAACGGATGATTTTAAGCTATTGCAAATTTTGCTTTTTGGGCAGCCAGAATTAGAAACGATGTTGAATTTGCCCAATGTACGCCAAGTACGCGATCGCATTGTCTATCATATTGGTATTCAACCTTTTTCTGTTGAAGAGGTCGCTGATTATTTAGAGTTTAGAATGAAAATGGTAGGGTATAAGGGCGAGCGCTTTTTTTCTCCAGAGGTAGCACAAGCCATTTTTGATGTTACAAAAGGCTTTCCGCGAGCAGTTAACCGTGTCGCCGATCAGGCACTTATGTCTGCATTTGCACAGCAAGTAAAAGAGATCACCGTAAGTCATATTCAAGCGCCGATTGTTGCTAGTACCATTCACCTTATTGAGCATAAGGCGAAATTGAAGAATATTGTATTAGTTGTTGGGTTAATGTTAGTTACCTTGTTGCTTGGTTATGTGCTTGGTAGCTATTTGAATATACATAGCTTGGGCAAGCTTAAAAATGACGCGTCTGTTACTGGTACAGCATCCACTGAAACGCCAGCAGTAAAACCAGCAGTAAAAAGTGAACTCGAAGTGCCAGCTACGTCTGAGTTGTCGGAGCCTT
>JAEMQD010000058.1:56148-59029 GCA_022759035.1 Thiotrichales bacterium
CCAGCAGTAAAAAGTGAACTCGAAGTGCCAGCTACGTCTGAGTTGTCGGAGCCTTCATCACCTAGTTTAGTGGATACTAAAAAAACCGCTGATAACGCAGCATCACCAGTCCAAGTAGCGCCAGGCACTAATACCAAACAAGGTGAGCAAACTGCTGTTAATATAGTTAAGGTTAATCCTCCAGCTAAAGCACCAGCCGTTGAGAAAGAAGTAGCGGCAGTAAAAAAGGTTGCAGTTTCTAAAGATTGGGATAAAAAGCATCAAGATACGTTAAAAAAATTACAAATATTGGCGCAACAAGGCAAGTTTACGATTCAGGTTATGTCTGACCCATGGCGTTTGCGAGATGTTTTTGTTGCTCGAACGCGCACTATTATTGAAGATTTTCCTGAAGCTGATCATTTTATTATTGATTGTGTTTTACCTGGTGGTCGACCACGCATCGCCTTACTTTATGGTGTGTATGATGATGTCGAACAAGCACAAGCAGCTTTGACTTCACTAACCGCGAGTGGTAAAAACTATCAGCCAGTCGTGATTGGGTTTAAAAAGGCTTATTTGCACATGAGTGCTTCTAATGCATTAATGATGGAATAATGGGTGTGTTAGTGAGAGTAAGTTTTTTTGCTGTTTCTATTGGTTTATTGGGCGTAGTATTTTTGTCGGGTTGTCAGTCTATGCGGGCAGACCCAGAAGAATTTGCTTTATCTAAAGAACATTTGCAAGCCAAGTCGCATTCAGTCGAGATGCATTCGGCGCCTATTCCAGCCATTAATACTACTGCTCCTTATTTACCCAAGCCTAAAAATACTAAATTTCAAGATCTTTATACTGTGTCTGTAGTTCAAGCGCCGATTAGAGATGTCATGTTTAAGTTGGCACGAGATGCGGGTATCGATATTAGTATTTCGGATGATGTTACGGGATTCGTTACGGTTAATATTATTGATCAAACGCTTCCAGTTATTATTGATCGTTTAAATGAACAAACCAATTTACGTATTGAGATTGAAGGTAAACGCTTATTAGTTCAAACCGATAAACCTTATTGGGTGAACTATCCCATTGATTATGTCAATTTAGATCGTTATACCTTGTCGTCTATTTTGCTAACAAATGCTGTTGGTAGTACAACACAAAAATCAACCTCGACCAATGTTTCATTAGGCGGGCCAGCGGGTCAACAACAAGCAACGTCTTTACAAGGGTCTGGTTCTAGTGTTGCTATTTTAAATAAATCACAGAATGAGGTTTGGAAAACACTCGCGAGCGGTGTTATGCGTATTATTCGCTCCTTGTATCCAGCGTTAGCCGAAGCTACTCCAGAAGGACAAACAGCGTCTGCATCTGCTGGACAGAAAAATTCTACAAATGCTAGTGGGGCACAATCTGGTACAAGCCTTGGCTCTGATGGCTTGCCTGTACCAACAACGCTGCCAATGAACGAACAACCATTAATGGGTAGTAGTGACATAACACGGAGTAGCGGACCTTATCCTGAAGGCGCACCAGTTTCGGATTATATTAATGTGGTGCGAGAAGCTGGCTTTATTGGCGTTTATACCACGAGTAGAGCGCATAAAGAAGTACAGAAGTATATTGATACTGTTGTTAACGGCAGTCGCCGCCAAGTGATGATTGAGGCAACAGTGGTTGAGGTTGAGTTGAATGATGAGCATCAGTCTGGCATTAATTGGAGCAATCAATCGTTAGTGAGTAATTTTGCGGGTCGCGATCAATTAGATTACACCAGTTCTACTACTGGCGGATTAATTACGATTACAGGGAGTGCAAATAATCCTTCATGGTCTCTCAGCTCGACACTAAAACTGTTAGAACGTTATGGTAGCTCTAAAGTTTTGTCTAGCCCTAAAATGGTAGGTATCAATAATCAACCAACCTTGCTGAAAGTGGTTAAAAATTTGGTTTATTTTACAACTACGGTTACACCAGGAACAACTACTGGAACCGTAACGACACCAGCCGTTTTCTCGACAACGCCCAATACTGTTCCCATTGGCTTAGTTATGAGTGTATTGCCTTCTATTAGTGATAAGGATGAAATCACCTTGGTAGTACGACCAACTATTTCTTCGTTAACTGGGTATACGGAGGATCCTAATCCAGCTTTTAAGCAGGCCTCTTTAACAACACCCATATCTAGCTTGATTCCTGTTATTCAAGAACGCGAAATGGAGTCTGTGTTAAAGCTGAATGATGGGCAGGTTGCAGTATTGGGTGGGCTAATTCAAGATGCTACCTCTGATGAAGATACTGGCATTCCAGGTTTGGTAGGACAGCCTGTTGTCGGTTATCTGTTTGGGCAAAAAAACAAAGGGAAAAGAAAGTCTGAACTCGTCATTTTCCTGAAGCCAGTATTAATTAAACACCCTGATATTGAGCACGGTGATTTTGCTGATAAAAAATATATGCTAGAAAATAGAACGCGTATTGGTGCACGCGATGGGAAAGAGTAGTGAGTATTTTACTAGAGGCACTAAGACAAAAAAACAAGTTGGCAGCAGATGCTGAGCGTGCCCCGTTAGAAGAACCTCAAAAATCGTCCTCTGCTAGTAAGAAGGAGGATGAAGCTTTGTCTGATATGGATAGCTTGGTGGCGGCATTGTCGATCAAAAAACCAAGCAATTTAGATTGGCAGCTTTCTCATCCCTCTGTTGAAACTAAGCCCGAGTTAGTCATTTCGTCCGAGCCGCATTTCGAACAACACCCCGACGTATTTGCGCCACTAACCTTCGCTTCAGAATCGCATCAAGCAGATGCTATGAATGAAGCTCCTGCGGCATTTGAGTTAAGTTTAATGTCGCATGACAATGACCACGCGTATCATGCAGATGATCAAGCCCTAGATGAATTATTTCCT
>JAEMQD010000058.1:59129-65817 GCA_022759035.1 Thiotrichales bacterium
CTTCAAGAAAAGGTAGCAGCGGCCAATAAATACCTAAAAATGAATCAACAAACAAACCGATCACGCATGGCTACGCGATTGGTAGCAAATAAACTCAAGCTTAGTCCGCCATTTTTTGGAAAAAAGGTTTTTATTTCTTTAGGACTGCTGACAGGAAGTTGTTTGCTTGGTTATATCGCATGGCAAACTTGGCAAGATGAACAAACCAGCTTGGCGACGCAGTTAGCTGCTTATCAAAACAGCGCTATTGTTGTTCCTGTAGCTGGAGAGGAAAGCGAAGTTGTGCATAAGCAGGATGAGATGAGAGCAGAAGAAAATGCTTTGCCTGTCCCGATTGATACGGGTAATATTCAACTTCCTGAAAATGCGGTAAAAAAGACTGTAACGCAGGCAAAAGTGCAACACCCAACGATAGCGAAAAGAAGTGCCGAGAAAGTCGAGCAGTTACCCTCTTCTCAATCAAAGGCAATAAAAGAGCGTGATGGTTTAAAAGCCTCAGGCGTTTCGCAAACGTTTTCGGTTTCAAGTATGTTGCTTTCCGCTTGGAATAGTTGGCAACAAGGTGATGTTGTCAGCGCAGAAAAGGCTTATCGTAGTGTGTTAGAAAGACAACCAGAGCAGCGAGATGCTTTGATGGGGATGTTAGCAATTACCCAGTTGCAAGCTAAAACCTTGCCGCAAGCGCATGATATTGCAGCAAGATTAATTGCGCTTTATCCTAAGGATGCAGAGGTTGCCGAAGCTGTGCGGATTTTTCAAGGAAGTACAGCATCAGAATCTGAACAAGAGACTCAGTTAAAGTTACTTCTGAAGCAAGATACCCAAAATGCGATGGCTGCTTATCGATTAGGCATTGTTTATGCGGAGCAAAAACGTTGGCCAGAGGCACAAAATGCCTTTTTTAATGCGGTAAGCTTGGATAATACTCAGCCTGAATATTTAGCGAATTTAGCGATTAGTTATGACCAGCTGGGTAAAGTAAACTTAGCTATTTCTAGTTATCAGCAGGCATTGCAAATGGCAAGCAAAAAGCCTTCTACCGTTAACATAGACATGTTAACTAATCGGTTACAGGCTTTGCAATCAATTGCTGCAGAAGGCAGAATGTAATGACGTTATCTGTTGCACAGCAAGAAGACTCCATTAAACCTCAATCAGGGTTGCGTTTTGGTGATTTGCTGATTAGCAAAGGGCTAATTACTGAAGATGAGTTGTATATTGCTGTTGTTGAACAACGTAAAACAGGTAAAAAGCTCGGTGAGATTCTTGAGTATATGGGATTTCTTACCCAAGAGCAGTTGCGTGATGCGGTAGGTGAGTCTGTCGGGTTTCAATCTATTTCTCTGGCGCAGATTATTCCCGATCCACAAGCTATGGCAATGATACAAGAGCCATTTGCACGTGCTAATAAAATTATGCCGGTTGTTTATGAGCCAGAAACAAAGGTGTTGAAAATTGCTTTACCTAACCCAGAAGATATTATTGTATTAGATCGTTTACGTCGTCACATTGTTAATAAAGATATTGTTATTACTTGTTATGTTTCCTCAGAGAGGGAAGTACTGGAAACGATAGATCATTATTATGGCTATGAGCTTTCTATTGAGGGTGTATTAAAAGAGTTAGAAACAGGCGAAGTTAATATTCAATTATTAACGCAAACAGATGAATATGCTCATCCTGTCGTGCGTTTAACAGATAGTTTACTAACAGACGCAGTAAAGCAAAATGCATCAGATATTCATTTTGAGCCAGAAGAGTTTTATATTCGTTTACGTTATCGTATTGATGGCGTACTTAAGCAAATTCGTTTGTTGCATCGTAGTTTTTGGTCCGCATTGTTAGTTCGTTTAAAAATTATTGCACATATGAATATTTCTGAAACGCGTTTGCCACAAGATGGTCACATTAGTTTGACTGTTGCAGGCCGTAGAATTGACTTTCGTGCTTCTTCTCAGCCAACGTTACATGGTGAAAACATTGTGTTACGTATTTTGGATAGAGAAAAAGGGATTGTGCCTTTAGATAAGTTAGGTTTGCAAGCTGAGGTATTTCAAGAAATTCAATACATGATGGCTAAGCCCATTGGTATCTTTCTGGTAACAGGTCCGACGGGGTCGGGAAAGACAACAACACTTTACTCTATTTTAAATCAACTCAATGATGTTGGTATTAATATTATGACGTTGGAAGACCCTGTGGAATATCCTATGGCGATGATTCGTCAGACCAATGTTAACGATGAGATAGGGCTTTCTTTTTCAACGGGTATTCGTTCTTTGATGCGCCAAGACCCAGATGTCATTTTAGTGGGTGAGATACGTGATGAAGATACCGCAAAGATGGCGGTACGTGCTGCAATGACTGGGCATCAGGTTTATGCTACGTTACACGCGAATTCAGTTTTTGGTGCGATTCCACGTCTACTAGATATTGGTATTGATAAATCGGCATTAGCGGGCAATATTATTGGTATTTTGGCACAACGGCTTGTTCGCAAGCTTTGCGTACATTGTCGAACAAGTTATGTGCCGACAGAGTTAGAGCGCTTGTTAATGGGGATTTCTGAAGAGGATAGTACACAACTCTATGCTGCAAAGGGCTGTCCTCATTGTCATCATACTGGCTACAAGGGCAGAGTTTCTGTTGTTGAAGTACTGCGCTTTGACGCGGAGCTAGATGACTTATTAATGAAAGGCGTCTCTGGATTGGCTTTTGTTGAGGCTGCTAAAGCTAAAGGATTTAAGTCTATGGCTATTATGGGCTTAAAACTCGTCGCCGATGGTGTAACTTCATTAGAAGAACTCGCACGGGTCATCGACTTAACAGAATTTGTATAAAATGAAAAAATATAATTACTCAGGTATCGATTTGCAAGGAACCCGTGTTTCTGGTGAGTTAAATGCCATGAATACATTGGATGCTGAGCGCCAGTTGACACAAATGGGCATCGTGCTGCTCACGATGCGTGAAAAGAAAGCCTATATCAGTTTTTTTAAACGAAATAAGGTTGCTAATCAAGATGTTATTACTATGACATTTCAATTGGAGCAATTGTTGCGTGCAGGTGTCCCTTTATTGGATGTTTTGGACGATTTACGGAATGCTTTTGATTCAGGTTATTTTAAAAATGTCCTTTCGGGTGTTTATGACACGATGCTGAATGGTGCTACCTTCGCCGAGGCGCTAGCAAAATATCCCGAT
Source organism: Thiotrichales bacterium (assembly GCA_022759035.1). GTDB lineage: Bacteria > Pseudomonadota > Gammaproteobacteria > Thiomicrospirales > Thiomicrospiraceae. The sequence goes on from JAEMQD010000058.1 coordinate 62,334, forward strand.
GTGTTTAATCAGGTTTATGTTAGCCTAGTGGGCGTAGGGGAAAAGACGGGAAAACTAGAAGTTATTTTGCATGATTTAGGTGTCAATTTACGTTGGCAAGATGAGTTGGAAGCCAAGGCAAAAAAGCTTTTTATTTATCCGGCAATTGTATTTAGTGTGGTGATTGCGGTAATTACATTTTTGATGATTTTTCTTGTTCCACAATTGGTGAGCTTTATTCAAAGCATGGGGCAGGAGTTAGGAATATTAACCTCTTCACTAATAGTGGTTTCCAATTTTTTTGTCAATTATTGGTTAGTAACCCTAATAACATTGCTGGGCGCTGTTGTCGCATTTAAATATCTTATGTATAAATATCCAAAATTTAAGCTATTGGTTCATAAACATATTTTAAGTATTAAACTCATTGGCCCGATTATATTTAAGCTAAAAATAGCACGAATGACGAACACGATGGCAATTATGTATGCTGCCGGGGTTTCTATGCAGGAAATTATTGACATGGCTGCTAAGGTTGTCGGCAATTCATATCTTTACAGCAAATTAAAGGATGTTGAATTAAGTGTGCTAGATGGTCATTCTATTGCAAGTAGTTTTGCCGCAACAGGTATTTTTCCGCCGTTAATTGTTAAGTTGATTAAAGTTGGTGAAATGACGGGTAAAATGGATGAGGCTTTGCGGAATATTAGTTATTTTTATGATCGTGAAGCGAAGGAGTTAATTGAAAAAATTGAGCCAGCAATTGAACCAATTATTACCTTGTTTTTAGCGGTGTTAGTCGGATGGGTGATGATGGCAACCTTAGGCCCCGTCTACGATATTATCGGCAAGCTTAAATAGTTTTCCTATGCGTCAAGTATTTATTTTCTTAAAACAAGAATACCTGCTGTGTTGGTGCCTTGATGGCAAACAATTAACACGGGTAGAAACGGTTGCTTATGAGCATAAAGCACTATTGGCATGGCTTAAAGTTTATAAAACTGAACGCGTTAAGCTTGTTTTAGATTTAATTGAAGAAGAATTTTATATTGAAAAATCTCCCATGTTGTTTCTTTGGGAGGTGACAACTTATGCAGATAAGCAATGTAAAAAACGTTTTCCAGTAACCTCTTTTTCTCATGTGCATTTTTCAGGCGAATCAGCTTATCCGTGGAATGCACGTTCAGGAGTTTTGACACTTTCTGGTTTTAATGATGATAATCAACTAAAAAAAGTACTCGATTGGTTAGACGCTTTTGGTATTGCTGTTTCTGGTATTTATTCTGCTGTCTTTGTTTTTGAAAAACTATTACAGGAAATTTGGTTTACTGATCGCAGACAATATCGGATATTTCAGACGCAAAGTATTTTATTTTTAGTTCGCATGAATGCAGACACGTTTCGCCAGCTTTTATTCGTCGATGGTCAGTTACGTCTTAGTCGTCAAGTGCAATTGCGTCATGAATCTTTATCTGGTCAATTGCAGCAACTTTTGCATGAGGTTAATTTATTAGATAAGTTTGTTCGTTCACAGAAAATGCGCGATCAAGCGCAAGCGATGTATGTATTTTATGTTGGCGCTTCTGCTTATGATGCGGCCTCGGCTTGGTCAACCTTTCAAACAACGCCGTACGTACACGATGATGGTGAAGCTTGTTTTGTTGCAGCAGAACAGCTCGCCCCCGCTTCCTTTGCTGAGCATGCTATAGATGGTTTGCAAGTCATTACGTTGATTAATCATGCCATCGATACGACCTATGCGCCTGAAGTTGTGCAAACTGTCAGATCTGTCGATAAAGGTGTCCTAATTTTATGGTCGGTAGTTTTTGTTGTTGCTATGTTGATTTCTGCTTATTTTGTTGATTTTTATGTTAAAAAGCTCGGTTTTCAATCGGCTACTGAAGCGTTAACGATTGAAAAAACACGTTATACAGCGGCATTGGATGCGTTGAATGAAAAAATGCATATTGATCTTCCAGCAGAGCAAATCAAACGCTCGGTGGAGTTTGTTACCGCTGCGCAACAAACGATGCACAATCAACAAATGCGCCCATATTTAACTGAGTTGGCTAGAATATTAGCGCAACATCAGACAATACAACTAATGTCGGTTGCCTGGGTGGCTGATCCAGTTAGTATTTCTGGGGTGCCCAAAACTGTGCTTGACGCAACAGATTTTTCGATAGAATTATCGGCAGATATTGTCGTGGATAACAAAACGAGGTTGAATAGCGTACTTCAACAAATGGAAGCTTTTGTCAGCACGTTAAGTGCTTCACCAGAGATTGCACAGGTGACAGTACTAGAAAAACCGCTTGATTTAGATTCATCTAAATTGCTCACGATTAATGCAGATGATGCGACAGAAAATAGCTTGCTGCGGTTTCCTTTTAAAGTTAATTTAAAATTCAAATCCTTATGAAACAGCAAGTCTATATTTATCGTCGATTGATTTTTCCTAGTGTGGCATTGTTTATTCTGCTTGCAGCGTTTGCTTGGTTGTACACACAATTAGAAAATGAGCGTTTTGACATGCAAACAAGCCTACAAACGTTATCGACCGAGGTTGCCTCCCTTTTTTCAGCAGTACAGCAGGCGGATACGAATTATGCGATATTGCAACAATATTTAACGCAGTTTCGTGCGCAAGAGGCGATGCATTTAATTGGAACAAAAACGCGCGCAGATTGGATTGACCGTATTATGGAAGGGGTCTATCGCTACGATGTGCGCAAAGCAAAACTAAATTTTTCAGTAAGAACGCCTATTGATGGTGCTGAATTTGCAAAGTTAGTTAGTGTGCCGAGTGGTATGACAAGAGAGACCCTCATTATCGAAGGAGAGTTTCAACACGAATTAGATGTGTTAAATTTTATGCAATATTTAAGGCAACATCTTAATAGTGTTTTATTGACACAGCGTTGCGAGCTTAAAAATATCGTATCTGCCGAAAAGTTGACGGCACAAGGGTTTGATTATCATTTTGATCCTCTGCTTGGTAATTTATTTGCAACTTGTACGATGGACTTACTAGAAATCCATCCTCAACCAGAGCAAAAACCATGAACCTAAATCGTTGTTGGTTAATTCATTGGTTAGGATTGGCTATCGTTATGTCTTTACCTTTCTCGGTAGCGGTAGCAGAAGGTGGGAAAGAAACAACATTAGATCGTCTGTTTTTAACGCCTCAACAGCGTACTATGATTGATAAAGAACGTTTTTTATACGAACAAAAAGAAAAAGGCAATGGCAACGATGCCACCACAACACAAGTGAAAAAAACGCAGCAAATTGCTTTGAATGCAATTTTGTTGGGACAGAAAAATGTGGTATGGATTAATCAAGTGCAGATAGATAAGCAGATAACACTTTATGGCATAATGATTAATCCCAGTCACGCAACAACGAAGGGGCTTTGGCTAAAAACACCGAAAGGTAGTCGCTTTTTGAAGTTGGGTCAGGTTTACTTGCTCGAACAAGATAAGGTAGTAGAACGCTATGAAGC
>JAEMQD010000031.1:0-9644 GCA_022759035.1 Thiotrichales bacterium
CAATATTTATCATGATGATTCCATAAAAGTACACACATCAAATAAAAAACCCCGCGATAACTCGCAGGGTTTTTATATCACATAGCGTTGCAAGCAGTTGCTTACATACCCATGTCACCCATACCGCCACCCATTGGTGCCGCTGCTTCTTTCTTCGGAATTTCAGCAACCATCGCTTCAGTCGTGATGATTAATGAAGCAACCGAAGCCGCATTTTGCAATGCAGAGCGGGTTACTTTTGCTGGGTCGATAATACCCATCGTGAACATGTCACCATAAGTTTCATTCGCTGCATCAAAACCATGAGAACCATTGCCTTCTAAGATCTTGTTGATCACAACAGAACCTTCTAAACCACAGTTACCCACGATCATACGTGTAGGCTCTTGCATCGCACGGCAAGCAATCTTGATACCCATATCCTGATCAGGATTGTCACCTTTCAAGTTTTTCACCGCTTCAGAAATACGTAGCAATGTCACACCACCGCCAGGCACAATACCTTCTTCAACGGCAGCACGTGTTGCATGCAACGCATCTTCAACACGGTCTTTTTTCTCTTTCATTTCAACTTCTGTTGACGCACCAATTTTAAGCACTGCAACACCGCCAGCTAGTTTTGCTAAACGTTCTTGTAGTTTTTCTTTGTCATAATCAGAAGTTGTTTGTTCAACTTGAGCACGGATTTGTGCTACGCGCGCTTCAATATCCGCCTTAGCGCCAGCACCATCAATAATCGTTGTGCTATCTTTACCAACAACGATACGTTTTGCTTGACCTAACTCCGTTAATGTTACTGACTCTAACGTCATTCCAATTTCTTCAGAAATCAACGTACCACCAGTCAATACAGCAATATCTTGCATAATTGCTTTACGACGATCACCAAAACCAGGTGCTTTTACCGCAGCAACCTTAACGATACCACGCATGCTGTTAATCACCAATGTTGCCAAAGCTTCACCTTCAACATCTTCAGCGATAATCAACAATGGACGACCAGACTTAGCAACAGCTTCCAAAGTAGGAATCAAATCACGAATGCTGCTGATTTTTTTATCAAACAATAGCACAAATGGGTTTTCCAATTCAGCTGTCATGTTTTGCTGGTTATTTACAAAGTAAGGAGACAAATAACCGCGGTCAAAGTCCATACCTTCCACAACTTCCAATTCGTCTGTTAAAGAAGAACCTTCTTCAACAGTAATAACGCCTTCTTTACCAACGCGTTCCATCGCCTGCGCGATTAAATTACCAATCGTCTTGTCAGAGTTAGCTGAAATGGTACCCACTTGAGCAATATCCGCAGTTGTTTCGCAAGGCTTAGAAATCTTGCGAATTTCTTCTACTGCTGCAGCAACCGCTTTGTCGATACCACGTTTAATGTCCATTGGGTTCATACCCGCAGCAACAGACTTCATCCCTTCACGGACAATTGCTTGCGCCAATACTGTTGCGGTTGTTGTACCGTCACCAGCCGCATCGTTTGTTTGTGATGCTACTGTTTTAACCAATTGCGCACCCATGTTCATGAATTTATCTTCTAATTCAATTTCACGCGCAACAGAAACACCGTCTTTAGTCACAACTGGCGCACCAAAAGACTTTTCTAAAACCACGTTACGTCCTTTTGGACCAAGCGTTACTTTAACTGCATTAGCAAGAATGTTAACACCTTCAACCATGCGTTCACGTGCATCAATACCAAATTTTACATCTTTAGCTGACATATTAAATTCCTTTAATTTTAATTACTTTTCAAAACTGGTTCAGACAATCAAGCTGTCACAAGCAGACAAAATTGCTAGGAGCAAGGTGCGAAACACAAAATAGACGTCAACAGATGACGCATGTGACACACCGCAACAACGCAAGTTGTCTGCACAACAGACTTAGCCTAAGATGGCGATAATGTCATCTTCACGCATTACCAACACATCTTTACCATCAACTTTCACTTCTTGACCTGCATACTTACCAAACAATACGTTGTCACCAACTTTTACAGTCATTGGCACAAGATTGCCGTTGTCTGCACGTTTACCTTCACCCACCGCTAAGATTTCGCCTTTTGCTGGTTTTTCTTTTGCACTATCTGGCAATACGATACCACCAGCAGTCGTTTTTTCTTCTTCCATGCGACGAACAACAACGCGGTCACTTAGTGGACGTAAATTCATGAAAAGTTCTCCTTAATTAAAATTTTGTTTACCCATTTGGAATAAATTTTCGCTACACAATATGTAACGACGATTAATGCCAGAAAGGCAAAGCTCTGACAGGCTGTATATGGTATCGACCTAAAAGAAGTTCAAGAGGTAAAAATAAATTTTTTTACCTTCGAAAACGCGCGATGCTTAGCGCACAGAAAGATGTTGCTGGAAAAATGCTTCTGCTTGTTGATTAATCGCTTGTGCCGACTGCCCTGCGGGCAGCATATCTGAAATAAACACATCAATTACCCCTGGATGCTTTAAAAAAGCACCTTTCGCCCAAAAGCTTCCTGCATTGTGGCTAATGAAAACAACAGGCACCGCCGCTTTTTCAGCTAACAGGGCACCACCAATGTTCATTTTTCCTAATGTGCCTGGTGGCATACGCGTTCCTTCTGGAAACACCACAACCCAAGCACCATCGGCTAAACGCGCCTTACCTTGTTCTATAACCTGCTTTAAGGCAGCACGCCCTGCGCCACGATCAATCGCAATCGGCCACATAGCTTTTAGTCCCCAACCGAAGAAGGGAATAAACAACAGCTCCCGCTTCAATACCCATGCTTGACGCGGCAAAAACTCCTGCAATGCAAACGTTTCCCAAGCAGACTCATGACGAACAAGGGCTACGCAAGTCTCTTGAGGAATGCCATACGGCGCATGTACGCGGTAAGTAAGCCCACAGGTGACTTTTAACCACCATAAAACAGAACGCGCCATATAAGTCATCACTTGATAACGTAGCGACTTACTTACCAACCACAAAGGCAGACTCACCAATGAAAAGAAGATCGTGCTAACAATATAACCTAATTGAAACAAAAAGGAGCGCAGGTAAATCATACAGTAACCCCAAGTAATTTAGCGGCATCTAGTAAATCATCGGCAACAGGAATCGCCAAAGCTTCAATCTGCGCAGCATGTTTTGCTAAGGTTTGTTGTCCCTTGCCTGTTTTGACTAAAATAGGCCGCGCACCCACAGCAATAGCAGCCTCCAAATCGCGCCAGCTATCACCAATCACGGGAACGTTCGTTAAATTAGTATAACCAAAACGCCATGCAATCGACTGATATAACCCTGTATTGGGTTTACGACAGACTGTATTATGCAAATAGGGAGAATAAACAATCCAATCAACCTGTACACCAAACGGCAACAACTGTGCTTGTAGTTTTTGATGCATCGCATGTAAATCTGCACGTTGATACAATCCACGAGCGATACCCGACTGATTCGTTGCAATGGCCACCATGAATCCTGCTTTTTTTAAGGCAACCAATGCTGCAATTGTATTAGGCAACAAAACAAACTCATCAACCGATTTAATAAACGCATCCGAATCTTCATTCACCACGCCATCGCGGTCTAATATTACTAAACCAGACATAACCTTCCCAAATAAACACGATATTTTCTTAGGGAACCTCTAAAAACCTCGCTTCGCTTGTTTTTAGACTTCCCAAATTTATTTTTTAGCTGAAAGAAGGGGGGTTATCACTGTATTACAGCTATTTTTAGCAACCCCTTCCTTCAGACTTCCTACCCATTGGGTTTTTAGATGTGCCCCTTATTATAAATGAGCCGACAGAAAAACAAAAAAGCCCGCAAACTGCAGGCTCTTCAATGTTTGTTAAATCTCAACGCGCCGGTACAGCCTGAGGATAGTAAGGCGCATAGCCATAAGGTGCGCCTTGATAATAGGGCATTGGACCATAACCACCATAATAAGGCACCGCACCATAAGGCGCATAGCCACCCTGCGGAAAGTAAGGAGCGCCGTTACCCCACCGCGGATAACCACTGTAACGATTATTACCCCATGGTCGATAACCAGAATCATCATCAAAGCTATCGAATGCTTCCTCCATCCAATACATTGGTGTCCATGTTGGCCAGTTATTGTAACCGCCCCAATTATCGCCCCAATAAGCAGACGCAGGCAGCGCAACACCTAAACTCATCAGAGCAATCCAACTTGCTTTTTTTACCATGGCAATCTCTCCTAACTATCGTTATAACAATGCATCTTTATGTTTATAAGCTGATAGTATTACGTGGTTTTAAAGAAAAATCACCTGGCAATAAAGTGTTTTTTAATCAAATGTTTTTTGTATAGCCCTAATATTAATAATGGCTCACCTCGGCCGCTAATTCAGAAGCCATTACCACAGCATTTCGCTCTGCCAATCGCTCTCCTGCTCGAGCATGCAGCATCACCCCTTGAACCGCTGCCTCGTTTAAAGACAACCCCTGTGCAACAAGAGCCGCGATCATACCTGCAAGCACATCTCCCATACCCGCTGTGCTAACAGCACCGTCCCCAAAATCGCAAATTTGCGCTTCAGTACCATCGTATACCAAGGTACCATTACCTTTTAATACAACAACCCCGCCAAACTTTTCTTGTAATGCTACGACAGCCGCTAAACGATCTTGTTGTACCGCTTTCGTTGTGATACCAAGCAAGGCAGCCGCCTCACCTGGGTGCGGTGTTAACACCCAATCTTCGCGAAAAACGGGCTGGCTAGCCAGCATTCTTAATGCACCAGCATCAACCACTTTCGGCTTATCCGACAACAACACTTGTCGCCATAAGTTATTCGACCAAGCATTATTGGAAAGCCCAAATCCCACCGCAACAACGCTAGATCGCTCGATTAAATCCGTCAAATTCCGATCACTATAAGCCATTACTTCAGGACACTTTAACGTCACCAGTGGCGCATAATCGGCATGTGTTACCACACGCACAACCCCCGCCCCAGCGTAAGCACAGGTTTGAGCTGCCAACATAACAGAGCCCAACATACCCTCGTCACCACCAACAATCAACGCTTGGCCAAACAGCCCCTTATGGGCATTTTTTTTACGTGCAGTCAATCCCTTGGGCGCATTTTCTACATGCAGCAGTTTCGACACAGGACGCACTGCCTCAAAGGCTTCTTTAGGCACATCTAACGACTCAACATTAACGATACCAGCATAGTCAGGACCATCCGCACTAACCAATCCTGGTTTATGTGTTAAGAAGGTCACCGTGCGCTGCGCGTTAATTGCATCACCATGATGCATCCCCGTATCGGCATTTAAACCACTCGGTACATCTAACGCCAATACAGGTTTAGCAAAAGCATTAATGCTGGCGATAATTGAAAGCATATCGCTCGATAAGGTAGCGGCTAATCCAATGCCTAATAAAGCATCAACAATTAAGTCTGCTTGCGCGCATAACTGCGGATCGTAAGGCTTTGGCATCAGCCCTAATGCCGCCAACTCCGACAACAAGGCAACAGATTCCGATGTTTTTACCTGAGCAGGAGAAACCACCAAGCCTACGTCAACTTGCCAACCAGCCAGATAGGCATATTGCGCAAAGGCAAAGCCATCGCCACCATTATTTCCTGCGCCACACAAAACATAAACTCGTTTCACTTCTGGAAAGCTATGTTGCGCAATATTAAAAGCGCGATAGCCAGCACGCTTCATCAGCAACAAGCCAGAACACCCCATGTTCATTGCATTTTTTTCTATTATTTTTGTTTGCGCAACACTATATAAGTTCATTTTTTTAATCCTTCCCAGAACACCATTCTTTTCTTCATGCCGATAAAGCAAAGACTGTGCCTAATGGAAGACTTATTTTATAAACTCATACGCAAATCGCGCAGACTAAATCCAGTCAATGGGCAAACCATCTCTTTTAAAAAAACCATCGCCTTAAAATTCTCACCCATTTCATCGGGCATCGTTAAGGTTTTAATTTGCTGTGCCAACTTCAAATGCGTTACGACATCCGCATCTTCATCAATTAACGAAGTAATACCAAGTGCCAATAAAAAATGGGCTTGCGTGGTATAACCAGCGACCGTCAAGCCCGCGTCAAAGCCAGCTTGTGCTAAAGCGGTAAAATTAACATGCGCCGTTAAATCCTGAAGTCCAGGATACCAAAAAGGATTATTGTGCGCCCTATGGCGATAATGTGCGCGCAAACTACCCATCCAGCGACGCGAAGCAAAAAACTCCTTCGATCCATAACCATAATCAATTAATAAAATTGCACCCTGCTGCAAACTTTCAGACAAACTCGCCATCCATGCGGGCAAAACCTGACAAACTTCAGCAAGATAACCTTGCGTAGGGATATCACCCACGGTAGAGCGAATCATATTAGCTTGATCTTGTAATTTTGCATCGACAATTTCTCGCCAATCCCACACAAAACTTGCTTGTTGCGCATCCCAGACAACATATCCTTGCTGCGCATCATTGGGCAATAAACGTAACACTTCAACAGGTAAAGCGTCAGCAACCTCATTACCAACAATGACACCAACAAAATTTTGAGGCAATTGCTTTAGCCAAACAACACGATCAAACACAAACGCTGGCAAATGCGCAGACAAATAAGCACGCTGTCGTTCTTGTAATGCCGCACTTGGTTCTAAAATGGCATAGCTAACTGGTAATCGATTAAGCTGAGCCAAGGTTGTCAAAATTGTGCAGGCCAAAACCCCAGATCCAGCACCCAACTCCAGGACGCTAGCATCTGACAATGTCCTCAATAACTCATCTAATTGTCGTGCCAAACATTGCCCAAAAAGCGAGGAAAGTTCCGGTGCTGTTGTAAAATCTCCACTAGCACCAAATTTTGCCAATCCGTTAGCATAGTAGCCTAAATTTGGCGCATATAACGCCAACTCCATAAATTGAGAAAAGCTTAAGCCATTACCCTGAGTCAAATGACGTTTAATATGTTTTACCAACTCCTGACTTAATGCCTTTTGTGCCGAATCTGGTTCTGGCAAAGTCGACAAAATGGACTGCTTTTTCTTCATTAATCTATACCTAACCCTAATCACATCAACTAAAAAATTTTACACACAACACAAACCACTTATTCTGTTGTAGACTAAACAGCAACAGCGATGATGCCACGACAAGGAGAATCAGTAATGACCAGCATTTCACATCAACGCGAAAGCATGCTTGTCGACGCGATCGATAGCGCCATTATTCTACTAGATCACAATGGTAACATCCTACATGCCAATCCCGCAGCCTGTACAGCGCTGCAAGAAACACAGCAAAAACTCATCAACCAGCCGTTAAGCAACTACCTCACCTTTAATGAACAACATCCAGATAACATTAAAGCGCTTGCCATTAAAACAACACAGCAAAATGCACTAAAAACCAGTTTTGTTTGTGGCGACCATGTAAAGAAAGTGCACTTACCCAGCACCCCAGGATTAGCAACCACTGCCATTTTCTGGCATCCTTCACACCATCATGCATACAGCAAAGACAGCGTCACTGGACTGCCAGACAAGCAGATGCTCAAACAACAACTTGCACCCTTACTCACACAAAGCACGTTAAATACACCCCATGCACTCATTTACATGACACTAAACGCGCTAGCGCAACAAAATCTTGTTCATTACCCTAAACAACTTAATATTCTCATGGCCGATCTTGCCGCACTCCTGTCTCCTAGCATTCGTCAGCGCGATTTATTAACACGACCAGAAGATAATGCGTTTGCTTTACTACTACGTGGTTGCGACCTTTCTCATGCCGAAACCATTGCGCGCAAATTATTAGATGAAATAAATACGTATCATGAAGACTACCCAGATATTCAATTACCGGTATGGCAAGTATGCACCAGCATCATTCCACTAACGCACACACAAACACCAGAAGAAGCCCTTGACCTCGCCCACAGCGCGAGCTTAAGTGCTTGCCAGCAAAAAGAAAAAATTAATTTGCTGAATTATGGCACATGGGAGAGTGATAGCGAAAAATAAGTTAATAAAGACAAACAATTAACCCGCATTAAAAATACTTATTAACATCATTAAAACATTAAATCTGTTCAGCGATTGCTAATATTTCGCCAAAAGAGTAACATCCCACAGATGATCTGCATAGCGGATTATCGTCAACTTGTATTTGACGTGGTGCAGAGGACATTAATAAGGAGCGATTCATGTCTGAAACTTTAGAAAAAGTTGCTGTACAGACCGAAGAGAGCCGTACGCAAACGCGTCGCGCTTTCATCAAAGGCGGTCTTGCAGTAGCGGGCACGGTGATGTTCACCAAAGCAGCTGATGCTGCTTACGACCCAAAATCTGCCGCAAAAGCATATGCGGGCAAAAAAGAACTGACCGAAGTATTTGAAGATGGTCCAGCGCGTCGTATGCTGGGTAAGGGCGTTATGTCAACGACTTACAGCATGCCTTCAATTTATGAAAAAGAAGTTCGTAAACGCACTTTGGAGTGGTTGACACCTGATACATTGGCGTCAATTTCAATGACACCAATTCAGAGCATGCACGGTACAATCGTACCTAATGGCCTGCACTTCGACCGTTACCACGGCGGTGCACCTGATATCGATCCAGCAACACACCGCTTGGTCATTCACGGTTTGGTAGAACGTCCACTCATGTTCACAATGGACGACTTAAAGCGTCTACCAGCAGTTTCTCGCGTACACTTCTTAGAGTGTCCTGCTAACGGCGCATTAGAATGGAAAGGCGTTCAGGTTAACTCTGTACAATGGTCACACGGCATGATGTCTTGTTCAGAATGGACAGGCGTACCTTTATCTATCTTGTTGAAAGAAGCTGGTGTTAAACCAGAAGCTCGTTGGTTACTACCAGAAGGTGCTGATGCGTCAGGCTTAGTGCGTTCAATTCCAATGGAAATTGCATTAGATGATTGTATGATCGCCTATGCAATGAACGGTGAAGCGCTACGCCCAGGCCAAGGCTACCCAATTCGTTTGGTTGTTCCAGGCTGTGAAGGTAACATGTGGGTGAAATACCTACGCCGTATTAAAGTAACAGACAAGCCGCTTCACCACCGTGAAGAGTCGTCTAAATACTCTGAATTAATGCCAAATGGCACGATTCAACGTTTCTCTTGGACAATGGAAGCGAACTCTGTAATTACTTACCCATCACCTGACTTCAAAATGGTTGGTCCAGGTCGCTATGTGGCTAAAGGGATTGCATGGTCTGGTCGCGGCCGTATTACACACGTTGACGTTTCAATCGATGGTGGTAGAAACTGGAAAGAAGCGAAATTCACGTCAGTTGCACTACCAAAGGCATGGACACGTTTCGAGTTGGAATTTGATTGGGATGGTTCTGAGATTTTCTTAATGAGCCGCGCAACAGATGAAACTGGTTATGTTCAACCGCCAATGGGTCCAATGCGCGATGCAGTAGGCGGTAACAACGTTTACCACCGTACTGCCATGGTAACTTGGCGTGTACATGCATGGAATAGCGACCGTGCAGGAGAGATCGAAAATGTTCAGTACTAATAAAACATTGTTAAGCGCAGCGATTGCTGCCACATTATTTGGCTTAACTGCTTGTAATGATAAAACAGCAAATACTAGCCCAAAAGCAGATACA
>JAEMQD010000031.1:9744-60611 GCA_022759035.1 Thiotrichales bacterium
TGGCTTAACTGCTTGTAATGATAAAACAGCAAATACTAGCCCAAAAGCAGATACAAAAGCAGATACAGCTGCAGCACCAACCAAGTCGATGGAAGACATCATTACCGATGTCTATGGCGGCTATGGTAAAGGTGACGCGGCGCATCGTTACCTAGACAACGAACTTCACGGTAAAGAGTTTGGTACTTTTGCAGAACGTCATACAAAAGACGGCGCACATCCTTACTCGTCTGAAGTCGACGATAAAATCGACGGCGGCAACCGTGGTAAAGCCGAGTGCAAAGTTCCTAAAGCATTTAACACTGTATGGGAAAATGCACAACGCAACTTGAATGCTGATCAACCAATTTATGGCTACGGCACACCAGTAAACGAATCTACCATGAAAAAATGGGATATCAACGTTTACAACGACGGTGAAGGCTTGCCACCAAAAGGCGTGGGCATGACGGTTGCTGAAGGTGAAAAAGTTTACCTAACTTATTGTGCTATGTGTCACGGTGAGTTTGCTGAGGGCGCCAAAGGTTATTTACCATTAGTTGGTGGTTCACCAGATCTTTCTTCTCAAGATCCTAAAGAGCCGAACAAGTTCCGCACATTAGGCAACTACTGGCCATTCATTACGTCATTGCATGACTATTTGAAACGTGCCATGCCATTCTTTGCACCAGTAAATGATGCAATTGGTGACGCTGGTTACTTAGGTATCTCTGGTTTCTTAGCTTACTCAGAAGGCTTAACTTATGATGGCGGCAAGAAACTTGATGAAAACACATTCATCGATGGTGATATGTTGTTAAAAATCAACAAAGACATGCCTAACGCAGATAAATTCTTCTGTGATGATCGTCCTGCTGTTCATGTTACACGTTGCATGTCAAACTGTGACGATTCATTAGTTGGTGATGGTAAAGGTAATATCCATAACTTTACATCAGCAGTTACTGGTCCAGACGGAAAACCACAATACAATGTGGTACAACGTCCTGACGGTGAAGACGTTGCAGCTGGTGTTGGTAAATCTGACCAATAACCAAATGATGTTCGCAGGCAAATGCCTGCGAACATTTTTATCATAACCACGTCAATTTTATGGGCTAATGACTTATCCGCACCCGATGCGTTTAGGCAATTAGCCCATAAAATTTTTTTCGCTATCTAATACGTTGGATATTATCTGGGTAACGACTATGAATAAACTCATCGATCCGTTCCAAAGAACGATAGAATACTTGCGCATTTCTGTAACAGATAAGTGTAACTATCGATGTAGCTATTGTATGCCAGAACAAGGGGCTCATCCTGAAGGTAATCATACAGAATATTTAAGCTATGATGAAATTGCTCGCCTTGCCAAAGTTTTCTCTGAACTTGGTGTCTGGAAGTTTCGCTTAACTGGTGGTGAGCCACTCATTCGTAAAAATCTGCATGAGCTTGCTGCCAAAATTAGCGCTCTCCCGAATGTAAAAGATATTGCGCTTTCTACTAACGCAGAACGACTGGCTGAACAGGCCGCCGCACTAAAAGCAGCGGGCGTTAACCGCGCCAATGTCTCTATCGATACGCTCGACCCTATTAAATTCGAACGCATCACCCGTGGCGGTGATATTACTAAGGTACGCGCTGGTATTGATGCAGCTATTGCCGTAGGCATGACACCCGTCAAACTAAACATGGTTGTGATGAAAAACACGAACTTCGAAGACATACCTTCCATGCTTGATTATGCTATCGAAAAAGGGGCCTATTTACGCTTTATCGAAACCATGCCTATTGGTAGTGCAGGAATTAGTGTGATGGATGAGCATGTTTCAGCAGAGCGCATTCTTAGCAAAGTAAAAGCCCATCTTGGTAGTGAGCTCATTCCTTTTGTTGACAATAAGGAAGCTGGCCCTGCGCGCGTTTTCAAGATCGCAAACAGCGAGGCAAAAATTGGGGTTATTTCTGCTGTATCACAACATTTTTGCGAAACCTGTAACCGTGTACGACTAACGGCGCGAGGCACGCTCGCACTATGTCTCGGTCAAGAAGACTCAGTAGATTTACGCGCTCCTTTGCGCTCTGGCGCTAGTGATGATGAATTGAAAGCAATTATCTTAGATGCTATTAGCAAAAAACCTGAGCGTCATCACTTTAATGAAAATAGACATAACATCCAATTTCGTCAAATGGTCAGCTTAGGAGGATAAGCAAGTGCAGCTGCGTTACTTTGCCTCACTACGCGAGCAGCTTGCTTGTAGCGAAGAAACATTCAATAGCAATGCTGAAACGATTGAAGCACTGCTTAACGAATTAGCACAGCGTGGTAATTTGTGGGCATCTCTGCTACGTGATAATCCGCGTCTACAAATTGCTGTTAATCAAGCCCTTGCGCGCCGCAATACAACGATTAAGTGTGACGATGAAATTGCCTTCTTCCCGCCAGTTACAGGTGGCTAAATGCACAACACACCACCAATCCGCATTCTTGTACAAGAAGCTGACTTTGACGTTAATGCTGAATTAAAGCGGCTTAGCCAACAAAACAGTAACATCGGCGCTATCGTTTCTTTTGTTGGCCTTGTTCGTGATATGAACAACCAGCAAAAGATTAATAGCATGACCTTAGAACACTACCCTGGCATGACAGAGAAATCACTACAAGACATTGCCAATCAAGCTTGTCGTCGCTGGCCATTACAAGGCGTTACCATTATTCATCGTATTGGTCTATTGCAACCCACAGAGCAAATTGTGCTGGTACTCACCGCAAGTGCACACCGCCATGCCGCTTTTTCTTCTGCCGATTTCTTGATGGATTACTTAAAGTCATTAGCTCCTTTTTGGAAGAAAGAAGCTAGCGCAGAAGGCAGCCACTGGGTCGATGCCCGTGAAAGTGATCAACTTGCGTTAGCTCGCTGGGTTACGCCTTCATCGTGACGATAAATACGCACGTAGTATGGTGAATGTTCTATAATAAGCAGCATTATTAATTCATGCTGAAAAATTAAAAACCATTATGAACAATACGTTACTTACCGTTGAACAAGCGCAAGAAGCACTAGTGTCTCAGCTTACACCTATCGCACAAACCGAACTTTGTTCATTGCACGTTGCGACGTGGCGTATTTTATCCCAGTCTGTCATGAGCACAATCAACGTCCCACAAAACAACCTATCCATGATGGACGGTTATGCTGTTAATGCTCAAAGTACGCCAATTAACCAACCAATTAAAGTAACGCAACGCGTTGCAGCTGGTGAAGTTAGCAATACACCGCTAACAGATGGTGAAGCTGCCAGAATTTTTACAGGCGCAATGCTACCACCAAATAGTGATAGTGTTATTATGCAAGAAAATGTCGACATCGTTGATGACTGCATTGTCTTAAAAGATGCCATTCAAATAGGGCAGCATGTGCGTCAAGCAAGCTCAGATATTCATGCTGGTCAAATTTTGCTTAACCAAGGTGCGCGACTCTCCCCTGCAGCAATAGGCTTATGTGCTAGCATTGGTCTAGATCAACTTCCTGTCTATCGTCCACTCACCATCGCACTTATGGTAACTGGCAGTGAATTGGTTGAGCCAGGCAATCCGTTAGCGCCTGGAAAAACGTATAACGCCAATCTGTATTTACTCGAATCGCTATTGCGAGCTCATGGTTTTACTGTGGTTAGTCTGGGCATTGTTGCAGACAATCTAAACGAAACGGTAGCACGCCTAACAGATGCGGCCGCTTTCGACGCAATCATCACAACGGGGGGTGTTTCCGTTGGCGAAGAAGACCATGTCCGTAATGCAGTAAGTCAACTAGGTTCAGTCGATGGCTGGCGTGTACGTATGAAGCCTGGCAAGCCTTTTGCCTTCGGTCATGTTCTAAATACACCTTATTTTGGTTTGCCGGGCAATCCTGTATCCGCTTTTGCTACCTTTCATTTGTTTGTTCTGCCCGCGTTAAGAAAACTGCAAGGCCTGCCGCATATCACGCTTGAACCCGAACAAGTCATTGCCGACTTTAGCTTTCACGCAACAGACCGCCGTGAATACTTGCGCGCACGAACATTCAAGCAACTTGGCAAAACCATGGCGCAAATACACCCCAATCAAGTATCATCAGCTTTAATATCTACCGCTTGGGCTAATGGTTTTATTCAAATCCAAGAAGGCGAAAAAATTAGTCCGGGAGATATTGTACCCTTTATTCCCTTTAACGATTTCCGCCAATAAGGATACTTATGTCAGAAGCAACGCTTACCCATTTAACGGCCACAGGTGAAGCACATATGGTCGATGTGGGCGATAAAGCGCATACGTCACGCGAAGCGACCGCACAAGCATGGATTTATATGCAACCTGAAACCCTGGCAATGATAAACGATGCACAAATGAAAAAAGGTGACGTATTAGCGACAGCGCGTATTGCGGGAATTCAAGCAGCAAAACGCACCTGGGAACTCATTCCATTATGCCATCCACTGATGATATCCAAAGTCACCATTGATCTTATTCCCCATGCTAACCAGTCTGCCATCGAAATACGAGCGACTTGTCGCGTAACAGGACAGACAGGCATTGAAATGGAAGCACTGACCGCTGCAAGCGTTGCAGCCTTAACCATTTATGACATGGGTAAAGCGGTAGATCGAGGGATGACCATTGGTGAAATTAAACTATTAGAGAAGAAAGGTGGAAAATCGGGGCATTGGCAACATCAAGCTTAGTCCTGCACTAATACCTGACGCAAAACCTCTCCTGCTAGCATTAACCCAAAGATGCCTGGCATATAGCTGAGCGTTCCATTTACGGCGCGCGCTCTACCCTCTCCTGCCGCCTCTAACGGACCTGCAGCCCGCGGTAGCTCAGTTGAAGCAACACAAGTAATACCTCGACCGATGCCCGCTTTGCGCAACCGAGTTCTAACCTCTCTCGCCAATGCACAGCCCGTTGTATCCATAACATCCTGAATACAAACCTTACGCACATCCAAACGACGTCCCGCACCCATACTGCTATAGACAGGAATGCCCGCATGCACAGCCGCAATCAACAACGCCACTTTGCAATTTAAGCTATCAATAGCATCAACCACAACATCTGGCCGACATTCAGATAACAAAACCTCAGCATCATGACAAACCATACGATTCACCACAACAACATCACAGTCAGGGTTAATTAAGGCAATACGCTCTCGCATTACCTCAACCTTATCCCGCCCCAAGGTATTCACCAATGCAACAATCTGTCTATTACGGTTAGAGTCCGCCACCTTATCCATATCAATCAACGTCAGCTTACCAACACCAGCACGCGCTAGTGCCTCTGCAACAAATCCGCCAACACCGCCAACACCTGCCAATAAAATATGCAATTCTGCCAAACGATTTACGCCGTCATTTCCTACCAATAAACGTGTTCTAATTAACCAATCGTTATTATTCATAATCACTCCATAGCGCTTGCCAATTCGCGCTTAATTGTTGCGAGAGTTCCGATAAAGAATAATCTAGCGATACCGCCAACAAATGTGCCAACTCTGGCAATACGTTTGGCGTAAGCGATTTGTCTTTACCATAATTAGGCGCATCGGTTTCTAAATGGATTAATGTGATATTAAGCGAGCGCAACATCTCTTTATTTCGTTCCGTCAAACGCATCAACAATCTGGGACCAATACCAATACTAAAGCCTAATGCCTGCCACCTTTGTGCCTGCACCAAAGAACCTCTAAAACCATGAAGAACACCACGAATACCAGGAAATTGACGCAGTGTTAAATAAGTCATTTCTGAATCATTAACTGCATGCACACTGACAACACGACGTCCAGATTTTGCTAATCCTAACTGTTGTTTTAAGACACGCAACTGTTGATCCATAGCTGGCATCCCAGTGCTGCCATCCAACCCAATCTCACCAATCGCAAGCCTTGGATAATCGGCCAAAAGTTGATTTAAACCGAACCAATCCAATGGCCCATCTACATACCAAGGATGAAAACCGATCGCACAACGCCAGTCCCCAGATAACCTCTGAGTGCGCGCAATGTTCTCTTGACTATCTACTAAAGTAGTAGAAACCGTCAATCCACCCATCAAATCTTGCGTTGGCAACCAACTAGGCGGCAACGCAGTTAAATGAAAATGACTATCGTACCAATACATAAGCTTCATGGCCTAATAAAAAAGCCGAGCAATGCTCGGCTTTTTTATTAACTTACTACTGAAATCACTCAGCAGCAGCTGGACGATCAACCAGCTCAACAATCGCCATTGGCGCTGCATCACCAGCACGTTGGCCAATTTTCAAAATACGTAGGTAACCACCTGGACGTGTCTTGAAACGTGGACCAATATCAGTAAACAACTTACCAACTACTGCAGCATCACGTGTACGTGCAAACGCAATACGACGATTATGTACAGAGTCAACTTTTGCTAAAGTGATCAATGGCTCAGCATGCATACGTAACTCTTTTGCCTTAGGCAAAGTAGTACGGATAACTTCATGTTCCATTAACGCATTCGTTAAGTTTTGGAACATAGCCTTGCGATGCGAGCTTGTGCGGTTTAATTTACGACCGCGATTCATGTGACGCATTTTAATGCCCCCTAATTATTGCGTAGCCTTAGCAGCTAAAGAAGCTGGTGGCCAGTTATCGAGCTTCATACCCAAACTTAAACCACGTTGTGCTAAAACATCTTTAATTTCTTGTAAAGACTTCTTGCCCAAGTTTGGTGTCTTCAGTAACGCACTTTCTGCGCGCTGTACCAAGTCGCCAATATAGAAAATATTTTCGGCTTTCAAACAATTTGCAGAACGAACTGTCAATTCCAAATCATCAACTGGCTGTAAGAATACTGGCTCAAACTCAACTTCTTTAACGCCCGTTGTTTTCACATCGGTATAAGTCATATCAACAAAAGCAGATAACTGAACGTGCAAAATAGTGGCAGCCTGACGAATTACTTCTTCAGGGTCTAAAGTGCCATTTGTTTCAATGTTAATAATTAACTTATCTAAATCGGTACGATTTTCTACGCGCGTATTCTCAACTGCATAACTAACAGAAACAACAGGTGAGAAAGAAGCATCTAAACGCAACACACCAACAGGTGAAGTTTCACCTTCACGGTAGCGCTGGTTAGCTGGAGAGTAACCACGTCCACGTTGTACTTTCAACTGCATAGCAAGCTTAGCGCCTGGCTCTAAATGTGCAATCACATGATCTGGATTCACAATTTCGATATCATGCGTAAGCTCAATATCACCAGCAGTTACAACACCTGGACCTTGCTTGTTTAGGGTCAACATGACTTCGTCACGCGATCCCATATTCAGCGCAATTCCTTTAAGATTCAACAAAATCTCAAGCACGTCTTCACGTACACCATCAATTGTTGAAAATTCATGCAATACGTCATCAATTTGCACTTCAACCACAGCACAACCTGCCATTGAAGACAATAAAATACGACGTAAAGCATTACCCAAAGTATGACCGAAACCGCGTTCAAGCGGTTCCAGTGTAACTTGGCTATGTGTGCTCGACAAACGCACAACATCAACTAAACGTGGCGTCAGCAACTCATTCATCATTTCCGGCTATCCTTGGGCTTAACCCTTACTACGGATTACTTAGAATACAATTCGACGATTAAATGTTCTTTAATGTCAGCAGACAAATCACTACGATCAGGCAATGACTTGAACACACCTTCGAACTTGCTTGCATCAACTTCTACCCAGCTTGGCAAGCCTTTACGACCAGCCAACTCCATTGCTGTCGCAATGCGCTGATGAGAACGAGCACGCTCACGAACACTAATAACGTCGCCCGCTTTCACTTGCATTGAAGCAATATTAACTGTGCGACCATTTAGCATTAGTAAACGATGCGAAACGATTTGACGCGCTTCTGCACGAGTCGAAGCAAAGCCCATACGATAAACAACGTTATCCAAACGACCTTCTAAAAGCTTCAACAAATTCTCACCTGTAGAGCCTTTAATGCGTGCTGCTTCTTTAAAATAACCAGCAAACTGCTTTTCTAATACACCATAAATACGGCGTACTTTTTGCTTTTCACGCAACTGAATACGGTATTCAGTTGGTTTCGACATAGCAGCACCATGTTGCCCTGGTGGTTGCTGTAAATTACACTTGCTTTCCAGCGGACGCAAGGCACTTTTCAATTCTAGATCAGTACCTTCTCGGCGGGAAAGTTTGCACTTTGGACCAATATATCTTGCCATGAAAACTAACCTCGCTTACACACGACGTTTTTTCGGAGGTCGACAACCATTGTGTGGAATTGGCGTAACATCCGAAATATTTAAAATTTTAAATCCGAGCGCATTAAGTGCACGAACAGCCGACTCACGACCAGGACCTGGCCCTTTGATACGAACATCCATGTTCTTAACACCATACTCTAACGCTACTGTACCAGCACGTTCTGCTGCAACCTGAGCAGCAAACGGCGTACTTTTACGTGAGCCACGGAATCCACTACCACCAGCAGTAGCCCAACTTAACACATTACCTTGACGGTCAGAAATACTGACGATCGTGTTGTTGAAGCTTGCATGGACATGCGCAATCGCGTCATTAACCGTAATTTTAATTTTTTTACGGACGCGTGAATCTTTGGAAGGTCTAGCCATCTTGATTCTCTCTTCCTAATTATTTCTTGATTGCTTTGCGTGGACCCTTACGAGTACGCGCATTTGTCTTGGTACGCTGACCACGCACTGGCAAGCCACGGCGATGACGGATACCACGAAAACAACCCATGTCCATCAATCGCTTGATGCTCATAGATACTTCACGACGCAAATCACCCTCGACAGCAAACGTACCGACTTGAGCACGAATCGCTTCTAATTGATCTTCTGTCAACTCACGCACTTTAGTTGTAGGATTAATCCCTACAGTAGCGCAAATACTTTTAGCACGCGTGGGTCCAATGCCATAAATAGCACGAAGACCAATCACGATATGCTTATTGACTGGGATGTTTACACCAGCAATACGGGCCATACCCATCTACTCCTAATTTTGTATGCCGAAGCAGGAAACTCGCAATAATAACAAATTTTCCTGCCTCATTCAAGCTTATTAACGCATTTGCATTTTCTTCATCATGCCTGAATATTGACCAGACATAATGAAAGACTGCATTTGAGTCATGAAATCCATCACAACTACCACGATGATCAATAATGAAGTGCCACCAAAATAAAATGGGACATTCCAATAAAGAATCAAAAACTCAGGCAACAAACAGACCGCTGTAATATACAACGCACCTGCTAAAGTCAACCGACTCATAATGGTATCTAGATAGCGCGCCGTTTGATCGCCTGGACGGATACCTGGGATAAAGGCACCAGAACGACGTAAATTATCGGCTGTATCTTTAGGATTGAACACAACAGCGGTATAAAAGAACGCAAAGAACAATATCGCTACTGCATACAATCCAACATACAGCGGCTGACCTGGAGACAAAGTTGTCGCCAAATCTTTAAGCCATCCCATATTTTCGCTCGAACCAAACCATCCACCCAACGATGCAGGGAATAGAATAATACTAGAAGCAAAAATTGGAGGAATAACTCCCGCCATGTTTAATTTGAACGGAATGTGCGTTACTTGTTGTTGAAACATCGCACGCGCATTCGTTCTTTGTGAAAAGTGAACCGTAATTTTACGTTGTCCACTTTCAACAAATACAACAAAAGCTGTTACTAGCAATATGACAGACAGCAGCAAGAAAACAACAAAAACACCCAACTCACCAGTACTCACTAGTTGTAGCGTACCACCTAAAGCGTTAGGTAACCCCGCAACAATACCAGAGAAGATAATGATCGAGATACCATTACCCATACCGCGCTCGGTAATTTGTTCACCTAGCCACATCAAGAAAATCGTGCCTGCAACAAGGGTTGATACCGCAATGATTTTAAAGCCGAAACCTGGATTAATCACTACAGACAATCCATTAATTTGCTGCGCTTCAAGTGCAACCGCCACACCAAGCGCTTGGAAAGTTGCTAAAGCAACTGTGCCATAACGCGTGTATTGTGTAATTTTACGGCGCCCGCTTTCACCTTCTTTCTTTAATTGCTCCAAAGTTGGCGAAACAATCGTCAACAGTTGCACAATGATTGAAGCCGAAATATAAGGCATAATACCTAGCGCTAAAACAGACAAACGCTCTAAAGCACCACCCGAAAACATGTTAAACATGTCCAAGATGGTGCCTTTTTGTTGAGCGAACATCGCTGCTAAAGCAACTGGATCAATAGAAGGCACAGGAATATGCGCCCCTAAACGATAAACGATCAACGCACCTATCACAAAGAAGATACGTTGAACCAACTCTTGAGACCAATTAGTTTGCGTTGACGCTGCTGTCGACATATTAAGCTTCTTTAACCTGTCCACCAGCCGCTTCAATTGCAGCCCTGGCAGCAGCAGTCGCTTTAATTCCTACCAAAGTAACCGCTTTAGTGATTGAACCACTTGCCATTACTTTAACGAAATTATACTTACCACCAACCAAGCCAGCAGCTTTTAATACTGCCATATCTACAACATCAGCTGGTAACGCATTAAGCGCATCTAAACGTACATCTGTTGTTTTCATGCCTTTGTGCGAAACAAAACCATGCTTTGGCAAACGACGTTGCAAAGGCATCTGACCGCCTTCGAAACCAACTTTATGATAACCACCAGAGCGCGCATGCTGACCCTTGTGACCACGACCAGATGTTTTACCCAACTTTGAGCCAATACCACGACCTAAACGCTTAGGTGCTTTTTTGGCGCCAAAACCAGGAGCGAGATCGTTTAACTTCATCAAACCACCTCTTCCACTTTCAGCAAATAGCTAATCGTACGAATCATACCGCGAACTTCTGGAGAATCCTGAAGTACACGTGAATGATTCACTTTACGTAAACCCAAACCTTTCACACAACCAATATGATTTGGTTTGCGACCAATTGGGCTTTTAACCAATGTAACTTTAACTTGTGCCATGACTTAGTTCCCCAAAATCTCAGCGACTGTTTTACCGCGTTTTGCCGCAATATGATCAACAGTATGCATTTCGGTTAAGCCTTTTACTGCCGCGCGCACAACGTTGCCATCATTGCGTGAACCCACAATTTTTGACATCAAGTTGTGTACACCTGCAGCTTCCATTACCGCACGCATCGCACCACCAGCAATAACACCAGTACCTTCAGAGGCTGGCATTAAAATCACTTTAGTTGCGCCATGTTCAGCAATAGTAGGATGAACCAAAGTTCCGCCTTGTAATGGTACTTCACGCATTGTTTGCTTAGCTTTATCCATTGCTTTTTTAATTGCAACTGGCACTTCACGCGCTTTACCAGAACCAAAACCAACACGACCATTACCATCACCCACAACAGTTAGTGCAGAGAAAGTCATTACACGACCACCCTTTACAACTTTTGTTACACGACGGATTGACACTAATTTCTCGATCAACGCATCTTGCTGTTGATCATTTTTGTCTTCAATTTCGACGCTCATCTTGTCTATCCTTAGAACTTGAGACCGGCTTCACGAGCAGCATCAGCTAACGCTTTAACTCGACCGTGATACAGGAAACCGGAGCGATCAAATGCGACTGCTTCAACACCTGCTTGCTTGGCGCGCTCTGCAATTGTTTTACCAACAACAGCAGCAGCTTCCGCATTACCTGTATATTTAATCCCTGATGCAACAGCTTTTTCAACAGTAGAAGCTGCAGCAATCACAGAAGTACCATCAGCTGACAACAACTGAGCATACATATGACGAGGTGTGCGCATGATGCACAAACGTGGCATGCGCAATTCGCGGATTTTCATGCGCGTGCGTTTAGCACGACGCAGACGACTGGTCTTCTTATCCATGTCTTAACCCTTATTTCTTCTTCACTTCCTTACGAATGATAACCTCATCCGCATACTTCACGCCCTTGCCTTTATATGGCTCAGGAGGACGATAACCGCGAATCTCTGCAGCCACCTGACCCAACACTTCCTTATTAATACCTTTCAGTACAATTTCAGTTTGTGATGGCGTTTCTGCTGTAATTCCAGCAGGCAACTGGTGAACTACTGGGTGAGAAAAGCCTAATGTTAAGTTAACTGTGTTACCCTGCGCTGCCGCACGATAACCAACACCAACCAACAATAGCTTACGCTCAAAACCTTCGCTTACACCTTGAACCATGTTAGCAATGTTAGCGCGCATAGTGCCTGCTTGTGTCCAAGCAGTCGCTGTATCAGCAGCAACGTTAACAATAACTTCAGACTCAACAACCGAAAGTGTTACCAATGGATGCACGCTACGCTCTAAAGTACCTTTAGAACCTTTAACGCTAACCATACCATTAGCAAACTTTACTTCAACGCCCTTAGGAAGAGCGATTGGCTTTTTAGCAATACGAGACATCGCACAACTCCTTAGGCAATCGTACAAATGACTTCGCCACCCATGCCCGCATTGCGCGCTTGGCTGTCGGTCATAATGCCGCGAGAAGTGGATACAATAGCAATACCTAAACCGCCCATCACTTTAGGCAACTCATCCTTGCCCTTATACACACGCAAACCTGGACGGCTTACACGTTTGACAGATTCGATTACAGGCTTACCCTGAAAATACTTTAACTCAATCGTCAGGTTAGATAATGCACCATCGCTTGTTTCAGCAAAATCTGCAATATAACCTTCATTTTTGAGCACAGTAGCAATCGCCTTCTTCATTTTTGAAGATGGCATCGGCACCGTACGATGGTTAGCACGTTGCGCATTCGAAATGCGAACGAGCATATCACCAATAGGGTCAGACATACTCATGGTCTATGATCCTTCTAGAAATACTTACCAGCTTGCCTTGCGCAAACCGGGAATTTCCCCGCGCATGGTTAGCTCACGCAGTTTGTTACGGCACAAACCGAACTTGCGGTATACACCGTGCGGACGACCTGTTAGTCGGCAACGACGTTGCTGACGCGTAGGCGCTGAGTCACGAGGCATTTTGTTTAACGCATCAGCCGCAGCCATACGCTCTTCAAAAGACAAAGAAACATCACGACTTTTCGCGCGCAAAGCATCACGTTTAGCCTTATAACGGTCAACCAGTTCGGTGCGCTTTTTATCGCGCTCAATCATGGAAATTTTAGCCATAACTCACCTTACTTCTTGAACGGGAAATTAAAGGCTGCTAATAAAGCACGACCTTCATCATTTGTTTTTGCTGTTGTTGTGAAAGTGATATTCATACCACGCATCGCATCAACCTTTTCAAACTCGATTTCTGGGAAAATAATTTGTTCGCGAACGCCAAAATTATAATTACCCATACCGTCAAAGCCTTTTGCGTCTAGACCACGAAAGTCACGAACACGCGGTAAAGCAACGTTGATCAAACGATCAAGAAACTCATACATGCGCTCGCCACGAAGCGTAACCTTACAACCAATTGGCCAACCTTCACGAACTTTAAAACCAGCAACTGATTTTTTCGCCAAAGTTTGCACAGGTTTTTGACCTGCAATCTTTTCCATGTCAGCAATAGCATTTGCCAACACTTTTTTATCCGCCAACGCTTCACCAACACCCATATTCAAGGTAATTTTAGTTAGGCGCGGTACTTGCATCACTGACTTATAACCAAACTGGCTATTAAGTGCAGGAACAATATCTTTGCGGTAAATATCTTTTAAACGTGCCATTTATCCACCCGCAATCAGTCCACGACCTTGCCGGTCGACTTGAAAAAACGCACTTTCTTGTCATCCACAAACTTATAACCAATACGGTCAGCTTTCTGTGTTTCAACATTATAGAGTGCAACATTGGAAGCATGAATACTCGCTTCCTTTGCAATAATTCCACCTTCAACACCCGCGGCTGGATTAGCTTTAACGTGTTTTTTGCGAATATTGACACCTTCAACCACCAAACGGTCATTTTTAAGGATCGCTGCAACAATGCCGCGCTTACCTTTATCACCGCCAGTGATAACAATAACTTCATCGCCTTTGCGAATACGGTTCATAATTTTAATGCTCCTTACAGCACTTCTGGCGCCAAAGACACAATCTTCATGAACTTATCGCCACGAAGTTCGCGCGTCACCGGCCCAAAGATACGAGTGCCGATTGGCTCCTGCTTATTATTCAGGATAACAGCAGCATTATCATCGAAACGAATCAAGCTACCATCTGGACGACGCACACCCTTGGCTGTACGAACAACCACAGCTGTATAAACGTCACCTTTTTTTACACGTCCACGTGGCGTAGCATCTTTAACACTAACCTTGATAAGATCACCAACGCCAGCATAACGACGCTTTGAACCACCTAGGACTTTGATACACATTACTCGACGGGCGCCTGAATTATCCGCCACTTCGAGAATCGTCTGCATCTGAATCATTGCAGCACCCCAAAAGGAAAAAAATAACACAATTACCGCTTTTATGACTAGTTTCGCGAACGACTTGGCCAAGAAAGCGGTAGAAAACAACTGATTTTTGGAAGTATATCAGTCTTCGGAACGTTCGTCAACAGTTACCAACATCCAAGCTTTACGCTTAGAAATTGGCTTAGTTTCAGAAATTGTTACTTTGTCACCAATGCGACAAACATTGTCAGCATCATGTGCCATGTATTTATCAGTCTTACGCATTACTTTATTGTAAAGCGGGTGACGCACAGAACGTTCAACAGCCACAACAATTGTTTGTGGTGTTTTCTGCGCGCTGACTACAACACCCTGCAAGGTACGCTTAGTGCCTACGCTCATGCTGCAACCCCTTTCTGTGTCATATAAGTCTTAACACGTGCAATATTACGGCGCACCTTACGGAGCAACGATGTATCACGTACTTGACCCAATTTTGTTTGCATACGTAAATTAAATTGTTCTTTACGTAGCGCCAACAACTCTTCTTTTAGTTGTTCCATAGTTTTATCTTGCATTGCGTCCATGTTACATCACCGAACGTTTAACAAACACTGTCTTAACAGGCAGCTTAGCAGAAGCCAATGCGAAAGCTTCACGTGCAGCTTCTTCGCTAACACCTTGAATTTCGTAAAGGATCTTGCCAGGCTGAATCTGAGCGACCCAATATTCAACACTACCCTTACCTTTACCCATACGCACTTCTAGTGGCTTTTGAGTAATTGGTTTATCCGGGAATACACGAATCCAAATTTTACCACCACGTTTAACTGAACGCGTTAATGCACGACGTGCCGCTTCAATTTGACGTGAAGTTAAATTACCACGATCAACAGACTTAAGACCAAACTCGCCAAAGCTGACGGAGCTGCCTGTCTGTGCTAGACCGCGATTACGGCCTTTTTGTACCTTACGAAACTTCGTACGCTTAGGTAATAACATAACAGTAACTCCTGATTACTTAGCGGCGTTCGCGCGTGGGCGACGTTGCTTGGGTGCTTCTGCTTGACGTTCAACTAAAGGCAATTTGCCAAGCATTTCGCCTTTAAAAATCCACACTTTAACGCCAAGAATACCATAAGTAGTTAAGGCTTCTGCGAAACCATAATCTACGTCCGCACGGAATGTGTGCAAAGGCACGCGACCTTCACGATACCACTCTGTACGTGCAATTTCAGCGCCATTTAAGCGACCAGAAACCATGATTTTAATACCCTTAGCACCAGCACGCATTGCATTCGCAACAGCACGCTTCATTGCACGACGGAATTGAACACGCTTTTCTAGTTGTTGCGTAATTGATTCTGCAACCAATTGCGACTCTAACTCTGGCTTACGTACTTCTTCAAGTGTAATAGACACTGGCACACCGGCCAATGCTGTTACTTCTTTACGTAACGCTTCAATATCTTCGCCTTTACGACCAATGATATTACCTGGACGCGCAGCATGGAGCGTAACACGCATACCATTCGCAACGCGATCAATGTGAATTTTGCTTACGCCGTTCGCCATCAACTTTTTCTTTAAAAAAGTACGAACTTCGAAGTCACCGACCACAAAATCGGCAAAATTTTGACTGTTAGCATACCAACGTGAGTTCCACTCTTTTGTGATACCCAGTCGAATGCCATTAGGATGGACTTTCTGACCCATTGCTCACTCCTTAACGCTTATCGCCAACAACGACAGTAATGTGGCTTAAACGCTTAACGATGCGATTACCACGACCCTTAGCACGAGCACTCATGCGCTTCATGCGGGGACCTTCATCAACATACACAGCAACAACTTTTAATGTGTCGATGTCGGCACCTTCATTGTTTTCTGCGTTAGCAATAGCAGAATCTAGGACCTTTTTCACAAGATCACCAGCTTTCTTGTCAGAAAAAGCCAACATATTCACGGCATTTTCGGCTGTTTTTCCGCGGATCAAATCCGCAACTAAACGCGCCTTCTGCGGAGAGATGCGGGCATAACGATGCGTTGCACTTACTTGCATAGCTTGCTCCTTACTTCTTCGCTTTCTTGTCGGCCGCGTGACCGCGGAAAGTACGCGTCAGTGAAAATTCACCGAGTTTGTGACCGACCATGTTTTCATTTACATAAACCGGAATGTGTTCACGTCCATTATGGACAGCGAGCGTCATCCCAACCATTTCTGGCAGAATCATGGAACGGCGCGACCAAGTTTTGATCGGCTTTTTCGAACCAGACTCCTTGACTTCGAGCACCTTTTTCCAAAGGTGATGGTCTACGAAAGGACCTTTTTTAATCGAACGAGGCATGTCTCAATCCTTATTTCTTAGCTTGGTGACGGCTGCGAACAATGAACGAATCGTTCAATTTGCTCTTACGAGTTTTCTTACCTTTGGTCTGAATACCCCATGGCGTCACTGGATGTTTACCGAAGGTGCGACCTTCACCACCACCGTGCGGGTGATCAACTGGGTTCATCGCAGTACCACGAACGGTTGGACGCACACCGCGCCAACGTGCTGCACCCGCTTTACCAAGTTTGCGCAGATTATGTTCAGTATTACCCACTTCACCAATTGTCGCTTTACACTCAGGGTTTACACGACGTAACTCACCTGAACGAAGACGAACTAGCACATAGGCACCATCACGACCAGCAACCTGAATTGATGTACCAGCTGAACGCGCAATCTGCGCACCCTTACCAGCCTTCATTTCCATCGCGTGAACGATTGTACCTACAGGAATACTACGCAACGGCAAAGTATTACCTACTTTAATGTCCGCTAAATTAGCAGAAATCACAGTTGCACCAATTTCAATATTGCGTGGCGCTAAAATATAGCGACGTTCGCCGTCAGCATACTTTAACAATGCCAAATGCGCACTACGGTTTGGATCATATTCTAAACGTTCAACTACCGCAGGAATATCAATCTTGTCGCGTTTGAAATCGACAATACGATAATGCTGCTTATGACCACCGCCCTGATGACGTACAGTAATGTGACCATTGTTATTACGGCCGCCTTTGCGTGATTTACTTTCTAATAAAGCCGCAAAAGGAGCACCTTTGTGCAGATTTGGTTCAACAATTTGAACCACAAAACGCTGACCAGGAGAGGTCGGTTTTTTCTTGACGATATTTGCCATGATGATACGCGCCCTTATTCTGCCGACATCAACTCGATCTGCTGACCGGGTTGTAGGCTAACAATTGCTTTACGTAAACCGTTACGACGACCAGGACGGCCCTTAAACATTTTACGCTTACCAGCAATATTGATCACATTAACTGCATTCACTTGTACATTAAACAAAGCTTCAACAGCCGTTTTAATTTCAGCTTTCGTTGCAGTTGTGTCAACATCAAATACATACTGGCTATTTTCTGCCATACGCGCACTTTTCTCAGAAATACGAGGTGCACGAATAACGGTATAAATTCTTTCTAAATTCATGCTAAACGCTCCTCGATTGCTTTGAGTGCATCACGCGTGACGATAATTTTACCGTAGCCAATCAAGCTAACTGGATCAATACTATCAACATCACAAACACCGCCAGCATAAACATTGCGAGAAGCCAAATACAGATTCTCATCTAACATTTCTGTAACGATTAGTGCATCAGAAATACCTAGCGTTTTTAATTTGTTAACAAATTCTTTCGTTTTAGGTGTTTCTAGCGTGAAATTATCCACAACCATTAAACGATCTTGGCGATTTAACTCAGCCAAAATACTACGCATCGCAGCGCGATACATTTTCTTATTTACTTTCTGATCAAAGTTACGTGGAGAAGCAGCAAACGCACGACCACCACCAACCCAAACTGGGCTAACAGATGAACCTGCACGAGCACGACCTGTACCTTTTTGATTAAAAGGCTTAGTCTTACCACCAACAACTTCAGCACGTGTTTTTTGCGCTTTGGTACCAGAACGTGAACGCGCCATAAAGGCAACAACCACTTGGTGAACCAACGCTTCATTGAAATCAGCACCAAATAAGGTGTCGTTAGCAACAACAGAACCAGTAGCGGCACCTGTTTTGCCATCAAAGAGTTTGATATCCATCTCGTTCTTCCTTAGCCCTTGACCGCTGGCGATACGATGACATCAGCACCTGTAGCACCAGGCACAGCGCCTTGTACTAAAATCAGACCCGTGTCAGTGTCAATGCGCACAACTTTTAGATTTTGCGTAGTGACTTGTTCGCTACCCATATGACCTGGCATTTTCTTACCCTTAAACACTCGGCCTGGTGTCTGGTTTTGACCAGTTGAACCAATTGCACGATGTGAACGCGAGTTACCATGTGTCATGTCCTGTGTGCGGAAATTGTGACGCTTAACACCGCCGGCAAAACCTTTACCTTTAGATGTTCCTGTAACGTCAACCAATTGTCCTTCACTAAAGAGGGAGACTTGGAAATCAGTTGCATCTTTATGTGTAGCTGCTTCGTCAGCAGTTAGGGTAAATTCCCACAAACCACGACCAGCTTCAACACCATTTTTGACGAAATGACCAGCTTCAGGCTTATTGATACGGTTAGCTTTAACCGAACCTGTTGTTACCTGTACTGACACATATCCATCAGTTTCTTCAGACTTGAAGCGCACGACACGATTTGGCTCAACTTCGATAACTGTTACCGGAGTTGATGCACCAGTCGCATCAAAAACACGCGTCATGCCCAGCTTTTTACCTACTAGACCAAGGCACATTGTTTTAACCTCATTGTTATTACAGTTGCCATTACAATTGATGGCAGCCAATTAAATGGATTAGCGCAGTTCGATCTGCACATCCACACCAGCAGCAAGATCGAGCTTCATTAATGAATCTACAGTCTTTTCTGTTGGCTCTACAATTTCCAACATGCGTTTATGTGTGCGCAATTCATATTGATCACGCGCATCTTTATTCACATGAGGGGAAACGAGTACAGTAAAACGTTCTTTTTTGGTAGGAATCGGAATAGGACCACGAACCTGAGCGCCAGAACGTTTGGCAGTGTCGCTGATTTCGCGCGCAGCTTGATCAATTAAACGGTGATCAAAAGCTTTGAGACGAATGCGAATACTTTGAGTCGCCATAATTTTCTCCAAAGAACAAATAAAACGATGCCACATAGCACCGCGGAATTTGGCATTATAGAACAACGAATTAATAAAAGCAAACACTTTAATTTATGTGCTATAACGACAATAAAAAAGCCAAGCAATACGCTTGGCTTTTTAGTAGGCTATACCCGTTTCCAACTCGGAACGGATATAACTTGTTGTCACGTACGATTAAGCTAATACTTTAGCAACAACACCAGCGCCTACTGTACGACCACCTTCACGAATTGCGAAGCGTAGGCCTTCTGACATCGCGATTGGTTGAATTAATTCAACCGACATTTTCACGTTGTCGCCTGGCATTACCATTTCTACGCCGTCTGGTAGCACACATGCACCAGTTACGTCTGTTGTACGGAAGTAGAACTGTGGACGGTAGTTATTGAAGAATGGGGTATGACGACCACCTTCTTCTTTAGAGAGAATGTACACTTCACATTCAAATTTGGTGTGTGCTTTTACTGTACCTGGCTTAGCTAGTACTTGGCCACGTTGTACGTCTTCACGCTTAGTACCACGTAATAGGATACCTGCGTTGTCGCCTGCTTCACCTTGGTCTAGTAATTTACGGAACATTTCTACGCCAGTTACTGTCGTTGTTTGTGTATCTTTAATACCCAAAATTTCGACGGTTTCACCAACTTTGATTACGCCAGTTTCGATACGACCAGTTACGACTGTACCACGACCTTGAATTGAGAATACGTCTTCAATTGGCATTAGGAATGGTTTGTCTACTGCGCGTTCTGGCAATGGGATGTAGTCGTCTAGCGCTTGCAATAGTTTTAGGACTGCTGGTTCGCCAATTTCTGATTGGTCGCCTTCAACTGCTTTTAGTGCTGAGCCTGTGATGATTGGTGTGTCGTCACCTGGGAAGTCGTAAGATGATAGTAGTTCACGGATTTCCATTTCTACTAGTTCTAACAATTCTGCGTCATCTACCATGTCAGCTTTGTTTAGGAATACAACAATGTATGGTACGCCTACTTGACGTGACAATAGAATGTGTTCACGTGTTTGTGGCATAGGACCGTCTGCTGCTGAACAAACAAGAATCGCGCCGTCCATCTGTGCGGCACCAGTAATCATATTTTTTACATAGTCAGCGTGACCTGGACAGTCTACGTGCGCGTAGTGACGTGTTGTTGATTCATATTCAACGTGTGAGGTGTTAATTGTAATACCACGTGCTTTTTCTTCTGGTGCGTTGTCGATCTGGTCGTAACCTTTCGCTTCACCACCAAATTGACGCGCTGACACAATCGTTAATGCCGCTGTCAATGTCGTTTTACCGTGGTCTACGTGTCCAATCGTGCCTACGTTTACGTGCGGCTTCTTACGTTCAAACTTTTCCTTAGCCATGATAGCTTCCTTAAATTTTAGTGTTAAATACAAGCACGGGACTAGACACGCTAGTCCCGTCGGTTTTAATTAATTGTCGTCACCTTTACGGCGAGAAGCATTTTTCGCAATAACATCTTCCGTAATGTTACGTGGTGCTTCAGCGTATTTTTTGAACTCCATTGAGTAGCTTGCACGCCCTTGCGACATTGAACGCATTGCCGTTGCATAACCAAACATTTCTGCCAAAGGAACTTCCGCCGTGATTTCTTTTGCGCCACCTGGTGCTTCACCCATATTCTGAATGCTGCCACGACGACGGTTTAAGTCACCAACGATATCGCCCATATAATCTTCAGGCGTAATCACTTCTACTGCCATAATTGGCTCTAATAAAACAGGATTTGCTTTCATAACAGCAGCTTTCAAACCCATTGAGGCTGCAATTTTGAATGCCATTTCATTCGAGTCAACATCATGGTACGAACCAAAGGTTAGTGCAACTTTCAGGTCAACCAAAGGGTAACCCGCTAGTACACCATTCTTCATCTGTTCCTCAATCCCTTTCTGAATCGCAGGGATATATTCACGAGGAACCACACCACCCACAATTTCATTAGCGAATTCGAAACCAGCGCCTTCTTCATTCGGCTCGACACGTAGGACTACGTGACCATACTGACCACGACCACCAGACTGACGTACAAACTTACCATCAACATCTTTAACCGTAGAACGAATGGTTTCACGGTAAGATACTTGAGGCGCACCAACGTTTGCTTCAACGTTGAATTCACGCTTCATACGATCAACCAGAATCTCTAAATGCAGTTCACCCATACCAGACATAATTGTCTGACCTGTTTCTTCATCAGTAGAAACGCGGAATGATGGATCTTCTTTCGCCAAACGCCCCAAAGCAAGGCCCATTTTTTCTTGGTCGCCCTTAGTTTTTGGCTCAACCGCAATCGAAATTACTGGCTCTGGGAATTCCATACGCTCGAGAACAACGACTTTATCTAAAGCGCACAAAGTGTCGCCTGTTGTTGTATCTTTCAGACCAATTGCTGCTGCGATATCACCTGCACGAACTTCCGTCAATTCTTCACGATTGTTGGCATGCATCTGTACGATACGGCCGATACGCTCACGCTTACCTTTAACCGAGTTCATTACCGCACTACCCGACTCAATAACGCCCGAATAAACACGGAAGAAGGTTAAAGAACCAACATAAGGGTCATTCATAATTTTGAATGCCAACGCCGAGAAAGGCGCGCTATCATCAGCCGGAACAGCAGATGCTGTGCCATCTTCCAATTCACAAGGCGTATCTGGAATGTCTGTCGGCGATGGCAAAAACTGAACAACCGCATCCAACATACGTTGCACACCTTTGTTCTTGAAAGCAGAACCGCACAACATAGGCACAATTTCACCAGCAATCGTACGAGCACGTAAAGCAGCCATAATCTCTTCTTCTGAAAGATCTTCGCCACCTAGGTACTTATCCATCAATTCTTCCGATGTCTCTGCCGCAGCTTCAATCATCTTAGTACGGTATTCTTCAGCTTTAGCCTGCAATTCCGCTGGAATAGCTTCATAGGTAAAACTCATACCTTGATCGGCTTCACTCCAGTTAATGTATTTCATCTTTAACAGATCAACAACACCAGTAAAAGTCTCTTCCGCACCAACAGGAATAACGATAGGTACAGGGTTAGCACCTAGACGTGTACGCATTTGATTTTCTACGTTGTAGAAATTTGCACCTGAACGGTCCATCTTGTTCACAAACGCAATTCTCGGAACGTTATATTTGTTCGCTTGACGCCACACCGTTTCAGATTGTGGCTGCACACCACCTACCGCACAGTAAACCATACACGCACCGTCAAGTACGCGCATAGAGCGCTCAACTTCGATCGTGAAGTCTACGTGACCTGGCGTATCAATGATGTTAATACGGTGCTCTTCAAACGAACGATCCATCCCTTTCCAGAAACAAGTCGTTGCTGCTGAAGTAATGGTAATACCACGTTCTTGCTCTTGCGCCATCCAGTCCATGGTTGCCGCACCATCATGCACTTCACCAATTTTGTGAGATACACCAGTGTAGAACAGAACGCGTTCGGTAGTCGTTGTTTTACCCGCGTCAATGTGCGCCGAAATACCGATGTTACGGTAACGGCTAATAGGAGTTGTACGTGCCACAGTGTTAACCTTACTTTATTACCAACGGAAATGAGCGAATGCTTTATTAGCTTCCGCCATACGGTGTGTTTCTTCACGTTTTTTGATCGCTGCACCACGGTTTTCGAGGGCATCAGTCATTTCGCTTGCTAAACGCAACATCATTCCTTTCTCGCCGCGCTTACGTGCTGCATCACGCAACCAACGCATTGCCAAACCAATACGACGATCTTCTCGAACTTCAACTGGTACTTGATAAGTAGCGCCACCAACACGACGTGCTTTAAGCTCCACTACGGGACCCACTTTTTCCAATATTTCATGGAACTTAACAGCTGCGTCGCCACCTGTCTTTTGTGCCATACGCTCTAGCGCACCGTACACAATTGCTTCAGCAACAGACTTCTTACCACTTTCCATGATGATGTTCATAAATTTTGCAATCAGAAGATCATTGAACTTCGGATCAGGCAGGATTTCGCGCTTAGCGACTTCTCTTCTTCTCGGCATGATACTAACCTGTAGTTATTACATTAATATTAAAATTTCTTGGATACTTAAGCTTTAGGACGCTTAGCACCATATTTCGAACGACCTTGACGACGTTTTGCAACACCGGCACAGTCCAACGCACCACGAACAGTATGGTAACGCACACCTGGTAAGTCTTTAACACGACCACCGCGGATTAGAATTACGCTGTGCTCTTGTAGGTTATGGCCTTCACCACCAATATAAGAAGTTACTTCCATTTTGTTGGTTAAACGCACACGCGCTACTTTACGCAATGCTGAGTTTGGTTTTTTAGGGGTAGTGGTGTACACACGAGTACAAACACCACGTTTTTGTGGGCAAGAATCTAAGGCTGGAACCTTAGACTTGTACACCGGCGAAGTACGACCTTTGCGTACGAGCTGGTTGGTAGTTGCCATGAGTGTGGGTCTCCGTAAAGAGTTCAATAAAAGTAAACGCCCGATTATAATCAATCAGGCGTCATACCGTCAACACTATTATCAACAATAGCAATTATTCATTGCTATCGTCATCAATAATGTTTTCTGCAAACAATGCTACTGGCGCCTGGGGCAACTTTGGCATTGGTGGGCGATATTGCCCAGATTTACGTGCTTGATGATACGCAAATCCTGTTCCTGCTGGAATGAGACGTCCAACAATAACGTTTTCTTTCAAACCTGCAAGCTCATCGCGCTTACCGCTTACTGCTGATTCTGTAAGAACGCGCGTTGTTTCTTGGAACGATGCAGCCGAAATGAAAGACTCAGTTGATAAAGAGGCTTTAGTAATACCTAACAACATGCGTTCATACTGAATTGGTAATTTATTTTCAGCATGTAATTTTTGGTTTTCAACTAAAACGCGGTTATAGTCAACTGGTTCACCTTTCACAAAACGACTTTCACCTGGGTCAGTAATTTCAACTTTACGCAACATTTGACGAATAATGACTTCAATGTGCTTATCGTTAATTTTAACGCCCTGTAAGCGATAAACTGCTTGAACTTCATCAATGATATAACGTGCTAAGGCTTCAACACCCAAGATACGCAAAATATCGTGTGGATTAGGCGCACCATCAACAACGATATCACCACGATCAACGTGTTCATTTTCAAACACGTTAATATGACGCCACTTAGGAATCAATATCTCTTGCTGTTCATTTTGTTCATTGGTAATAATGAGACGGTGTTTACCCTTTGTCTCTTTACCAAACTTAACGATACCAGAAATTTCTGCCATAATCGCGGCATCTTTTGGTACACGTGCCTCGAACAAGTCAGCAACGCGAGGTAGACCCCCGGTAATGTCGCGCGTTTTAGAAGTTTCTTGTGGTACACGCGCCAAGATATCACCCTGAGCGATTTTATGTCCATGCTTCACAAGCACAACCGTATTTTTCGGCAATGGTAAAGAAATCAACTCATTACCTTCGCCACGGATATTCAACTTAGGAATAAAATCACGCGAGCTACTTGGTTTACCAACTGCTCCAGCCATTCCCGTCACGTTTATATTGGTGTAGCCTTCATCTGTTTGACTTTCAACTACTTTTTGACCCGCTTTTAACGTTTCACGGTAATCGGCGCTCTTAATAACAAGGTTACTAATTCCCGTTACTTCATCCGTCTTCGTTTCTGCAGTCTTACCTAGAACAAAGTCTGCAAACTCAATCGTACCAGAGGTTTCGGCGATAATCGGGTGTGTATGCGGATCCCATTGAACCACCATTTTACCCGCTTCTGCCACATCACCATCGGCAACTAATAATGCACTACCATAAGGAAGCTTATAACGCTCACGCTCTCGGCCTTGTGCATCATGAACAGTTAACTCACTTGAACGAGATACGATCAATGTCTTGTTTTCTGAGTTAGTTACCATGCGTGCATTATGAATACGAACAGTACCACCGCGTTTAACTTCAATACTACTTTGTGCTGCTGCCTTAGATGCCGCACCACCAATATGGAAAGTACGCATG
This sequence comes from Thiotrichales bacterium, assembly GCA_022759035.1. Taxonomy (GTDB): domain Bacteria; phylum Pseudomonadota; class Gammaproteobacteria; order Thiomicrospirales; family Thiomicrospiraceae. The sequence continues at coordinate 35,372 of JAEMQD010000031.1, forward strand.
GTTAACTGTGTACCTGGTTCACCAATAGATTGAGCTGCAATAACGCCCACGGCCTCACCAAGGTTAACCACTTTACCCGTTGCCAAATCACGACCATAACACTTGCGCTCTAATCCGCTTGGATTCATACAAGTAATAACCGAGTGAACTTGGATATGATCGATACCGTGATTGTCTAGCAGTTGAACATTGCTTTCATCTAACAAGGTGCCATCAGCAATCAACAATTCGCCTGTTTCTGGATGGAATACGTCTTGCGCTACACAGCGACCCAACACGCGCTCACCCAATGATTCAACAATTTCACCACCCTCAACACGCGAGCTAAGTAAAATACCTGAACCTAATAATGCTTTATCATCATTATCTTGAGTAATAACCACGTCTTGCGCCACGTCAACCAAACGACGCGTTAAATAACCCGAGTTTGCTGTCTTCAATGCAGTATCGGCCAAACCTTTACGGGCACCGTGCGTTGAAATGAAGTATTGCAATACGTTCAAACCTTCACGGAAGTTCGCAGTAATTGGCGTTTCAATAATCGAGCCATCTGGTTTTGCCATCAAGCCACGCATACCACCAAGCTGACGCATCTGCGCCACGCTACCACGTGCACCAGAGTCGGCCATCATATAAACCGAGTTGAATGAACTCTGCATTAATGTCTGGCCTTGCTCATCTGTAACCGTTTCGCCTTGCGTATTACGCACAGGCTCAACTTGCAATTGATCCATCATCGACTTGGTAACAAGTTCATTGGCATGCGACCAAATATCGATTACTTTGTTGTAGCGTTCGCCTTGCGTTACTAAACCGCGCTCATATTGGTTCTGAATGGTTTTAACTTTTTCTTCCGCTTCGTCCAAAATGACTGCTTTTTCAGCAGGGATAAGCATGTCATCAGAACAGAAAGATAAACCAGCACTAGTAGAGTGGCGGAAACCTGTGTACATCAATTGGTCAGCGAAGACAACCGTCTCTTTTGGCCCTAGTGTACGGTAACAAGCATCTAACAACTTAGCGACGCGCTTTTTGGTTTGCGCTTGGTTAACCAAAGCAAAGTCTAAGCCTTTTGGCATAATGCTAAACAATAGCGTACGGCCTACCGTTGTTTCTACCAATTGTGCTGGTTGTGCTTGCAGCTCACCGTGTTCGTCTTTACGGTATTCCGTAATACGAACCTTAATGACTGCCTGCAAGTCTACTGCCTTATTTGCATAAGCACGCTCAACTTCTTGCCAGTTAGCGAAAACCATGCCTTCGCCTTTAGCACGTAAACGTTCACGCGTCATATAGTACAAGCCCAAAACAACGTCTTGAGATGGTACGATGATCGGATCACCATTCGCTGGCGACAACAAGTTATTTGTCGACATCATCAGTGTGCGACATTCTAATTGTGCTTCTAAAGATAAAGGTACGTGTACCGCCATTTGGTCACCGTCGAAGTCGGCGTTGAATGCCGAACATACTAGCGGATGCAAGTTAATTGCCTTACCTTCCACTAAAACCGGCTCGAATGCTTGAATACCTAAACGGTGAAGTGTTGGTGCACGGTTCAACATAACTGGATGCTGACGAATCACCTCTTCGAGTACGTCCCAAACTTCTGGCAACTCCATTTCCACCATTTTTTTCGCGCCCTTAATCGTAGAAGTCAATCCACGCTTCTGCAGACGAGAGAAAATGAAAGGTTTAAACAATTCTAGTGCCATTTTTTTCGGCAGACCACATTGATGCAAACGTAGCGTAGGACCAACCACGATTACCGAACGACCAGAATAGTCTACACGCTTACCGAGCAAATTCTGACGGAAACGACCTTGTTTACCTTTGATCATATCCGCTAACGACTTCAATTGACGCTTATTCGTTCCTGTCACCGCGCGACCACGACGACCATTGTCTAATAATGAGTCAACTGATTCTTGCAGCATACGTTTTTCGTTACGCACGATAATATCTGGCGCATTCAACTCTAACAAACGCTTTAAACGATTATTACGGTTGATGACACGGCGATATAGATCATTCAAATCTGAAGTAGCAAAACGACCACCATCTAATGGCACTAACGGACGTAGCTCTGGCGGTAGAACGGGCAAGACTTCCAACACCATCCAACCTGGTTTGTTTCCAGATTCAATAAAAGACTCAATCAAACGTAGGCGCTTAGAAATTTTCTTAGATTTTGTTTCTGAACTTGTTGTGTCAAGCTCTTCACGCAAACGCGTTGCTTCGGCCAATAAGTCCATACCATCAAGTAGGCCTTTAACTGCTTCAGCACCCATTTTAGCGTCAAACTCATCACGATACTGCTCATAAGCTTCTTCGTATTCTTCTACGCTAAGTAGTTGACCCTTTTCGAGCGGCGTCATACCTGGATGCACAACGATATAAGATTCGTAGTACAACACAGATTCTAATTCTTTCAATGGCTTATCTAAAATCAAACCCAAACGGCTCGGTAATGATTTTAAGAACCAAATATGCGTTACTGGTGCAGCAAGATCAATATGACCCATACGCTCACGACGCACTTTAGTTTGTGTGACTTCTACACCACACTTCTCACAAATCACGCCACGATGCTTCATGCGTTTGTATTTGCCGCATAAGCACTCATAATCTTTAATTGGTCCAAAGATTTTGGCACAAAATAAACCATCACGTTCTGGCTTAAACGTGCGATAGTTAATGGTTTCTGGTTTTTTAACTTCACCATAAGACCACGAACGAATACGCTCAGGTGATGCCAAACCAACACGGATGGCATCAAACTCGCTGACAATGTTCTGGCGTTTAATTAGGTTTAGAATGTCTTTCATTCGTCTTGCTCCAGTTCAATGTCAATACCTAAGGCACGGACTTCTTTCATCAATACACTAAATGATTCTGGCATACCAGGATTCATGTATTCATCACCATCAACCACATTTTTGTACATTTGCGTACGACCGGCTAAGTCATCGGACTTAACGGTCAACATTTCTTGCAATGTGAAGGCCGCACCATAAGCTTCCAGTGCCCAAACCTCCATTTCCCCGAAACGCTGACCACCGAACTGCGCCTTACCACCCAACGGCTGTTGCGTAACTAAACTATAAGGTCCAGTAGAACGTGCATGCATCTTATCGTCAACCAAGTGGTTAAGCTTCAATACATACATATAACCAACAGTAACTTTACGGTCAAATGGCTCGCCAGTACGACCATCAAACAATCGCATCTGTCCTGAGCTAGGCAATTCTGCCAAGGCTAACATACGCTTGATTTCTGACTCTGAAACACCGTCAAACACAGGTGATGCTAAAGGGATACCATCACGCAAGTTGTTCGTTAATTCAGTAAACTGCTCATCCGACAAGCTATTGAAATCAACGGGTTGACCTTCTGACTTGTTATAAACATCGTCTAAGAAATTAATCAACTCTGCTTTGTTGCGCTGTTCACGAATCATCTTATCAAGTTTACGACCTAATCCCCATGCTGCCAAACCAAGATGCGTTTCTAAAATTTGACCAACGTTCATACGCGAAGGAACACCTAGCGGATTGAGACAAATATCAACTGGCATACCTGTTTCATCGAATGGCATGTCTTCAATCGGACAGATACGAGAGATGACACCCTTGTTACCGTGACGACCAGCCATCTTATCACCAGGCTGAATACGGCGCTTAACAGCAACGTAAACCTTAACCATTTTAATTACGCCAGCAGCCAAATCATCGCCTTGCGTTAACTTTTTGCGTTTTGCATCAAACAAATCATCCAACTCTTGATGTTTTGCTTTCAATTGCGCTGTTAACTGTTCTAGCTGAAGATTGACTGCTTCGTCAGCAACCGTAATTTCTAACCATTTTGCTGGCTCAACTTCTGCCAAGTTTTCGGCATTCAGAATTTGTTTTACCAACGATTTTGCAGGGCTTGTTTTACAAACCTGACCTGTCAGTAAGCTTTGCGCACGACGATAAACGTCTTGCGACAAAATCTTTTTCTGATCTTGCAAATCTTGGCGAACAACTTTAAGTTCAGCTTCTTCAATATCACGCGTACGACGGTCTTTTTCAGCGCCATCACGAATAAATACTTGAACGTCAATGACCGTACCTTCAATTCCAGAAGGAACGCGCAACGAAGTATCTTTCACGTCAGAAGCTTTTTCACCAAAAATGGCACGTAACAATTTTTCTTCTGGTGTTAGTTGCGTTTCACCTTTTGGCGTCACTTTACCAACCAAGATGTCTCCTGGCTTAACATTCGCACCTACGTACACCATGCCACAATCATCAAGAAGACTTAATGCAGACTCACCCACATTAGGGATATCTGCCGAAATTTCTTCTGGACCAAGCTTAGTATCTCGCGCCAAGCAAGACAACTCTTCAATATGAATCGTGGTATAACGGTCCTCTTGAACAACGCGTTCTGAAATCAGAATCGAGTCTTCATAGTTGTAACCGTTCCATGGCATAAACGCCACGCGCATGTTTTGACCAAGTGCCAATTCACCTAAATCGGTTGATGGACCATCCGCCAATACATCTCCAGCACCAATTACATCACCTGTTTTAACAATAACACGCTGATTAATACAGGTATTTTGGTTTGATCGCATGTATTTTGTTAGGTTGTAAATATCAACGCCAGTTTCACCTACAGTGATTTCATTTTCGTTAACACGAACAACAACACGGCCCGCATCAGAAGAAACAACAACACCACCACGTTTTGCAATCACAGCAACACCAGAGTCAATAGCCACTGTGCGCTCCATACCCGTACCTACTAGCGGCTTTTGAGCACGCAAAGTTGGTACAGCCTGACGTTGCATGTTTGAACCCATCAAAGCACGGTTCGCATCGTCATGCTCAAGGAAAGGAATCAATGATGCCGCAACAGAAACGATCTGCTTAGGTGAAATATCCATATACTGGACTTCACTTGCTTGCTTTAACGTAAACTCATTCTGAAAGCGTGCTGGCACGAAATCGTCTGATAATTTACCTTCACTATTCGTTTTTGCATTTGCCTGGGCAATGACGTAATCTGCTTCATCAATTGCAGAAACATAATCCACAATATCCGTTACCTTACCGTCAACAACACGACGATAAGGCGTTTCAATAAAGCCATACTCATTCGTGCGTGCATAAACTGCTAGCGAGTTGATCAAACCAATGTTCGGACCTTCAGGTGTTTCAATTGGACAAACACGACCATAATGTGTCGGGTGTACGTCACGTACTTCAAAACCAGCGCGCTCGCGCGTTAAACCACCTGGGCCTAGTGCTGATACACGGCGCTTGTGCGTAATTTCAGATAATGGATTGACTTGGTCCATAAACTGAGACAATTGGCTTGAGCCGAAAAACTCTTTAATTGCCGCCGAAATCGGTTTAGCATTAATTAAATCTTGAGGCATTAAACCTTCTGATTCTGCCAAATTTAGACGCTCACGCACCGCACGTTCAACACGAACCAATCCAACGCGGAACGCATTCTCAGCCATTTCACCAACAGCGCGAACACGACGGTTAGCCAAAGTATCAATGTCATCAACAACGCTTTTACCATTACGAATCGTAATGAGCTCTTTAATAACATCAATAATATCTTGATTTGACAATACCAGATCGCCATCGTTATTTTCACGGTGTAAACGACGATTCAACTTCATCCGACCAACATCGGACAAATCATAACGTTCTTGCGAGAAAAATAGACTGTTAAACAGTTTTTCCGAAGAATCTGCTGTAGGCGGCTCACCTGGGCGCATCATACGGTAAATTTCAACCCATGCATCCAAAGCTGTCTTCGTACTATCTAAACGCAATGTCTCTGAAATAAAGGCGCCATGATCTAATTCGTTCGTGTAAATCAAAGCCAAGTCAACAGATGACATTAACTTAATTTTCTCTAAACGTTCAGCATTAATGACGTCATTTGCCATGGCAATCACTTCACCCGTATCTGGATCGACCAGATCCGCCATTAATGCCTTACCAAGCAAAAAGTCCTCAGGCACTGTAATCGTTTCCAGTCCCGCCGCTTTTAAATCACGCATTGTTTTGGCGGTAATTTTCTTACCTGCCTCAACAAGGACTTTATCACCATGCATAATATCAAAGCTAGCTGTTTCGCCCTTCAATTGAGACTCAACAACTGCAAGCTCAAACTTACCTGAACGATAACTTACTTTCGTTTGCTCGAAAAAATGCGACAAAATGCCCGCATTGTCATAACCCATCGCGCGCAGCAATACTGTTACTGGCAGCTTACGACGACGGTCAATACGTACAAACAAAATATCATGATGATCGAATTCGAAATCTAACCATGAACCACGGTAAGGAATAATACGCGCATTAAACAACACCTTACCAGATGAATGCGTCTTACCCTTATCACTATCAAAAATGACACCGGGAGAGCGGTGCAACTGGCTCACAATAACGCGCTCCGTACCATTAATAATAAAGGTACCGTTTTCGGTCATTAATGGCACATCGCCCAAGTAGACTTCTTGCTCTTTCACCGCTTTAATTTGACGATTATTTTCTGGCGACTCTTTGTCAAAAATAACAAGACGCAACTTGGCTCGCAATGGCGCAGAATAGGTCGCACCGCGTTGCTTGCATTCTTTAACATCGAATTCAGGCAAGCCGACACGGTATGAAACATAATCTAATTCAGCGACGCCGGAGACTGCGCGAATTGGAAATATCGAGCGCATAGATGCATGCAAACCAACGTTTTTACGTTTATCTGCTGCAATGTCTAATTGCAAGAAATCTAAAAAGGACTCCTTCTGCAAACTAAGCAGATAAGGAACTGGTAGCACCGAAGCGCGTTTTGCGAAATCTTTACGGATTCGCTTTTTCTCTGTGAAAGAGTAAGTCATCGATAACCTCATGGGTTAAAACAATGTAGAAATTCTGGGGGACATCACCCTTCCCTGGGGGGGTATTAAATACCAAAAGACAAAGGCCGGAAGAACAAACCCCCAGCCATTGCCTGTGTTGCCTGAAGCGGCAAGCCGAAATTATTTAATTTCGGCTTTAGCGCCTGCTTCTTCCAACTCTTTCTTAGCTTTTTCAGCGTCGTCTTTAGACACACCAGCTTTAACAACTGTTGGAGCACCTTCAACTGCGTCTTTTGCTTCTTTTAAGCCTAAGCCAGTTAATCCACGAACAACTTTAATTGCTGCAACTTTATTTGCGCCTGCATCTAACAATACAACGTCAAATTCAGTCTTTTCTTCAGCAGCTTCTGCTGGGCCAGCAGCTGGGCCAGCAGCAACAGCAACAGCAGCAGTTACGCCAAATTTTTCTTCCATCGCAGAAATTAATTCAACGATTTCCATAACAGACATGTTTGCAACAGCATTTAAGATGTCTTCTTTAGTAACAGCCATGATTTATCTCCTAAAAACAGGGTTCGAGTAACGAAAATTGGGAATTATGCGGCTTGTTTCGCGTCGCGAACAGCAGCCAACGTGCGAGCAAGCTTGCCCACTGGTGCTTTCATAACGCTCATTAGCATCGCAATTGCTTGATCGCGGTTCGGCAATGCCGCAATTGCAGCAAGGCGATCAGCACCCAAGACGCCAGAACCAATCGACAAAGAACGTGCAACGAGCTTGTCATTTTTCTTAGCAAAGTCTTGAGCTACTTTTGCCGCAGAACCATGATCTTCTGTTGAAAACAACAGAATCATTGGTCCCGTTAATGTATCTGCCATCGGCTCATGTGAAGAACCCGCAAAAGCACGACGTGCCAGTGTGTTTTTAACAACACGAACAGTCACATTTGCTTTACGCGCTTCGCCACGTAAGCTATCCATCTGCGCAGCTGTTAAACCACGGTATTCCGCAGCAACGACAGCCAATGCCGATTTCGCCAACGCAGACACTTCCTCGACGACCTGTTTTTTGTCTTCAAGTCTAAGTGCCATTGATTTCTCCTAACGAGTGAACCATCTCATGATGGTGGCTTCCCTTCTGCGCAGGACATTAAGCTAAAAATTTAGCGCCTGCGGTCTGAGATGAGCAGCCTTGCATGCAAGGACAGCCATCTCGTGTACTCAAACGCAATTAAGCGTTTAAGCTCACACTGTTCATATCAACAGTTACCCCAGGACCCTGGGTTGATGATATGGTAACTTTTTTCATATACACGCCTTTTGCAGCGGCAGGTTTTGCTTTTTGCAAATCAGACAGTAATGCAACTAAGTTTTCTTTTAATGCTGCTGGTTCGAATGCCAACTTGCCAATTGTGCTGTGTACCACGCCACCTTTGTCTGCACGGAAACGTACTTGACCTGCTTTAGCATTCTTAACTGCTGTAGCAACATCTGGTGTTACTGTACCCACTTTGGGGTTAGGCATCAAACCACGTGGGCCTAACACTGTACCTAAAGCACCAACAACGCGCATTGCGTCTGGGCTAGCAATAACAACGTCAAAGTCCATCATACCGGCTTTAACTTGTTCTGCTAAATCATCCATACCAACAAACTCAGCACCAGCTTCTTTTGCCTTCTCAGCATTAGCGCCCTGTGTAAACACAGCAACACGTACTGTTTTACCTGTACCGTTTGGTAGCACTGTCGCACCACGAACAACTTGATCAGATTTACGTGGGTCAATACCAAGATTCACCGCAACATCCATTGATTCAGAAAATTTGGTAGATGCAAATGATTTTAAAATTGCGACTGCTTCATCAATTGCATAAGTTTTTGTTGAAGAAACTGCTGCACGCATCGCCTTCTGACGTTTAGTTAACTTAGCCATCTATCAACCCTCTACCGTTAAACCCATGCTACGCGCAGTACCCATAATTGAGCGCTTAGCAGCATCGATATCGTTTGCATTCAAATCTGGCATCTTCGTTGTTGCAATTTGTTCTACTTGTGCATCAGTTACCTTACCTACTTTATTGCGGTTAGGAATTGCCGAGCCACTTGTAATACCTGCTGCTTTTTTCAACAAATATGATGCTGGCGGGGTTTTAAGAATAAAACTGAAGCTTTTGTCAGCATACACAGTAATCACAACTGGCAATGGTAAGCCTGGTTCCATACTTTGTGTTGCCGCATTGAATTCTTTACAGAATCCCATAATATTCACACCTTTTTGACCCAACGCTGGACCAATGGGTGGTGATGGGTTTGCTTTACCAGCTGGTACTTGCAGCTTAATATAGCCTGCGATTTTCTTTGCCATTTTTTAGCTCCATATTATGGGTATAGCGTTTGACTCACATCAAACTTCCCGTGACTCTCACGAGTCTATTAAATCAGGCCGTCTTTTCGACTTGGGTAAATTCCAATTCGACAGGTGTCGAACGGCCAAAAATCAACACCGAAACTCTTAGCTTGTTCTTTTCATAATCGACTTCTTCAACAACCGCTTCAAAGTCAGCAAATGGACCATTCGTAACACGAACAACCTCACCAGGCTCGAACAAAACCTTAGGACGTGGACGCTCAGCGCCTTCTTCCATACGTTGAAGAATCTGATTTGCCTCGCGATCAGTAATAGGCGCTGGCTTATCAGCCGTGCCGCCAATAAAACCCATCACGCGCGGCACACTGCGCACTAAATGCCAAGCAGCGTCATCCATTTCCATTTGAACCAACACATAACCAGGAAAAAATTTGCGCTCGCTTTTGCGTTTTTTACCTTCGCGAATTTCTACCACTTCTTCTGCCGGCACTAATATATCGCCAAACTTATCCTGAACACCTGCACGATCTACATATTCTTGCAGTGTTTTTTTGACATAATTTTCATAGCCAGAATAGGCGTGAACAACATACCATCTCATCACTTACTCTCCACGCCCTGTGAGCCATTGAACACCCCACAAGAAAAACATATCAACAAACCACAAAAAAAGCCCAACGAAAAATACGGCAGCAAAAACAATCAACGTCATACGAATGGCCTGTTCTTTTGTCGGCCAAACCACTTGACGAACTTCGCGCTGCGTATCACGCAAATGCTTACGTGAATCCTGTCCAAAAGCAGTCGACCACACAACAGCAGTAGCGATAGCAACACCTACCAACAATACCAACACCCGCACAACAACAGGATAATCAGTAAAGACGTAATAAATCACCAACGCAGCAATGAGTAAGCTGATTGAAAGAAGATAACGCAATTTATCAACGGAACTAGTCGTACTGTTTATATGTTTCATACTTAGCTTGAAATGAAATGTGAATTTGGCAGGGGATGAAAGAATCGAACTCTCACCAAAGGATTTGGAATCCTTCGTTCTACCATTAAACTAATCCCCTGGAATCTTTGCTATTTAAAGCAAAACAGCTAGGTATTATACCTAGCTGTTTTTATTTTTTCAAGTGCTTTTAAAACACTTAGGGTTATTAAGCTAATACTTTAGCAACAACACCAGCGCCTACTGTACGACCACCTTCACGAATTGCGAAGCGTAGGCCTTCTGACATCGCGATTGGTTGAATTAATTCAACCGACATTTTCACGTTGTCGCCTGGCATTACCATTTCTACGCCGTCTGGTAGCACACATGCACCAGTTACGTCTGTTGTACGGAAGTAGAACTGTGGACGGTAGTTATTGAAGAATGGGGTATGACGACCACCTTCTTCTTTAGAGAGAATGTACACTTCACATTCAAATTTGGTGTGTGCTTTTACTGTACCTGGCTTAGCTAGTACTTGGCCACGTTGTACGTCTTCACGCTTAGTACCACGTAATAGGATACCTGCGTTGTCGCCTGCTTCACCTTGGTCTAGTAATTTACGGAACATTTCTACGCCAGTTACTGTCGTTGTTTGTGTATCTTTAATACCCAAAATTTCGACGGTTTCACCAACTTTGATTACGCCAGTTTCGATACGACCAGTTACGACTGTACCACGACCTTGAATTGAGAATACGTCTTCAATTGGCATTAGGAATGGTTTGTCTACTGCGCGTTCTGGCAATGGGATGTAGTCGTCTAGCGCTTGCAATAGTTTTAGGACTGCTGGTTCGCCAATTTCTGATTGGTCGCCTTCAACTGCTTTTAGTGCTGAGCCTGTGATGATTGGTGTGTCGTCACCTGGGAAGTCGTAAGATGATAGTAGTTCACGGATTTCCATTTCTACTAGTTCTAACAATTCTGCGTCATCTACCATGTCAGCTTTGTTTAGGAATACAACAATGTATGGTACGCCTACTTGACGTGACAATAGAATGTGTTCACGTGTTTGTGGCATAGGACCGTCTGCTGCTGAACAAACAAGAATCGCGCCGTCCATCTGTGCGGCACCAGTAATCATATTTTTTACATAGTCAGCGTGACCTGGACAGTCTACGTGCGCGTAGTGACGTGTTGTTGATTCATATTCAACGTGTGAGGTGTTAATTGTAATACCACGTGCTTTTTCTTCTGGTGCGTTGTCGATCTGGTCGTAACCTTTCGCTTCACCACCAAATTGACGCGCTGACACAATCGTTAATGCCGCTGTCAATGTCGTTTTACCGTGGTCTACGTGTCCAATCGTGCCTACGTTTACGTGCGGCTTCTTACGTTCAAACTTTTCCTTAGCCATGGAGATATACCTCACCGTTATCAAATATAACAAAAATGCCATAATAGCAAAAAAGGCTGACTTGTTAAAGCCAACCTTTTTTGGTTTTGGTGCTTTTTGCAGGAATCGAACCTGCGACCTCATCCTTACCATGGATGCGCTCTACCGACTGAGCTAAAAAAGCTTAATTGGAGCGGCCAGTGAGAATCGAACTCACGGCTCTAGCTTGGAAGGCTAGGGTATTACCATTATACGATGGCCGCAAACCTGAACAATCTTGGTGGTGGGGGTAGGATTCGAACCTACGAAGGCGATGCCAGCTGATTTACAATCAGTCCCCTTTAGCCACTTGGATACCCCACCAATTTTTTCAATGATAAGCGCTAAACAAAAAAAGGTCAAGCACTTTATGCGCTCTATGCAAAAACGAGCGCATCATCCTTAACATCAACACGTATATCCGCTCCTGGCAAATATTGTCCTTGCAAAATACGTGTCGCCAAAGTGTTTTCCAAATATTGTGCAATAGCGCGCTTTAATGGTCTTGCACCATAGATAGGATCAAAACCCACCTCTCCAAGAAAATCCATTGCAGCATCACTCATCACCAAATTCAAATCGCGTGCTTGCAAACGTTCACGCAAGCGTTGCAACTGAATAGCGACGATATGACGAATATTTGTTTTGTCTAATGGGTGGAAGACAATCGTTTCATCAATACGGTTAATAAACTCGGGACGGAAATGACCGCTGACCACCTCCATAACACCTGCTTTCATTGTTGCATAATCTGCCTTACCCGCTAACTCACGAATCACACTGGATCCTAGGTTTGAGGTCATAACAATAACCGTATTACGAAAATCGACAGTACGCCCCTGCCCGTCAGTTAAACGACCATCGTCCAACACCTGCAATAAAATATTGAAAACGTCTGGATGCGCCTTCTCCACTTCATCCATTAATATCACAGAATAAGGTTTACGACGAACTGCCTCTGTTAAATAACCACCTTCTTCATAACCAACATAGCCAGGGGGCGCACCAATTAAACGTGCCACAGAATGCTTTTCCATAAACTCTGACATGTCAATGCGAACCATTGCTTCATCGGTATCAAACAAGAAGGTTGCTAACGCTTTAGTAAGCTCGGTTTTACCGACACCAGTCGGCCCTAAAAACAAGAAAGAACCGCTTGGTTTGTTCGGATCAGACAGTCCAGCGCGCGCGCGACGAATCGCATTTGCTACCGCTGCAACAGCTTCCTCTTGACCAACAACCGATGCGCGCAATGTTTCTTCCATGCGCAAGAGTTTTTCCCGTTCTCCTTCCATCATGCGCGCCACAGGAATGCCCGTCCAGCGCGAAACAACTTCAGAGATTTCTTCATCGGTTACACGGTTACGCAATAACTGATGCTGTACACCTTGCTCTTCAGTGGCTTCAGCGACCTTAAGTTTGGCCTCTAATTCTGGAATCTTTCCATATTGAAGCTCTGACATTTTGGCGAGATCACCAGCTCGACGTGCTGCCTCTAAATCAATTCTTGCCTGATCAAGCTGCTCTTTGATCTGTTGCGCACCAGCTAAACTTGCTTTTTCTTGCTTCCAAATTGCTTCCAAATCAGCATATTCTTTTTCAAGCTTATCAATTTCTAAGTTAAGCACCTCTAAGCGTTTCTTAGATGCTTCGTCTTTTTCTTTTTGCATGGCCTCACGCTCAATTTTTAATTGAATTAAGCGGCGCTCTAATTTATCCATAGACTCAGGTTTAGAGTCAATTTCCATGCGAATACGACTTGCCGCCTCATCAATTAAATCAATCGCTTTGTCTGGCAATTGACGATCGCTAATATAGCGATGTGACAAAGTTGCTGCTGCAACAATGGCAGGATCGGTAATTTGCACACCATGGTGAACTTCGTATTTTTCTTTTAATCCACGTAAAATCGCAATGGTATCTTCAACGCTTGGCTCATCTACCAGCACCTTTTGAAAACGACGCTCCAAAGCAGCATCTTTTTCAATATATTGCCGATATTCATCCAAGGTTGTAGCACCAATACAATGTAACTCGCCACGCGCCAAAGCAGGCTTAAGCATGTTTCCTGCATCCATGGCACCATCGGCCTTGCCCGCACCGACCATGGTATGAATTTCATCAATAAACAGGATAATTTGCCCTTCGGCCTTGCCGACCTCTTTCAACACCGACTTTAAGCGTTCTTCAAAATCGCCACGAAACTTCGCGCCAGCTAACAGAGCACCCAAATCTAAAGACAATACACGTTTATTGCGAAGCCCTTCCGGCACCTCTCCATTAACGATACGCTGCGCCAAACCCTCGACAATCGCTGTCTTACCCACACCAGGCTCACCAATAAGAACTGGGTTATTTTTGGTACGACGTTGCAACACCTGAATGGCGCGTCGAATTTCATTGTCTCTACCAATAACAGGATCCAATTTCCCTGCTTCTGCTCTGGCTGTCAAATCTAGCGTGTACTTTTCCAACGCCTGACGATTTTCTTCACTATTTTGTTCTTTCACTGTTTCTCCCCCTCGAATTGTTTGCAAGGCTTGTTTAAATGCAGCCTCAGTAAGTCCCGCTTGTTTTAAACTATCGACTAAAACATCTTTATTAACTAACAAGGCTTCGATGAACAGTTCACTCGCAACATAAACATCACCATGCTGTGTCGCTAGCTTTTCCATCTGTGTCAAAATACGCCCTACCGCTTGAGATAAATGCACATCTTGGCTGCCTTCCACTTGTGGCATACGATTTAACGCATCAGTTAACAAACTACGTAATTTAGCAACATCCACACCAGCAAGCTGCAACAAAGGCGTCAATGCGCCATTTCCTGGCTCTGACAATACAAATAAAATGTGTGATGGCTCAATGAACTGATGCTGACGTTCAACTGCTAACGAATGCGCACTTTGTAATGCCTGCTGAAACGTAGTAGTAAACTTATCAAACTGCATAAACATGCCCCCAAAATCTTGATTAAACTGGAGGATATATGGCGATTGATAATAAAAAATTCAAGGGCATTGAAAACAAATACCCTTGACAAGAGGGGGATGAATTATAGATGGCGCGTAGAATGCCAAACGCGACTTGTTAGTACACGACGTGTATTCGTTTGTTCTGGTTGTAGCCAGCGCATAATACCTGCCAATAGTTTACTTGCTTTAGGCCGTGCAACCGTTTGCCCAACCCACATTTGACGACTCTGAGACCATTTCAATTGAACACGCATATTTAATCCTTTACGCATCATCATTTATAACAATTAGCGATACTTTCGCATCAACCCAACCAAGACGCCAACAATACGCCACTCGCCTTCTGGACGAATCACTTCATAATTCGCGTTTTCTGGCCGCAACGCCCAATCCGATCCTTCTTTAATTAGCGTTTTAAGGGTCACCTCACCTTCAATTTCGGCAATAACAATATCGCCTTGCTTATAGGGCAAAGCCGTATCGATAACCACGACATCACCTTCTAAAATTGCCGCATCTACCATGGAATCGCCTTTTACCCTAACCAAGATCGTTGTTGCTGCGTTATTAATTAGGTAACGATCAACAGCAATACCATCTTGCAAATCACTATCAGCAATGCCTGGCACACCAGCGCGAACAACCGATTGCGTCATCGTGCGCTCAAAAAACTTCTCATCGGGCGCTACGCGTCTGTCTGGCGTGATAGATAAAAAACCAGCATCGACTAGACGCTTTACCAAAGCATGCACTGCTGATTTAGACGCCAAGCCCAACACATCCGCCATCGTCGCATAGGAAGGTAAAGCGCGATGATCACGATAGTAGTCCTGCAATTTGCTTAAGTATTTCAAATCTTTTTTCATTGTCGTTGCAGATAACTGCCTTTCCTTTAGAACGTTTGTTCTCATTATTGCAGAACGTTTGTTCTATTGTCAACAAAAATAGAACGAAAGTTCTATTATTTTAATATTTGGCACAATCGCACCAAGTATTGGGAAAGGTTTCAGTTAAAATTTAGCCATTAGTTACTATTCGTGACGTCTGATATAACAAGGAAGACACCATGGCTGATGCACAACTCATTGAACGATGGCAACATATACAAGAAAAAATATACCAATCCGCAATTCGCCACCAACGAGACCCGAACAGCATAAAACTCATTGCAGTGAGTAAATTTCACTCTGCCGAAGCGATTCGCACGCTTGCCGACGCTGGACAAAAAAGTTTTGGTGAAAACTACGTTCAAGAGATGACAGAAAAAGCACAAAAACTCGCGGCACTGAACATAGACTGGCACTTCATTGGCCCACTACAATCCAACAAATGCCAATGGGTTGCCGAAACTGCGAGCACGATACACAGTTTAGATCGTTTAAAACTGGTGGCGCCGTTAGCGCGCTATAGGCCACAAACCTTGCCGCCTTTAGCGGTACTGTTACAAGTTAATATTGACTATGAAACAAGCAAGGCAGGAACAACTGACTTTGAGTCTTTGTGCCAACTCGCACAAGCGGTGATGGCGCAGGAACGGTTAAGCCTGCAAGGGTTAATGGCTATTCCAGCAATATCAAGTGATATGGCGACGCAACGTGCTGCCTTTGAAAAAGTGCGATTGCTACGAAATCAACTTGCCGAAAAGTTAAACCTAAACCTCCCCGAACTCTCTATGGGAATGTCGTCTGATCTAGATGCAGCTATTGCGGAAGGTGCTACAATAGTACGCGTTGGAACGGATATTTTTGGACGGCGCATTACGCCAGTGACATAACAAGGAAATCATCATGCTCGGACAAAAAGTAACTTTTATTGGCGGCGGCAACATGGCACGTAGCTTAATCGGTGGCCTAATTGCCAATGGAATGAACAAAAACAATATTAATGTCGTTGATCCAAACGAAGCGCAACGACATTTGCTGGCCAACATGGGCGTCGCTACTTATGCAGAAGCAGATGTTGCTTTGAAAAATTGTGACATTCTTGTATTAGCTGTTAAACCACAGGTTATGGCGAACGTCGCTAACAGCATTGCACCACTCATAAAGCAATATCATCCTTTAGTGATTTCTGTTGCCGCTGGCATTCGCTGCAATGACTTATCTCGCTGGCTAGGCGGAGAGGTAGCCATTGTCCGCACCATGCCCAATACGCCAGCATTTGTACAATCTGGCGCTACGGGGCTTTATGCCAATGCGCTCGTTTCACATGAACAAAAAAATCAAGCAGAATCGCTTATGCGCGCTTGTGGCATTTGTGTTTGGGTAGCAGAGGAAGCACAAATCGATAGCGTGACCGCCCTTTCTGGCTCTGGTCCAGCTTATTATTTTTTAATGATGGAAGCGATGATCAACGCTGGAGAATCGCTAGGGTTAGATAAAAAAACCGCAACGCTGCTTACGGTACAAACTGCACTTGGTGCAGCAAAAATGGCAATTGAAAGTCAAGACACACCCGCAACGCTGCGTGCACAAGTCACATCACCAAATGGCACCACAGAAGCAGCAATATTAACTTTTCAGCAACACCACTTCGAAAAAGTCGTTTCTGCTGCCATGCAAGCGGCAAGAACGCGAGCAGAAACACTCGCAACTGAATTAGGAACACAAGCATGACCCCAACAACACAAGCTGGCTTTTTCGCTTTACAATTTATTACCGATATTATTGTTTTCTTTTTTATTATGCGTTTTGCGTTACGCTTTGCGCATGCTAATACTCGCAGTAGTTTTGTGTACGCTGTTGCCCGTATTACCAATCCGTTATGCACACCCATAGCGCGCTGGGTGCCTTATCATCCACGCTATGATTTCGCTGCGCTATTATGGGCATTCGTGCTACAGGCTTGTTACTACGGTTTAATGGCTTTATTACTAGATAAAAATTATGCTGTTCCTGGTTTATTGGTCTTAACTTTTTCGGATATTTTGCGCGCTTTTTTAAATTTATGGTTTTTAACCATCATCGCTGAAGCAATTTTAAGCTTTATCCGCCCCGTTCAATATGATCCCAATCTTAGTTTTATCAGCGATATTAACCAACCTATTTTAACCCCAATTCGCCGGTTATTACCGCATTTAGGTGGAATCGACTTATCACCACTCGTTGCGCTATTTGCATTAAAAATGACTGAAATTTTAGTCGTTGGTTGGCTTGTTGCTTTAGGGTCACAATTAGTCTAGGTGTTAAGCAGGGGCTTATGATGTATTTTCAATTCTTATTTTAGAGCGTCATGCTACAATCTCGCATATATTTTGATGCTAACTGAGTACTAATGTTGATGACTACTGCATCCTCACAAAACGAACACAAACTTGCAAACTCTGTTGGTATTGTTACGCCACAAACGCTTAGTATTGATACGCCACTGACGCTTGCGTGTGGTGCAACACTAGCAAACTATCAATTGGTTTATGAAACTTATGGCACCCTTAACCGTGACGCAAGCAACGCCATTTTAATTTGTCATGCATTAAGCGGTGATCATCATGCAGCTGGCTATCATCACCCCAATGATAAAACACCAGGGTGGTGGGATCATTATATTGGCCCAGGTAAAGCAATTGATACAGAGCAGTTCTTTGTAGTTGGTGTGAATAATATTGGCTCTTGTCGCGGATCAACAGGCCCTGCAAGTATCAACCCTGCTACAGGGGAAGCCTACGGTCCAGACTTTCCAATGGTAACCTGTCGCGATTGGGTCAATACACAAGCGCAACTCGCTGATTTTTTAGGCATCAAACAATGGGCAGCAGTTGTGGGCGGAAGCCTAGGCGGCATGCAAGTGCAACAATGGGCGATCGATTTCCCCGATCGTTTACGTCATGCCGTGATTATTGCTTCTTCGCCCAAACTATCTGCACAAAATATTGCTTTTAATGAAGTAGCACGCCAAGCAATTATGACGGATCCTGATTTTCATGGTGGACGCTTCTTAAAACATAACACGCTCCCTAAGCAAGGCTTAATGTTGGCACGTATGCTCGGACATTTGACTTATTTATCTGACGATTTAATGGGCGAAAAATTTGGACGCGAACTACGCACGGGCAGCTTAAAATATAGCTATGATGTTGAATTTCAAGTAGAAAGTTACTTGCGTTATCAGGGCGAAAAGTTTGCTACAAAAAGTAATTTTGATGCGAACTCATATCTATTAATGACAAAAGCCTTAGACTACTTTGACCCTGCTAGTGAACATGGCGACGATCTAGTTAGCACATTTAGTCATATCAAAGCAGCATCGCTAGTGATCTCCTTTACAACCGATTGGCGCTTTTCGCCAGAACGCTCACTAGAAATTGTTCGTGCATTGACACAAGCAGGTAAGCGCGTTGTTTATGCGGAAGTTGCCTCAAGTCACGGACACGACGCTTTTTTGTTACCCAACAACTATTATGAACAGGTTTTTTCGGCCTATATGAAACGCGTTGCCGAGGAGGTTCGTTCATGAGTCTAAAAGCCGAGTTTGATTTATTGCTCGATTGGATTCCTCAGGGTGCTAGAGTGCTCGACTTAGGGTGTGGCAACGCGGAATTACTCGCCTATTTAATGAAACACAAACAAGTTAAAGGTGTTGGTTTGGAAATGGATCCTTTGTCGATCGTAAGCAGCATTTCCAATGGTGTAGATGTCATTCAGGCGGATCTGAATACCGCCAATTTAATCGAAATGTTTGGCGAGAATGCCTTTGATGTTGTGCTAACAACACAAACGTTACAATCTATGCAACGCCCAGATCACCTTATTGATAGCATGCTACGTATTGGCAAACGCGCTATTGTCACCTTCCCCAACTTTGGTTACTGGCGCAATAGACTACAGCTACTATTATCGGGGAAAATGCCTGTATCCGTCGCGCTCCCATACCAATGGTACGACACACCAAACACACATCTGTGTACTTTTTCTGATTTTGAGGCATTTTGCCAACAAAAAAATATTGTTATATTAGCGCAACGTGTACTAGGTGCCCCTTTAGGTGCCGAGTTTAGTCCAAACCTATTCGGTGAAGTTGCTTTGTACCATATAGAACAAGGAATACGATAACTCATCATGCGCATCGCTTGGCTTTTTTCTCGCTTACTTTTAGTGTTTTTCATGCTCAACATGGCTGGGTGCTTTGGTGGTACGAAACCCAATACCGTGGATTCGGACAGCAGCAAACAAAACAAAACTGAGGTTGAAACACTCTTATCTCAATCCATTTTTTTACGCCCCACTGCGCCAGCGGAGCGAAGCTTATATATTCGCTTTAGCTCAACAGCAGACAAGCCTGTTGACTTAGAAGGCATGCAAAAAGAACTTACTGAACGCTTTCAAGCAAAAGGCTTTAAAATAACTTCGCCAGAAGATGCCAACTTTTTATTACAAATTAACCTGCTGTCGATTAGTAAAACCAGTAAGGCTTTAACAAGAGAGGCAGTTAATAATGGCTTTGGTGCTGCTGTTGCCATCGCCAATGTTGCAGTTAGTCCTGCTGGACAAGTCGTCGGTACTGCGGCAGAAAGCGCCACCAGCATTTTCTTCCGTGATACTTATTTTAATATGATTACCGATATTCTCATTACCGAGCGTGTGGACAGAATTAATACACTTAAGCCTGATAGTGAAACCGCGCCCGCCAAATGGAAAGAGCACACAACACGAGCACTTTCCTCTGTAAAAGATGTGAATGCGAATCAAGATGAATGCGTCGATTTACTAGAAGAAAGCTTATTGCGCGTACTCAACGGCCTATTTTAAGCAAACAGGTCTATTCTATTGCCTTTCGTTGTAATAATACCGCATAGAAACCATCCATTTGATGGAGGTCTGGTCGCAGTTGTAGCGCACCCTGTTCAGTAAAAGCCGAGGTAGGCAGTTCAATACCTTTACGCTGAAGCTCGGGCTGTGCAGGCAAGCGCACATAGTCTGAATTGCTCGCTAAAAAAGCAGACACAACTGCTTCATTTTCACACGCAAGCAAAGAACAAGTTGCATAAACTAAGTAGCCACCCGCTTTTGTTAAACGCGCTGCCGAAGTTAACACCGATAACTGGGTTGCATTCAACGCAGTTAATGTCATATCGCGCCATTTCATATCTGGACTACGACGCCAAGTACCACTTCCAGAGCAAGGTGCGTCCACCAAAACAGCATCCTGCGTACCACGTAGTTTTTTTAATTTTGCATCTTGCTCATTGGCTAACGGCATAATACGCACATTATCGACACCAGCGCGTGCTAAACGAGGTCGCATGCGATCTAGGCGATGTTCAGAAACATCACAAGCAATCAGACTGCCCTTATTAGCCATGGCGGCAGCCAGCTGTAAGGTTTTACCACCTGCACCAGCGCAGAAGTCAACCACTTTCTGACCGCTGGTTACTGGCAACAATGCGCCCACAACTTGACTACCGACATCTTGTATTTCAAACTCACCTCGTTGAAAACTGTCTGTCCGAAATAAAGGCGACCGCCCTGGCTGTCTTAAAGCATTGGGTACACCCACCACTGGGGCGATGTCGAACGCGGCAGTCGTTAGTGTTTGCAAAACGGTAGCGACATCTGCCTTTAGCGTATTAACACGAATATCGACTGGCGCCGCTGACAACAACGATTGCGCTAAACGCGTCGCCTCCGTTTCTCCCCATTGGGCTACCCATGCGTCCCAAACGCTATCTGGGACACTATAACGTACCGCAGGCGATAAACTTGCTGTAGGACAGGCACGTAACGATTCTGCGACTTCTTTCGCCATCGTTTCGTCCATATACTTTTCTAATCCACGCATAGAAACACCTTGTTGAATCATCAACAAAGCACCAACACGACGCTGATAACCGGGCCAACCCTCACGCATAGCACCAAGTCGGGCATCAATCATTCGCAAATGGCGTAAAACACCATAAGTCAATTCGGCAACGACGCCACGGTCACGCTTACCCATTTCTTTATGCGCACGAAAATAACTGTCCATTCGTGCATCCGCTGGCACTTTTTCATCACCCATTATTTGGGCCAAAAGTTCAGCAGCACGAATGACGTGCCCACTTCGAATCATTTCTGTAATCATGACGTGGTTTGTACCTACTATGCAAAAAAATTTTATTTAATTAACGACGTTGTGCTTGGAACAACAGGCGTTGTCCGGCAGGCTTATGGACAGTTTCGCCATCGCGATACATTAACTCGCCATTGACCCACGTGCTACAAATAGAAGCACCAAACTCATGTCCATTAAAAGGAGACCAAGCACACAAATAAGCTAAACGGTCTGGTGTATCGATTTGGGGTTTATTCATATCAACCAACACTAAATCTGCCCAATAGCCTTCACGAATAAAACCACGATCAATGATGCCGTAACGACGTGCTAAGGCATGCGATGTCTTTTCAACCACTTGCTCAATTGTGAACACACCTTGTTGAACCATCTCTAATAATGCTGGTAACGCATATTGAACTAAAGGCAATCCAGAAGGTGCGCTAAAATAAGTTTGTTGCTTTTCATCCCATGTGTGCGGCGCATGGTCTGTAGCAATAACATCAATACGTCCATCACGTACCGCAGCACGCAGCGCTTCACGATCTTCATGCGTTTTAATCGCTGGATTACATTTAATCAACGCACCCAATCGATCATAATCAGCATCAGTAAACCAAAGATGGTGTACACAAGCCTCAGCCGTAATGCGCTTGTTAGCTAAGTCACCAGCAGCAAATAAAGCCAATTCTTCTTTAGTGGTAATATGTAATACATGTAGCGGCGCATCGAATTGCTTTGCCAAACCAACAGCTAAAGAAGAAGACGCATAACAAGCCTCGCGAGAGCGAATTTGTCCGTGCAAATTGAATGGCACAGCGTCACCATACTGCGCACGTGCTTGCGCTTCATTGGCTAAAATCATCGGGGTATTTTCACAATGTGTGGCAATCAACATGGGTGCCTCACGAAAAATACCTTCTAAGGTTTTCGCTTCATCTACCAACATATTGCCTGTTGATGCACCCATAAAGACTTTAACGCCACACACCGTTGCAGGATCAACAGCCTTCACTTCATCAAGATTGTCGTTTGTTGCACCTAAGTAGAAAGAATAATTTGCATAAGCATTGCCCGCAGCCATGGTATATTTATCTTCTAGTGTCGCACGCGTGACTGCTGGAGGCTTGGTATTAGGCATTTCCATAAAACTGGTAATGCCGCCCATCACGGCCGCTTTTGATTCGGTAACAATGCGACCTTTATGTGTTAAGCCTGGCTCACGAAAATGCACTTGATCATCAATCATACCAGGTAATAAATAACGTCCTTTTGCATCAACCACACACTCTGCTTCGGCAGAGATATGCGGGGCAATTTTTTCGATGCGTCCATGACGAATTAACACATCGGCTTGTTGAACTTTTCCTTCGTTTACGAGGGTTGCATTGGTAATAATTAAACTCGACATGTACGACTCTTTACACAAAATGATAGGATAAGGAGAAATATAGCAGAATATGAGACAAACGACATGCTAAAAAGACTGTTGATCAGCCCTTTCATTATGATTATTCGTATTTATCAACTTGCCATTAGCCCTTTATTGGGGCCAAGATGCCGCTTTTATCCTAGCTGTTCACACTATAGCATTGAAGCACTGCAAACACACGGGTTAATAAAAGGGAGTTGGCTAGCAATAAAACGCATCAGTCGCTGCCACCCTGGTAGTGATGGCGGCATTGACCTCGTACCAGGCACGGAGGACAAACACCGCTGCCAGGACGAACATTGCGTAGCGCATCACCCACCTAAAGATGGCAAGGCTAGGTAGCCGCCAGCAACGCCTTTAGAAACAATGCTCACCGCATCATGCGGATGTAAACTTTCTAAATGGTCAACGCGCAACCAAAAATCGCTGTAATCAGACTGAGCATCAAGCGCAGCTTGCAAGCGACGTGCAGCATCTTCACAAAACATTAAATTAGCACCATTTAAGCGCGCAAACTCTTGCTCATCTTCGCGCTTAACTGCCGCTTGCACCGCTGTTTGCAAAGCATCTTCAATTCGGTTAATGAGCAAAGAAAGCGCAAAATGCGATGCGTCACGATCCGTTAAGGTCACGCGCACCTTAGCAAAAGAGCGCTGACTGTGCGGTGTTGCACATACGCCTTGGCTCGTACCTAGCCACGCATAAACCTCTTGTGGACTCAGCATATCACGATTTTTAAAATCATCACTAAACTGCTCTTGAATAAGTTGACGTGCCAAGGCAGCAGAGCAAGGACAAGTAGACGAATAAGGTACTTCAACTTGAAGCTCCAAACGCAACACGCCTTCTTGCAATTGTCCACGAATCAGACTTGGATAGTTTTTCCAACCACTATTACCCGACAACAAAGAACCACGTCGTTCATAATAATCAAACCGATATTCTACAAAAGCCGCGTTCGATAGCCCCGTGTGCGATTGAACAAACTCGTGCAACATAGTGCTCACACTTTGCGGTGTAACGACATCATTGCTCGCTTTATCCAACATTAAATACAAGCGGGACATATGAATCCCCTTACTTTGGGGATCCATCAAATTAACATAGGCTTGCACGCGTGCCAAGCTACGCACAGACGTACCCGTTGCTTGCGCCAAGGAAATAGGCATTTCAATTTCCGACATGCCGACCCAGTCCAATGTTCCCATCGGATTCGACAAAGGCATATTTGCAACATCGGGCATAAAAGGCTTGGTCATCTGCTCTCACCAATAATAGTTGATTCGTTTAGTCGGATATTATCGCAATGATAAACAATAAGGGCAACAAGTTTAATGGCGCCCTGTACTACCAAAACCACCCTCACCTCGTTCGCTCGCATCTTCAAAGTTCTCTACCCATTGCCACGCTG
Organism: Thiotrichales bacterium; assembly: GCA_022759035.1. Classification (GTDB taxonomy): domain Bacteria; phylum Pseudomonadota; class Gammaproteobacteria; order Thiomicrospirales; family Thiomicrospiraceae. The sequence goes on from JAEMQD010000031.1 coordinate 59,826, forward strand.
CTTGTACAACAGGGACAAAAACCAATTGCGCCAAACGCTCGTTAGGTTGAATCGTAAAAGATTCTGTACCGCGATTCCAAACCGAAATTTTTAATTCACCTTGATAGTCAGAATCGATTAAGCCAACCAAGTTACCCAGCACAATACCATTTTTATGCCCTAAACCTGAGCGCGGCAAAATTAATGCCGCCAATGATGGGTCAGCAATATGAATGGCTAATCCTGTACCAATTAAGGTCACTGCATTCGCCGCCAATGTAATGGGCGCATCAATACAAGCACGCAGGTCTAACCCAGCAGAACCTGACGTACCATATTCTGGTGCAGGAATATCAACGCCAATACGAGGGGATAATTTGCGAATTTTAATGGGCGTTTTCATCTACTGTTCCTAAAATCATGTTGGGGGGAACCTCTAAAAGCCTCGCTTCGCTTGTTTTTAGACTTCCCAAGTTTATTTGGGTTTTAGAGGTGCGCTTGGTTATCTATAGGTGCATTATAACACTAGCGGTGCAAGCAAAAAAAACACCCCAAATTGGGGCATTTTTCACGACGACAGGATCTCTAATCGTTAGAAGTCGCTCCACGCCTCACCATCTCGCCAGAAGCATTAGCGATTTGCCAACCATCGAAGCAACTTGCTCAATCGACTGCGTGATACCTGCAAGCATCTCATAGAAAAAACACTAAACGATATCTGCATAAGAAACAACGCGACTCCATACCTTTATCGCCAACTTTTGCTTGTCCTCCGCACCGAGATCAACAACTTCTTGTGCTGTTACC
>JAEMQD010000012.1 GCA_022759035.1 Thiotrichales bacterium
TGCTGAATCAAACGTTTTCTTGTCTTCTTACCATTGCGGGTCACGACCCATCTAGCGGTGCGGGTGTTTCTGCTGACATGGCAGCAGCGAATGCCTTGGGTGTGCCTTGTTGCAGTGCGATTACTGCGTTAACCATTCAAAATTCACAAGGGGTAACGGCAGTACATTCTGTTATGCCTAAAGTGCTTCAGGCTCAAGTCGAAGCTATTTTATCGGATATGCCTGTGGCCGCCATTAAAATTGGCATGATTGGTAGCCGTGCAATGGTATCGCGCTTAGTTAATATGCTTGCAGATGTGTCAATACCCATTGTTTTAGATACGGTTTTCAAAGCCAGTATTGGAGAAAGTTTGCTCGATACAGGTGCGCGATTGATGTTTACCACTCGGTTATTGCCGATGGCGACGCTTATTACGCCCAATATTCCCGAAGCAGAACAACTAACAGGGTTAAGTATTTGCAGCAGAGCCGATCAATTAGCAGCGGCGCAAGCGTTGCTTAGTATGGGTGCGCAAGCGGTATTACTTAAAGGCGGGCACTTTGCTGACGCTTTGGCTGCAGACTTATTATTAACGCGAAATAAAGCGCCTGTTTGGTTAGTTGCACCAAGTATTGATTCTCAACATAGCCATGGTTCTGGCTGCGTGCTGGCAAGCAACATTGCCGCGGGTTTAGTGCAAGGGTTGTCGTTGTTGTCTGCCGTTGTGCAAGCTAAAGCGCGCGTGCATGGTGGTATTGCCCATAGTCAAAAACTTGGTAAGGGTGTCGGTGCTGTCGCGACGTTTGATTGGCAGCCAAGTTCACTGCATTTTCCTTGGTTGGTCGAAGGGTCGCAGCCAACCTCACTGCCAACCGCTTTTCCTGCGATGTTGCATGAAATTGCTATTTATCCTTTAGTGTCTTGTGCTGATGCACTCAAACCTTTGTTGGCGGCAGGTTGTCGTACATTGCAGTTGCGTTTGAAATCGGATGATTGTGCTTTTGTTCGAGCACAAATTGTGCGTGCAGTAGCGCTCTGTCGAGACTATCCTGACAGTCAGCTATTTATTAATGATCATTGGCAAATGGCGATTGAAGTGGGTGCTTTTGGTGTTCATTTGGGACAGGAAGATTGGCAAGCCTTGTCTTTCGCAGAGCAACAGCAATTACGGGAAAGTGGTTTGCGTTTGGGATTAAGTACGCATAATTTAGCAGAAATGGCATTGGCGCACGCCGCTCGTCCTAGTTACATGGCAATTGGTCCGTTATTTGGTACGCAGAGTAAACAAATAGCGCATCCAGCAGTCGGATTGGCGAATTTGCGCGATTGGTTGCGTTGGTTGACACCAACCTATCCCGTGGTGACGATTGGTGGTATTCAAGCACAAGAGATTTGCCAAGTGAAAGCTTGTGGTGTTAATGGTATTGCGGTGATTGCTGCTGTCGATGCGGCTACTGATACAGATGTGATGGAAAAGGCCGAGCAATTGCGTGCATTGTGGCAAACAGCTTAACGAGTCAGACGCTCTAGCTCTGTTAGGTAGCTTAGGGCGTCTTGCTGGCAACTACCACACATTTCCAATGAAGGTTGCAAACTAGCGCAGACTTTTGGGCGCTCTGGTTTGTCGAAAAGTGCGCAACGTAATTGACTATCTAAATGAGGACAAGGGGTGCCTGCGGGTTTTCCATTGGGCATTTTGGGTAAGGGCGAAGAAATAGATGGCGCAATGCAACATGCGGCACAGGCATCACGACATTTCATCTGTAGCTGCCAGTAAGTTTAGATAGTTGGTCAAGATTTGTCCTTGATTGTTTGCTAACCACGTCTTTCCTGCTAAAGCACGTTGTTGGGTTGCTTCTGGGTGTAACAGTAGGGGATTGAGTTGTGCGGGTAGAGAAGCGATCGTCTCGACCTGTATTAAAGCGCCAGTGGTTAACAACGCAGTAACTTCTTGGGCAAAGTCTCGCATATCTGGACCACATAAAACCACTTTGCCTAAGCGTATGGCTTCTAATGGATTTTGTCCGCCTTTCGGAGCAAAGCTGCCGCCCATAATAACCAGTTCGGCATAAGCCATCCATGCTTGCAATTCGCCAAAGGTGTCGGCAAGGATGAGCGCATTATCTGGTACAGCATGCTGTTGACTTCGCTGGCTATAAACAATATTGGCTTGCTCTAATTGTTGCGCAATTTCCTTCCCTCGTTTGGGATGACGCGGCACAATGACCAGTTGTGGCCATTGTGGATGTTGCGACCAAAGCTTTGCCAGTGTTAATTCTTCTGGTTCATGGGTTGATGCAAATACCACATAAGGTCGATGGTATAACTGTGGTAAGGTGTTGGGCGCGAAGTCACACCATTTCAGATTGCCCAATACCCGCAATTGATTGCCAGTCACACCAAGCTGTTTAAAATCAGTTAAATCTTGTGTATTGCGGCAGGCAACGATGCTAACGGTTTTTTCTAAGAGCTGTAATAGAAGTGCTTGCCACCAATGCGGCGTTTGGCTGGTTTTCTGCGTGATGCGTGCATTAATCAGGTTGATATACATGCCACGCCGCCGCGCTTGTAACATGAGCGTGGGCCACAATTCGGTTTCAACCAAGCATAACTGTGGGCAAGTAACTTGTGCCAAAAAACGCTTTACGCTCCAGTTCCAATCGAAAGGCAGTAGTCGAATTTCGAGTTGTTTTAAGTGGGCAAAGCGACGGTGCGCTTGTTGCATACCAGTAGGGGTAAATGTCGTAATGAGTAATGTTTTTCCTTGATCAATCAGGGCTTGTATTAAGGGAGCAGCAGCGTTTACCTCACCGACGGAAGCACAATGAAACCAGATATCGGCTTGAATGGGTGGTGTCTTTCCTAGTCTTGCATTCAGCCAAGCAAGATGCCTTTGCTGCCATGCTTCACGAAGTAGCCATACAAAAATTACGGGGCTAAGTAAGCAGAGCAGTAGTCGGTAAATTAAGATTTCTTTAGTGTAGGCCATTGGTCAGTTTGTTTTATAAATAACAGCGACAACGTAAAAGCACAGTAATAAGCGTCTTTTATTGTTATCCTGTTACGAAAGTGTAGCCTAGTTTATCTTAAAAAGCTAAAATCATCCTATTATTTGCGAATCACATCAGGAATCACACAATGCCAGGTTTTGAATGGATGGGCGCCGAGGAAAAGGCCGAGATTAACCAAGTGCTCGATCAGGGCTTTATTTTTCGCTACAACTTTGACGGTGTTCGTAATAATGTGTGGAAAGCACGTGAAATGGAAAGCATGTTATGTGATCGTATGCAGACCAAGCATGCGCATTTAGTGTCCAGCGGTACGTCTGCGCTATGTACGGCATTAACCGCGATGGGGGTGGGTGCGGGCGATGAAGTCATTGTGCCAACCTTTACCTTTGTTGCCAGTGTCGAAGCAGTGGTTTCTTTGGGCGCAATTCCAGTTTTTGCCGATGTCGACGATACCCTGTGTCTTTCTGCTGCCAGTATTGAGCAAAAAATTACACCGCGCACGAAAGCCATTAATGTGGTGCATATGTGTGGCAGTATGGCGGATATGGATGCGATTTTAGCCGTAGCGAAAAAACATAAGCTGTTGGTGTTAGAAGATGCCTGTCAAGCCATTGGTGGTAGCTATAAAGGCAAACCTTTAGGTAGTATTGGTGACGCAGGCTGTTTTTCGTTCGATTCAGTCAAAACCATTACCTGCGGTGAAGGTGGTGGCATTATTACCAATAATGAAACCATTTATAAAAATGCGCATATGTATTCTGACCACGGACATGACCATATTGGTAACGACCGTGGTGCTGAAGGGCATCCGATCATGGGCTTAAACTACCGTATTTCGGACATGAATGCGGCAATGGGTGTGGCGCAGTTGCGCAAACTCGATGACATGATTGAAGTCCAGCGCAGAAATAAAGCGCTGCTTAAAGACGCATTAGCTCAGTTTAGCGAAATCTCTTTTCGTCGCATTCCTGATCCCGCTGGTGACCAAGCAGGCTTTTTAAGCTTTATGCTGCCAACAGAAGCGCGCACCATCGAGATCAATCAAAAGCTGAAAGAAGCGGGCGTTGATGGCTGTTTCTACTGGTATGTGAACAACTGGCACTACATTAAGAACTGGCCGCAAATTCAAAATATGACGGGTGCCGCTAAATTGCCGATTCATTTGAATGCTCATATTCCTGATTATACCCAACTCGATACCACTGCTTCAGACGCAATTATGAGCCGAACAATCTCTATGCTCATTAAGCTAAGCTGGACAGAAGCAGATATTCAACAGCGTATTGAAAAACTCAAACAAGTCTTTACAGGAGTCTAACCATGTCTGCACCTAAGTTTCGTAATTTTAAATGTGTGCCTCGCATGGTGTTTGGTCGCGGTTCGTTCAATCAACTAGACGATATTCTTGCCGAACAACGTGAAGGTGGTAGCGGCTGGGTAGTATTCGTGGTCGATGATGTGCACCAAAACCGTGAACTGGCTAAGCGTGTGCCAGCGAAAGCGCAAGATTTAATTATTTGGGCAAATGTGGCTAAAGAGCCGAGCACCATTCAAGTCGATGCCTTTACAGATCAGGTTAAGGCACATGCCTCAACTTTGCCAGATAGCGTAATCGGCATTGGAGGGGGTTCCGTGTTGGACTTGGCAAAAGCGGTATCGTTAATGCTAACCAATGAAGGTGGCTCTGCAAAATATCAAGGTTGGGATTTAATTCAACGCGCAGCAGTGCACCATATTGGCATTCCAACGATTTCGGGTACGGGTGCAGAGGCTTCGCGCACCGCGGTACTCACAGGACCTGAACGTAAACTTGGGTTGAATTCAGATTTTACTGTGTACGATCAAATTGTTATGGATCCAGAACTAATCGCTGGCGTACCTAAGAACCAATGGTTTTATACGGGCATGGATTGTTACATTCATGGTATTGAAGCGCTCAATGGTACTTTTATCAACGAGTTTGCCCGTGCTTTTGGTGATAAGTCGCTAAACTTGTGTCGCGAAGTCTATTTAGAAGATCACCCAGACAGCGATGAAAAACTCATGATGGCGAGCTATATGGGTGGTATGAGTATCGCTTATTCACAAGTGGGGGCGTGTCATGCCTTATCTTACGGCTTGTCGTATGTGTTTGGTTACCATCACGGCATTGGCAACTGTATCGCTTTTGATGTGCTCGATGGCTACTATGCTGATGGCGTGAAAGAGTTTCGTGAAATGGTGAAAAAGCATAATATCGACTTACCTAAAAACCTATCCGCCACTTGGTCAGAAAACGATATTGATCGCATGATTAGCATCTGTAAAGGCATGAAACCGCTTTGGCAAAATGTTTATGGTGATGATTGGGAGCGTGAAGTGACGGACGATAAACTGCGTGCGTTATATAAGCGGATGTAAAGGTGATGAAAAAAATCGCCTTTATCCCAGCTCGTTACGGCTCGACCCGTTTCCCAGCTAAACCCTTAGCCCTAATTGCGGGCAAGCCGTTAATTGTTCATGTGTATGAACGCGTCGCCGCTGCAAGTGGATTAGATGCGGTTTACGTTGCTACCGATGATGAACGCATTGCTGAAGCTGTGGCGCACTTGGGTGCGCCAGTGGTGTTAACGGTTAAGCCAGCACATACGGGCACAGATCGCTTGGCTGAAGCGGCAGCTCAGGTGGGTTTGTCGCATGATGATTTGATTATCAATGTACAAGGCGATCAGCCCTTGGTGCATCCACACAGTATTGAAGACGTCATTCGGCCTTTTGTTGAAAATTATGATGCGAGTTTTCAAATGAGCACTTTGGCTTATGCGATTACCGATCCACGTGAAATTCATGATCCAAAAGACGTGAAGATGACTTTCGATGCTTGTGGGAATGCTTTGTATTTCTCGCGCGCAGCCATTCCATTTGGTCGTGATCACTGGTTGCATAGTGTGTATAAGCATTTAGGGGTTTATGCCTATACTAAAGCTTTTGTTGATAACTTTAATCAGCTTAAACCAGGTCTGCTGGAAGAAGTGGAAAAGTTAGAGCAATTACGTGTATTAGAAAATGGTCATAAAATTCGTGTTGCCATTACGCAACATGACTCTTTGGAGGTTGATTTGCCTGAAGATATTGCACGTATAGAGGCCTTTTTAGCGAATACAATGCCCCTATAAAAAATATTTGTGCAAGGTAGTCGTCTTTTTCTCGACTTGCTGTGATCCCTTGACTAAAATTTACCCATAACAATAACTGATAATACGTTAGGCTACTTATGGTAAATCCAATTTCTCTGTTTAACGCAAGTTGTACCGACTGTGGTTTGAAAAAACTCTGCTTTCCGCTTGGGTTAGATAAAGGTGATATCTTACGTCTTGATGCGTTAGTAAAACGAAAGCCTGCTTTGCAAAAGGGTGAGGCACTATTTCACGTCGGTCAACCCTTTCAAGCCGTCTATGCTGTTCGTGCCGGTGGGTTTAAAGTTTCAACAGTACCCGCGAGTGGCGAAGATAAGATTATCGGTTTCTATTTGCCTGGTGATATTTTAGGGGTTGATGCACTTTCAACTGGGACGCATGTCTCGACAGCGGTTGCTATTGATACAACGACAGTGTGTGAAATTCCTTTTTCTGCTTTAGAGCGATTGTCGTTACAAATTCCAAGTTTAAATCATCAATTACTTGCTTTGATGAGTAAAGAGTTAACCGATGAACGGATGCACGCAGAGCTGTTATCTCGTAAAGGGGCAGAGGAGCGCCTAGCGCTGTTTATTTTGTGGTTGTCGGAGCGGCAATCACGTCGCGGGTTTAATGCGTTAGATTTTCGTTTAGGCTTGTTGCACAGAGATGTGGCGCTGTATTTGGGGTTAACGCCAGAAACCGTGTCGAGGGTGCTGGCGCGTTTTGCTGAAGATGATATTTTGTCGTGGCGCAATAAACAATTAAATATTAGTAATCTGCATAAACTACATGCTTTAGCGGGCGTAAATGAAAGTGTGCAACAGTGTTTGCGTGCTTAGTTTAAGCCATAATAAAAGTAGTGCTTTAAAAATTGATTGAAATCAACTCATTTTTGTCGGGCTTGTGTTCAAATTAGCACTGTGATGGACATGAATGTATTCGTATCCTCCATAATGTAGCCCGCTTAGCCCAGCCTTACCGCTGGGCTTTTTTGTTGTGTGTTTATAGCGATAGCTGCTGAATAATTGGAAAGATATCGTCAGATGAGTTGACGCCTAATTTGTGATAAATATTCTCGCGATGTTTCGACACGGTTCTGTCTGAAATGCCAAGTTTGTCGGCAATTTGTTTACTGGTTAGATCGTTTAATACCAATAATAATATTTCTCTTTCTCGACGTGTTAATGTATGGTTTAGGTGATCTGGGAGGGTTAAATACACGCCAGAGTCTTGTTGAGATAACTCGGCTTGGATGGCAGGGTCAATAAACATCTTGTTAAGCATGACTTGACGAACACCTTCAACCAGTTCTTCCGAAGCAACGCTTTTAAGGGCAATTCCATTTGCACCTAGCGCTAATACTTTTTGCCAAGTTTGTTTGATTTGCGTTGCGGTTAACACAATGACGTGTAGTTCGGGATAGGCTTTTTTTAGAATGGGCAATAATTCACTGCCAGAAATACCAGGAAGTTGTAAATCGAGAATTAAGACATGCGGTTTTCGATTGACCACCAATTCAAGTGCACTTTTGCCATCGTAGCCAGTACCAACGACTTTAAAGTCTTTATATTGGTTAAATAACCCCGACAATGCTTGCGTTACAATGCGATGGTCATCAATAATGGCAATGCGAATTTGTTTCATTTATAGTTCCTTTCTTGGCTATAGTGCGTTAGAGCTTGATTCAGTGTGCTTAAGCATTCGTCATGATGCTTAGCGTTTGCATGGTTTTCCAGTTGGTCAAAAATCTGAATAAAGTCCGCTTGCTGGAAAACCATCGATTGTCCTTTTAGGCGATGTGCTAAACCAGAAAGTGGTGTAAATTGATTGTCGGTTAGGTACTGTTGGCAACGAGAGATGCCGTCATATATTTCTTGATAAAACTCTGGCATGAGTGCTTGTAGATAGCTTGGCAATGAATTTCTAGGCGATTCAGAATTGGTTGTTTGAACAACGCGAGCGTTTTGTTCATGGGTAAGCGATTGATAACGATTTGCCAAGCTAATGAGCGCGTTAATATTGAGTGGTTTGTTCAGCAGGGCATCAATTGTGCCGTCGAGTAATGCAGTTTGCAATTCGTTACCAGTGTGTGCCGTGAGCATCACAAGGTGAATAGGCTGTTGTTTGTTATGGCTATGACAATGGCGTAATGCTTTAGCCAGAGTTAGCCCGTCCATGTCGGATAGGCGATAATCAATTAAGATAATTGTCGCGTCAATCGTTGAGCATAGCGCAAGGGCTTGCTCACCCGTTAGAGCGCTATGTACGGTAATAGGCAAGTGTTGCACCATGCCACGAAACACTTGGTGATGAAGTTGATCGTCATCCACTAATAGCACACTCGTGGGCGATTGAAGGATGGCCATCGCTTCATTGTTAGTTACGTCTACAACGTTTTCATCGCCTTTGGTTAGTGGTAGCACGATAATAAATTCACAGCCATCATCTGGTTGGCTATTCACTAAAATTTCACCGTGCATCAACTCAATTAAACGTCGCGTTATCGCTAGACCAATACCCACACCTTGAGGGTTTTTTGTGCTCTCATCGTGGAAATAGGGCGTAAAAAGTTGTGTTAGTGCATCGGTATTAATGCCAACACCCGTATCTTTTACGCTAATTCTAAGTTTGTTGGCAACTTCGCTGAGATGAACGTGTACTAATCCTTGCGGCGGTGTAAATTTAATCGCATTGGAGATTAAGTTAATAAGCACTTGTTTTATCTTGCGCTTATCACCATACCAAAAGTGTGGGCAGTCGTGCGCTATTTCATACTGAATGCATAGCTGTCCAACAATTGCTTGTGGTTGTAGCCCGTTAACGATCAAGCGCACTAAATCATCGATATCCACAAGTTCGTGGGCTAGTTTGATTGTTTTTTGATTCAGTTGATCAATATCAATCACATCGTTGATCAGTTCGAGTAAGTGTTGGCCTGCGTGTCGGATATTGTCTAGCCATTCCGCATCTTGAGGGGTTTTGCAGTTTTCAGACAGCATATGCGTAAAGCCCAAAATGCTATGCATTGGTGCGCGCATATCGTGTGCCAGCTCCGCGAGATATCGGGAGGTGCTTTCTGTAATCGTAATCTTTTCCATGTGTTATTTGCGTACTTTGTATACGTATTAGGCTCATTATCCATAAGTACGTATTGCTGCGCAAGGCCACAAAAACAAAAAAGCTGGCAATGCCAGCTTTTTATGATGTCGTTAAGCATTGTAGCGCTTAAATATCGCGTAGTAGCTCGTTGATACCTACTTTAGAAAGTGTTTTTGCATCGACTTTCTTAACGATAACAGCACAGTACAAGCTGTAACTACCATCTTTAGCAGGTAGGTTGCCTGATACAACCACTGAACCAGCTGGTACACGACCATAGTGAATTTCGCCTGTTTCCCGATCATAAATGCGTGTCGACTGACCAATATAAACGCCCATAGAAATGACAGAACCTTCTTCTACGATGACGCCTTCAACAACTTCTGAGCGCGCGCCGATAAAACAGTTATCTTCAATAATTGTTGGTGCTGCTTGTAGTGGCTCTAATACGCCACCAATGCCTACGCCGCCAGATAAATGAACATTTTTACCAATTTGCGCGCAAGAACCAACGGTTGCCCAGGTGTCAACCATTGTGCCACTATCGACATAGGCACCAATATTGACATAAGAGGGCATTAAAATAGCGCCTGATGCGATATAGCTACCGCGACGAGCGACTGCTGGCGGGACAACACGAACACCAGATGCTTGAAAATCCGCTTCTGAGTAATTTGCGAATTTTGTTGGTACTTTATCATAAAACTGCATGCTACCACCAGATGGCATTACTTTGTTGTCTTCCATGCGGAATGACAGTAAAACTGCTTTTTTTAACCATTCATTGACCGTCCATTTACCGACAGACTGGCGCTCGGCAACACGCATCTTGCCCGTGTCGAGTAAATGTAACGCTTCTTCTACCGCACGCTTGCTTTCGGCGTCTACTGTTTTTGGCGTAATATCAGCACGACGTTCAAAAGCGGCTTCAATAATGGTTTTGAGTTGTTCGCTCATTGGCAATTCCTTGTCATCAAAAAGTATTATTCGTCATAATGTCGGCTATTATAACGGAAGTCGTGACGAATTGAGGTGATGAATGATTGTTGGTTTAGATCATGTGAGTCTGTTGATTAAAAATAAAACGGAAGCATTGGCTTTTTATTGTCATCTATTGGGATTAGAGGAGATAGATCGGCCTGTGTTGGGTTTCGATGGCATTTGGTTGCGCTTAGGGCAAGCGCAAAGCTTGCATTTAATGTGTTTGCCGAGTACTGAAACTGGGCAGTTGGCTCCAGCGCATGCTGGTAGAGATAGACATATCGCCTTATTGGTTAACTCATTAGAGCAAGCAAAACAACGTTTGAATCAAGCGCAAGTTCCTTTTACAACAAGCCGATCTGGGCGTGCGAGTATTTTTTGTCGCGATCCCGATGGTAATGGCATCGAATTAATGCAAATGCCCTAATTTAGTGTGTCGATTAATGCTTGTTTGAGCTGACGTTGTTGTTGTTCGTTGAGGGGTTGTTTGCTCAAATTGCTTAGTAAAAAAACATCTTCTGCACGCATGCCAGCAGTGCTAATGCGTGCGGATACTAAATTCAACCCTTGTTGGTGAAAGACTAATGCGCACTTAAACAACAGTCCAGGTCTATCACTACTAATGAGCGTGACTTCTGTTTGCAGATTGTGCTGGTTAATATCGATTTCTGTTTTAATCGTAAAGTGTTTTTGGCGACTATGTTGTCTGTGGAAATGGGGTGAGACAGTCATGTCATCACACTTTAAACTGTTGCTAAGTGCATGAATGAATTCTGCTTGATCTGCTGTCGACCAATGTAGCGGTGATAAAAATTTTAAGTCAATTAATACGTGACCATCATTTGTTGTATAGACTCTTGCTTCAACAATGTCTAACTTGGCTTGGTCGCAGGCGGCTGTGATCATTAGCCATTCGCCATGAATATCTTCGGCGTAAATTGTTAGGCTACATACTCCTTGCACTGGAGTTGGGCGCATACCGATTTTAGGCAAGGTTTGTTGGTCAATAAAAAGGTGGGCATGCCGATAGAGGTCGTCGGCAGTTTGTTGTTGATGATAAGGGCTATTTTTTAAGCTATTCCAGATGCTAATAACTTGTTCTTGTGCTTGTTTTGGCATATCCAGTAAAGCTTGCTGTGCATCCACTAACGCTTTGGGTTTGTTTTGTAAGTAAGCTAAGGTGCGATGATAAAGGCTTGCTAATAAGTTGTCTTTCCAGCCATTCCATACCACGGGCGAAGTAGCGCAAATGTCTGCCACCGTAAGTAAATATAAGTTGTTTAGTCGTTCAATACTGCCGACTTGCTGCCCAAATTGTTGAATAACCTCTGCGTCGCTAATGTCTTTCTTTTGCGCTGTGTGTGACATTAATAGGTGCTGTTCCACTAACCAAGCCATGCGTTTTTGTTCTTTTTCTGTTAAGCCTGCTTGTTGTGCAAACTGTAATGCGTCGAGCGCGCCTAATATTGCGTGATCGCCGCCACGCCCCTTGGCAATGTCGTGAAATAGCGCTGCAAGTAATAAAATGTCTGGAAATTGTATTTGTTGTGCTATTCGGCAAGCTAAGGGGAAATTGGCCTGTGTTTCTGGCTGGTTGCGCATAAATTGCCGTAAGTTGCGTACAACAAATAAGGTGTGCTCATCGACCGTATAAGCATGAAAAAGGTCAAATTGCATTAACCCTGTAATGCGGTGAAATGCAGGAAGAAGCCTGCCAAGTAAACCAAGGGAATGCATAATGCGTAACGAACGCGTTACGCCGATTGGCTGAGATAATAAAGTTCGAAAAGTTTGCCATGTGGTCGGCTCTGAGCAGAATTGCTCATTGATCAGGTGGGCATAGTTTTGGATAATCCGCTGCGTGTTGGCTCGGATATTACTTGCTTGGGTGCTTTCTAATAAAATAAAACAACGTAATAGTTGTATGGGTTCTTGAATAAAAGACTGTTCACTATTGACGCTAATTGCATCGTTAATTAGTGTGAAATGGGCATCAATTGGCTTTACTTCAGGAGTGTTTGGCGCAATAAGGTCTTCCCTAAAGTGTTGCAGTAACAGTGTGTTAAGACGCTGAATGGTTTTAGCGTTGCGATAATAGTCTTGCATGAAAGCTTCGACAGCGAGTTTGCCAGCGCTATCTGTGTAGCCGAGTGTTTGTGCAATGCGTTTTTGATGTTCGAATAATAGGCGTTCTTCTTTGCGTTTAGTTAAACTGTGTAAAACAAAACGAACACGCCAGTGAAAGCGCATGGAGCGCTCTAAATCGTTATATTCACTAACCGATAAAAAGCCTACGCTAACGAGCTGTTGTAGGCTATTGGCGCCAAAGTGCCGCTTTGCCACCCAGGCAATCGTATGAATATCACGTAATCCGCCTGGGCTTTCTTTGATGTTGGGTTCTAATTGTGCAAGCGCATCGTGTGCTTTGTTGTGTCGCTGGATTTGCTCATCAACTTTGGCAAGAAAAAAAGCACGGCTTGGCCAGAAATCGCGCTTCTTCCATAGTTGTCGAAGTTCGTCGAATGCTTCATAGTGACCAATTAACCATCGGGCTTCGGTATAGTTTGTTGCAGTGGAAATGTCGTCTTTACCTATTTCGTAACATTCAACAATGCTGCGAATGGCATGACCAACTTGTAACCCGATATCCCATAAATAGGTGATGAACGCTTCGAGTTGTTGTTGTTCTGTTTTGTTTACCCCGTCTTCGGTGGTTAATATAAGAATATCAATGTCGGAGTAAGGGTGTAACTCGCCACGACCATAGCCACCTACTGCAACAAGACAGAGGCGCTGTGTTTGGCCGATATGGTGTTTCCAGACACGCCGTAACAATTGGTCGATAAAATTAGTGCGCTCACTAATTAAGTGTTGAATAGGTGCTTTGTTTTCAAAGCGTTGCCATTGCTGTGTTTGCAAGTTGGCAAGCAAACTTCTGCCCACACTTACTGCTTCCTTCGGATTTTTTAGCGATTGAACCAGTAGCGGGGTAGGTAATGTCATGGATGCGTTTCTCCTGGGCGCAGAGTGAGAATTTCTACGCCTGTTTCTGTAACAGCGAGCGTATGTTCCCACTGTGCAGATAGTGTACGGTCACGCGTTACGACTGTCCAACCATCTGGGAGAACTTTAATATCTTTTTTTCCCAAGTTGATCATCGGCTCTATTGTGAAGGTCATACCTGGTGTTAAAACCAATCCTTGTCCTTTATGACCATAATGCATAACGTGAGGCTCTTCGTGAAAAGCTAAACCGACGCCATGACCACAGTATTCTCTTACAACAGAGCAATGGTTTTTTTCGGCATGTTGTTGAATGGCGTAACCAATATCACCTAGTGTCGTGCCAGGTTTAACAAGGTCAATGCCAATCCATAAGCATTCATGTGCAATGCGGCAAATGCGGCTACCACGAATCGTAGGTTTGCCTACTTCAAACATCATGCTGGTGTCACCAAAATAGCCGTCTTTGATCACCGTAACATCAATGTTAACAATGTCGCCATCGCTTAGCTTTTTATCGCCAGGAATGCCGTGGCATACTTGATGATTGATGCTGGTACAAATTGACCGAGGGAAGCCTTTGTAATTAAGACATGCTGGAATCGCTTGTTGTTGGTTAACGATCATATCATAAGCGAGCTTATCTAAGGTGTCGGTGCTCACACCTGGACGAACATGCTCACTTAACATCACCAAAACATCTGCCGCCAATTTTCCAGCGATGCGCATGCCGGCAATTTGTTCTGCTGTTTTAATAATGACTGCTTGATCTTCGGTATTGTTTGGCGCCATTGTGTCCAATTTCCTTATGAATTTTTACGATAAGAGATGAGATTGCTTGAGAATTTATCTGAAATAGAGTATAAATGCACGCTTGAATCCCCATGTTGGGGGTATTTTATCACTCCACATATATTCCGTCACCGATTACTGGGTGGCCGTAAGGCTTAGTAACTCGGGGAATATAGAGGCAAAACCCAAGAAAGGAAAATTTCATGGCTAAAGTATCTATGCGTCAGCTGCTTGAAGCAGGTGTTCATTTCGGTCACCAAACACGTTACTGGAACCCTAAAATGGGACAGTATATTTTTGGTTCACGTAACAAAATTCATATTGTTAACTTAGAACAAACATTGCCAATGTTCCAAGATGCTTTAAATGCGGTTAGCAAAATTGCAGCAGCTCGTGGCACAGTATTGTTTGTGGGTACTAAGCGCGCGGCACAAGATGTTGTTGCTGAACAAGCAAAACGTTGTGGTATGCCTTATGTAAACCATCGCTGGTTGGGCGGTATGTTGACTAACTTTAAAACGGTTAAGCAATCTATTCGTCGTTTACGTGAGCTAGAAACAAATGCACAAGATGGTACTGTTGAGCGTTTAACAAAAAAAGAAGCATTAATGCAAGCGCGCGAATTAGAGCGTTTAGAGCGTTCTTTAGGCGGTATTAAAGATATGCGCCAAATGCCAGATGCTATTTTTGTTATCGACACAGGTGTTGAGCACAATGCTATTTTAGAAGCTAAGAAATTAGGCATTGCTGTTATTGGTGTTGTTGATACTAATAACGATCCATCATTGGTAGATTACGTGATTCCTGGTAACGATGACGCGATTCGCGCATTAAAACTTTATCTAGAATCAGCAGCAGATGCGATTTTGGAAGCAAAAGCGAGCATCACAACTGGTGCCGCTGAAGATGAGTTTGTTGAAGCAACTACAGAAGTAGCAGCTTAAGCAGCCTTGAATAAGGAAGGGGCGTTATAGCCCCTTTTTTCATAAAAGCGTCACATACGCAAGAATACAATGGAAAATCCTGAAAAGGGTTTTTCTCGAACGGTAAGATAAAGGAATTTAAGATGGCAATTACAGCAGGCATGGTAAAAGAGTTACGTGAACGTACTGGCGTAGGCATGATGGAATGTAAAGGCGCATTAACAGAAACGAATGGTGACATGGAAAAAGCCGTTGATTTGTTGCGTGCGAAAGGTATGGCTAAAGCAGACAAAAAAGCGGGTCGTACGGCGGCAGAAGGCACGATTGCGATTGTTATGTCTGCGGATAACAAACGTGCAGCAATTGTTGAAGCTAACTGTGAAACAGATTTCGTTGGTAAGAGCGACGAATTTAACGAGTTTGCTAAAGCAGCAGCGCAAGCAGCTTTAGATAGCAAAGCGACAGATATTGATGCATTGCTTGCTGCTAAATTGCCTGATGGTAAAACAGTTGATGAGCGTCGTCGCGAGTTAATTGCTAAAATTGGTGAAAACATGAGTATTCGTCGTTTTGAAGTTATTGAAACTTCGGGTGCAATTGGTACTTATCGTCATGGCGATAAAATTGGCGTTGTTGTTAACCTAGAAGGTGGTGATGAAGCTTTTGGTAGAGACTTGGCGATGCATGTTGCTGCAAGTCGTCCATTGGCAATCGATGCTTCTGGTGTTGATGCTGAAACAATTGAACGCGAACGCGCTATTGCACAAACTAAGGCAGATGAAAGTGGTAAGCCTGCTAATATCGTTGAAAAAATGGTAGAAGGGGCAATGCGCAAGTTTATGGAAGAAGTTACTTTACTGAGCCAGCCATTTGTGAAAGATCCAGATATTACTGTTGGCAACTTGTTGAAGAAAAACAATGTAACCGTTAAGCACTTTGTTCGCTTAGAAGTTGGTGAAGGTATCGTTAAAGAAACCGTAGACTTCGCAGCAGAAGTTGCTGCAACTGCGGCTGCAATGCAAGGTAAATAACTCATGCGTGATCCAATCAAACGCATCCTACTAAAATTTAGTGGTGAAGCGCTGGCTGGTAGTGCAGGATTTGGTTACAACCCCGAGGTTCTCCTCGGGGTTTGTCGTCAAGTGGCTGCATTATCTGCTCAAGGCACAGAAATCGCCATTGTTGTTGGTGGCGGCAACTTATTTCGTGGCGCAGCTTCGGTTGGTCAGGGTATTCATCGTGCAACAGCAGACCAAATGGGTATGTTGGCTACGATGATGAATGGTCTTGCGCTTCGTGACACGTTGCAGTCATTAGGTGTTGATGTGGTAATCTTTTCTGGGTTGTCTGTTGATGGTGTCTTGCCAGCTTTCGATGCCTTTGCTGCCCGTAATGCTTTAACACAAGGAAAGGTTGTTTTATTACCAGGTGGCACGGGCTCCCCTTATTTTACAACAGATACAGCAGCGGCCTTGCGTGCTGTTGAGTTGTCTTGCGATGTGGTGTTAAAAGCCACGAAAGTGGATGGTATTTATACCGCTGACCCTAAAAAAGATGCTAGTGCTACGCGTTACATTACTTTGACCTATGCAGAGGCTTTGGCAAAAAACTTGGCGGTAATGGATACGACTGCCTTCGTATTATGCCAAGAACAGTCAATGCCAATTCGCGTATTTGATATGTTTAGTGAGGGTGCCTTAGCTGCCATTGTTCGTGGCGAAGCTGTCGGCACCTTGGTGACTCAGGAGAAATAATCATGATCAACGATATTAAAAAAGATGCGCAAACACGCATGGAAAAAGCATTAGATGCGTTAGCAAACCAATTGCAACGCATTCGTACAGGGCGTGCGCATCCAAGTATTTTAGACCCAGTACAAGTTGAATATTATGGCAGCATGGTACCAGTTAGTCAGGTCGCTAATATTGGTATTGAAGATGCGCGTACGTTGAAGGTTTCTCCTTGGGAGAAAAACATGTTGCCGGCAATTGAGAAAGCGATTATTAAAGCGAATTTGGGATTGAACCCATCTTCTTCTAATGGTGATATTCGTATTCCATTGCCAGCTTTAACTGAAGAAACACGTAAGGAAATGATTAAGCAGGCTAAAGCGGAAGCAGAGCATGGTCGTGTTGCGATGCGTAACGTGCGCCGTGATGCTAATCAGAGTATTGCAAAATTATTGAAAGATAAAGCAATTAGTGAAGACGATGAGCGTCGTGCAAATGACGAGATTCAAAAGTTAACCGATAAAGCCATTGCTGATGTTGATGCAACATTGGCTGCAAAAGAAAAAGAACTGATACAAGTTTAGGCACGAGAATGAAGCAAGACAGTCTCCAACCTATAGTGAAGGTGCCAGCGCATATCGCGATCATTATGGATGGTAATGGTCGTTGGGCTAAATCCAAGGGCTTGCCAAGATTTTTTGGTCATGAGCGAGGGTTGGCGACTGTACGTAAAGTCGTTAAACGTTGCCGAGAACGTGGTGTTTCTGCGTTAACTTTATTTGCTTTTTCAACAGAGAATTGGCGTCGCCCTCCAGAAGAAATCGGTAAGTTGATGGAAATTTTTGGCTGGGCCTTGGTCAGGGAAGTTAAAAAGCTCGATGAAAACGATGTACAACTGCGCGTTATTGGTGAGTTGGATCGCTTTTCTACGGATATTCAGCAAAAAATAATCGATGCACAAATGAAGACGCAACATAATAAGGGGTTGGTGCTAACGATTGCAGCAAATTATGGTGGGCGTTGGGACATGATTCAAGCCGTTAAGGCATGGTCGGAAACGCATGAAAAAACCGCTATTTCTGCACTGACGGAAGCCGATTTGGCTCCGTTTTTGTGTTTATCTGATTTGCCTGAACCCGATTTGTTGATTCGTACGGGTGGTGAGAAACGAATCAGTAATTTTTTATTGTGGCAGCTAGCTTATGCAGAGTTTTACTTCACAGACACGCTTTGGCCTAATTTTGATGCGGATCATTTAGATATGGCTATTGCTGATTTTTCAAAGCGACAACGTCGTTTCGGTATGACAGGCGATCAACTTTCAGGTGAGAACGCACTAAATGCTTAAGCAACGCGTTATCACTGCGATCGGTTTGTTGCTAATGGCATTAGCATTTTTGTTTGTTTTTCCGCCATCGTGGTTACCTTATTGGGTGCTCTCCATTCTTGCTTTAATGGCTTGGGAATGGGCAGGATTAGCCAAAGTGACGAGCATATCTCATCGTTTACTCTACGTGTTTGTAGCGGTAGTCATTGCGGCGATCCCATTAGATAATTTAACGACGTTATTGCAAAGCCAATGGTGGCAGTGGATAACCTTATTGCTAACCGTGTTGGTGTTGGTTTCGGTACGACGTTTCGCGTTACAAGGTTATTGGTCTGGTCCATGGTCGGGCATGTCACTTATCTTTGGTATGTTTTGGCTGATTAATTTTGCTTGGTCATTTGTTGCGATTCATCAGCAATTGGGTGTTTGGTGGTTACTCTACGCAATGAGCCTTGTTTGGTTAACCGATACGGGCGCTTATTTTTCGGGTAAGGCGTTTGGTCGACGAAAATTAGCCATAAAAGTTAGCCCAGGTAAAACGTGGGAAGGGGTTTATGGTGGTGTTGCTTTGGCTGTGGTAATGGCTGTTAGTATTGCCTTATGGACAGAACGTTCAGTTGGAGCGATGGTCTTAATTGCGTTTATTGTCAGTTTTCTTTCTGTTTATGGCGATTTGTTTGAGTCTGCATTAAAACGACAAGCTGGTTGTAAAGATAGCTCTGCGATGTTACCGGGGCATGGCGGTTGGTTAGATCGATTCGATGCACTGTTACTTGCGCTGCCTTTGTTTTGGCTGTTGTGGCAAGGTTTGTTGCGATAATGTTTGCTATCGTTGGTTTTTTACTTGCTGTGTTGCTGGTTGTCTCTGTGCATGAGTGGGGGCATTTTTACGCTGCGCGTAGGTTAGGCGTTCCAGTTGTGCGCTTTTCGATTGGTATGGGCGCTGCGCTTTGGTCGAAAAAAATTGCAGGTGTCGAATATCGGCTAGCATGGTTGCCTTTAGGTGGCTATGTTCTATTTGCAGACCCTAAAGAACATGTTGTTGCTGAAAGTGATCGGAGTAAAGTGTTGTCTGAACGCTCGCTACTTGTCCGTGCTTGGATTGTATTTGCTGGACCTGCTGTTAATTTGTTATTGGCGTGGTTACTCATGGTTGTTGTGCTTGTTGTCGGCATTCAATCACCTAAAGCGTGGCTAGCGCCAGGTGCTGTAGGTACCCCTTGGGCGGCGGTTTCTGGTCAGCAAACCTGGCAAGTTAACGCGATTAACGGACACGAAATAACGCAGTTTGAGCAATTGCCAGTTGCTTTGTTAAACGCGGTTTCTTCCTCTGAAACGCTTGTTTTTTCTTTACAAAGTTGGCAAGGGGAACAAAAACAAGTTGCAGTGTCTGCTCAAGCATGGAAAGACTTGGCGTGGAAAAATCCAGCAGAACAAATGTCTCTTTGGGGGATGAAATTGGCGATGCCCGTCCTAGAGGCAAAGTTGGCAGCGGTTGAGCGCGATAGTGCTGCGGCAAAGGCTGGATTGCAAGAAGGTGATGTTATTAAGTTAGTCGATGGCATGGTGGTGGATGATTTTTCTGTCTTATCACAATGGATTAAGGGTCACCCTAATCAAGCTGTTGTTTTTACTGTGCTGCGTAATGATCAACTGCTCTCGTTACCTGTTGTGATTGGTGTTCAAATGACACCGGAAGGTAATGAGCAAGGTTTTTTAGGCGTTCGTCCTGTCATGCCTGATGCCGTTATGGCGAATTGGTTATCGCGTTCTAAATTGAGTTTGTTAGATGCTAGTTTAGCGGCGCCTGAAAAGCTGTGGGCGTTAACGCGTCTGACGTTACAGGCTATCGGGCGTTTATTGACAGGACAGTCTGGATTAGAACAAATTTCTGGTCCAGTAGGTATTGCAGAAGCCGCGGGTTCGAGCTTGGAGCAAGGCTGGATTAGATTTTTTCAGTTTTTAGCGCTATTGAGTCTGAGTCTAGGCGTGTTAAACTTACTGCCTTTGCCGCTATTAGACGGCGGGCATTTGTTTTTGTATGCGCTTGAAGCAATAAATGGAAAAGCTTTCTCTGAAACGTTTATGCTAGTATGGCAAAAAGTAGGTATTGTGTTAATAGCGTGTTTAACGCTGTTAGCGATTGGTAGTGATTTAAAACGCCTGTTTGGGGGCTAGTTGTGTTAAATAAGTTTCGTATTAGTGCTTCAGTATTGTTTTTGGTAGCGGGTCATGCATTGGCAGCTGGTAATAATCAAAAAATTGAGTTTGTGGGATTGGAAAGGGTAACCCCTGAAACTGCAATGAGCTATTTATCTATCCAAGACGGTCAAAAACTTTCGCCTGCACAAGTTAAGCAAGTTATTAAATCACTGTTTGCTACGGGTTTCTTTCGTGATGTTAAGGTTTATCAGCACAATGGTGGTATTAAAATTCAGGTGGTTGAACGACCTTCTATTGCACAAATTAAACTAGAAGGTTCTAAGCTCATTAAGGAAGATGAGCTGCTACAAGCATTAGAAGTGATGGGCATCAAAAAAGGTCGCATCCTTAACGAGTCAGATTTAGACCGTATTGCACAAGATGTCCGCCAGCGTTATCAAAACCAAGGCTATTATGCGACGGTTGTTGAGCCTAAGTTAGAACATTTAGAGCGTAATCGTGTTAACGTTACCATTAAAGTTCAGGAAGGTGAGCTTGCGCGAATTACCAAGATTAATTTGGTTGGTAATAAAGCGTTTGATGAATCTAAATTGGTAGGTTTGTTTTCTTTATCAGAGCCAACGATGTGGTCTTGGTTGACTGATGCAGACCAGTATGCGAGAACGAAACTACAAGCAGATTTGGAAACTTTGCGTTCTTACTACATGGACAAAGGTTATGCGGATTTTCGCATTTTATCGTCTCAAGTGAGTATTTCTTCAGACAAGACGCGCGTTTATGTAACGGTTAACATGAGCGAAGGCCGCCAATACACGGTAACGGATGTTTCTTTTTCTGGTAGCAATGTCTTAAGTGAAGAAAAAATGAACAGTCTGTTGAAGTTTAAAACAGGCGAAATCTTTGCACGTAATAAAATTACCGACTCGATAAATGCGATCAAAGACAGCTTGTCCGAGCAGGGCTATGCTTTCGCAGAGGTAGAGCCGAAGACGCAGTTAGATAAAGAGAATGGTACAGTTAAGCTGGTAATTGATGTTAATCCAAAAAATCGCGCTTATGTGCGTCGTATCGAAGTGAAAGGTAATAATCGCACGCGTGATCATGTTGTTCGTCGTGAGATGCGTCAGTTTGAAGCAGCGCCTTATAATCTGTCTTCTGTCCGTCAGTCGCAAGCACGCTTGAAGCGGTTGGGTTTCTTTAAAACGGTTGATATTGAAACGCAGCGCGTTGGGCAAGATCAGGTTGATTTGATTGTTAAAGTAGAAGAAATGCCAACAGGCGCCATTACCGCTTCGATTGGCTACTCACAAGTTGAAAATATGTTGCTGGGCTTTAGCCTATCGGAACGTAATATTTTTGGTACGGGTAATAATGCAACGTTTAGTATTTCTTCGTCGTCTGCGCGTAAAAATTATGATATTAATGTCACGAACCCTTACTACACACCTGATGGTGATAGTTTAAGTGCGGGTGTTTTTTGGCGAGAAATTGACGCTAAATATCTTTATCTGGCGCCTTATAGCACCAATACGATTGGTGGACGTGTCATCTATGGTATCCCGTTAAGCGAAGAGGATCGGTTGAACTTTGGTGTCCAAGCTGAAAAACTGAGCTTGGTATTCCAAGGAAATGGCTTAGGAACTTATGACCAAAACGGCGTGTATACAGATTCGAGTGGCAATGTCATCACGCCAGGTTTTGGTGATGCCCTAAAAGAATATTCAACATATGGTTTACCAGCGAGCGCCTTTGCAACTGATCCAAAATTGGTGCAACAATATAACAAATTCTATAGTAATGGCTCGCAGTTTAATGATATTTCATTAAAAACCAGCTTTGTGCATGATACGAGAGATGAGTTTTACTTCCCAAATAAAGGGACTTACCACTCTAGTTCATTATCTGTATCCACGCCAATGGGTGACTTAACCTACTATCAACTGGATATGCAACAAAAACTCTATATGCCAATTACAGAAAGAAGCAATATCAGCTTAACAGGCACAATTGGCTATGGTAAAGGGTATGGTAATCTTGATGGGTATGGTTTGCCGTTTTTCCGACGTTATTATGCGGGTGGTATTCAAACGGTTCGTGGCTATGAATCGTATAGTTTAGGTAATAGTTATGTGCTGGCAACAGATGGTTCGAGTCGCGCAACAGGGGGAGATTTCTTAACAGTTGCCTCTGCTGCATTGAATTTCAGGCCTTGGTTTATTGAAGATAGCACGAATATGCGACTAAGTTGGTTCTTTGATGGCGGAAATGTGTTCACAGACCCTGACAAATTCAAGGCAGATGAGTTAAGATTGTCAACTGGATTAGGCTTCTCTTGGATTACGCCGATTGGGCCACTTACGTTTAGTTATGCAAAACCACTAAACCCACAAGTGACAGATCGTACACAAGAGTTTCAATTTACAATCGGTGTGCCTTTTTAATGGCTAAAAATTTTTGTTTGATGAAAGGAAATAACAAGATGCGCTCGCACAGTTTGCGTTTAGTTGGTTTGGTTGCGTTGGCAGCCATGTTTTCAGTATCTACGGCAATTGCTGATGAAGTAAAAGTTCGTGTTGTTAATGTCGCGAAATTGCTTGATCAGGCGCCTCAAGCTAAAGATGCATCTGGCGCTTTAGAGCGTGAGTTTGCGCCACAACAGCGCGAATTGAATAAAATGAACGATGAAATTGAAAAGCTTGCTAAAGACTACGAGAAAAACAAGTCGGTAATGAGCGAAGCGCAGCGCGAAGCGAAAGAGCGAGATATCGTCATGAAAAAACGTGACTTGCAACGTCGTCGTAATGATGTGCAGGAGCTGTTGAATATCCGCCGTAATGAAGAGTTGTCAAAATTGCAAGATTTAGTGAATGTTGCGATTAAAACGGTTGGTGAAAAAGAAGGCTATGATTTGATTCTTTATGATGGTATTGCGTATACACGCGATACAATTGATATTACCGCAACGGTATTGAACTATTTGGCAGGTGAAGCAGATAAACGCAAAAACTTAAATAAACCTTAAGTTATTCTCGATGATGTTTACACTTGGACAGATTGCAGAACATATCGGTGCGCAATTGCGTGGCGATGCTGATTACGTAGTGGATGGTGTGGCAACCTTAGCAAGCGCCACATCGTCAAATCTTAGTTTTTTGGCCAATAGCAAGTATCGTACACAACTCGCCAGCGCTCGTGCTGGCGTTGTTGTTTTATCAGCAGAAGATGCTGAGAGTTGGTCTGGTAATGCTTTAATTGCGCGCAATCCTTATTTAGCTTATGCAAAAGCAGCAGCCTTGTTGCATCCTCAACCTGTTTCTGAGCTGGGTGTACATGCGAGCGCACAGGTGCATGCTAGCGCTAAAGTATCAGATCAGGTGTCTATTGGCGCTGGTGCTGTTATTGCAGCAGAGGTGTCTATTGGTGCGAAAACGACAATCTCTGCGGGTGTTGTTTTGGCTGAATGCGTAGTGATTGGCGAGAATTGTTGGATTGGCCCGAATGTGACGATTTTGCATCATTGCCAACTAGGAAATAACGTTGTTGTTGAATCAGGGACGGTTATTGGTAGTGAAGGCTTTGGTTGGGCGAAAGATGGTGCGCGTTGGGTTAAGGTGCCACAGATTGGTCGGGTAATTATTGGTAACGATGTCTCTATCGGTGCGAATTGTTGTTTAGATCGTGGGGCGATTGAAGACACCGTTATTGAAGATGGCGTGAAACTTGATAATTTCGTTCAAATTTCGCACAACGTTCGTATTGGTCAACATACGGCAATGGCTGGACATTCTGGTGTTGCGGGCAGTACGCAGGTTGGTCAGAGTTGCACTATAGCGGGGATGGCGGGTGTTGCAGGTCATTTGACTCTCGCTGATAACGTACATGTTACCGCTATGACGCTTGTTAGCCGTTCTTTGTCTGCACCAGGTGTGTATTCTGGAAACTTGCCAGTTGAAGAAAATGCGCTGTGGCGTAAGAACGTTGCTCGATTTAGACAGCTTGAAGCGATGGCAAAACGTTTAAAAGCACTAGAAAAGCAGGCAGCATCGCAACAAGATAATGCAGAAAAAGCGATAAACGATTAGAATATTCGCTTGATAATAAAAACGATACGCCTAAAAGGGTTTTAACTATGATCATGCGAATAGAAGACATTTTTCAGTACTTGCCACACCGTTACCCATTTTTACTTATCGATCGCGTGACCGAGTTAAAAGAGATGGAATACCTTAAGGGTTACAAAAACGTAACATTTAATGAGCCGCAATTTACTGGTCACTTCCCTAATCATCCGATCATGCCTGGTGTCATGATTATTGAAGCAATGGCTCAAGCGACAGGAATTCTGGCGTTTAAATCAAGTGCAACGAAGCCAGATAACAATTCGATTTATTATCTTGTTGGTGTTGATAATTGTCGTTTCCGTCAGCCTACTTATCCAGGTGATCGTTTAGATTTCCATGTTCAAGTCGTGTCAACTAAACGTGGTGTGTGGAAGTTTTTAGCGGAAACGCATGTGGAAGACAAATTGATTGCAAGTGCAGAGTTGATGTGCGCTGAGAGGGAAGTGGCTTGATTCACCCAAGTGCGATTATTGATCCGAAGGCGGAGCTTGCACCTGATGTGCAGGTAGGGCCTTTTTCGATTATCGGTGCAGGGGTTCGCATTGACGAAGGTTGTCAAATCGGTCCGCATGTTGTTATTGAGGGCCCAACGCACTTAGGCAAACGCAATACCGTTTTTCAATTTGCGTCTATTGGTGCGGCACCGCAAGATAAAAAATATCGGAATGAGCCGACGCGCTTAGTGATTGGTGATGATAATACCATTCGGGAGAACGTTACCTTAAACCGCGGTACGATTCAGGATCGTGGTGAGACGACGATTGGTAGTCGCAATTGGATTATGGCAGGCGTGCATATTGCACATGATTGTGTGATTGGTAACGATACTATTTTTGCTAATGCGGTTGCCCTAGCGGGGCACGTTATTGTTGAAGATTATGCCATTCTGGGTGGTTATACCTTGGTACACCAATTTTGTAGAATTGGTGAGCATAGTTTTTGCGGCATGGGAAGTGTGATTAACCAAGACGTGCCGACTTTTGTCACTGTGTCGGGTAATTTGGCTCGCCCACATGGCATTAATAGTGAAGGATTGAAGCGCCGTGGTTTTAGCGTCGAACAAATTTCGGTCATTAAGCGCGCTTATCGTACCTTGTATCGTTCAAGCACGCCGTTGGAAAGCGCGATTCTTGCGATGTTAGCGCAAGACGATCCAACGGATGTTTTACAGCCTTTAATTGCTTTTTTGCAATCAGCAACACGTGGCATCATCCGCTAGTCCAAAACGCGTTGTTCTCTTGGCTGCAGAGCCTTCGGCTGATGCGCTAGGTGCTTCTGTAGCAGAAGCCTGGCGTGTTGCCTTTCCAGATGTTCAATTGCTCGGGATGGCTGGTCCTTTAATGCGTGCGGCGGGTGTTCAGGCTTTGTGGCGGATGGAAGAAGTCTCGGTCATGGGGCTGTTTGAGGTGCTGAAGCATTATCGGCGCTTGAAGCGTCTGCAAAGGCAGATGATTGAAACATTAAAAGCAATGAAGCCTGATCTCGTGTTAGGGATTGATGGGCCAGATTTTAATTTGACAATTGAATCTGCTTTGCGAGATGCCAATATTCCGAGCTATCACTTTGTTGCGCCTAGTGTTTGGGCTTGGCGGCCAGGCAGAGCCTTGAAAATGGCTGAGCGCACAGATGGACTTTTATGCTTGTTTCCTTTTGAGCCACCTTACTTTTTGGTACATGGTTTGGCTGCCGCGAGTGTTGGTCATCCTTTAGCCGATCGCTTGCCGCTCGTGCCAGATAAAACTGCGGCGAGAATGGCATTGAATATTGCTACTGATGTGCCTGTTTTGGCGGTTTTACCAGGTTCGCGTCGTGGTGAGTGGCAGTATAACGCACCAGTATTTTGGGATGCGGTCAGTCTGTTATTGATGCAACATCCTTCGTTGCAAGTGCTAGTGCCGTGTCTCAATGCGCGAATGCAGCAAGTTTTGTCTGCTGGCGTGAAAGATTTGCCGATTCATTGGGTGATTACGGAAGCTGGTGCTAGTCAGGTGTTGACCGCGGCAGATGTTGCTTTAGTGGCATCGGGAACGGCAACATTAGAAACAGCCTTGTGTCATACACCAATGGTCGTGGGCTATCGAATGCATTGGTTGTCGCATCGCATTATTACAGCGATGCTAAAAACCCGTTGGATAGCCTTGCCTAATATTATTGCAAATCGCGGTGTTGTTCCTGAATTGCTTCAGTCGCAGGCGACGGGCGCTGCTTTGGCTGCGGAAGTATCAAAGTTACTATCGCCCTCGTCTGAGTTAAGACAAGTCCAACTTAATTGGTTCGATACGCTGCATAACTTATTACATTGTAATGCAGCAGCCACCGCGGTAACACAATTGATATCTTGGTGGAGAGAACGTGTACGCTGATGCTACCTGGGCAGGTGTCGATGAAGTTGGCCGAGGACCGCTTGTTGGTTCTGTTGTAACTGCTGCTGTTATTTTGCCATTGGATTATGACTTGCCAGGGTTGACTGACTCAAAAAAACTGTCTGAAAAACGGCGTGAATTGCTTGCAGAGCAAATTAAAATGCAAGCCATTGCTTGGTCTGTGTGTGAAGCGTCTGCCTCAGAAGTGGATGCGTTGAATGTGTTACAAGCAAGTTTGTTGGCAATGCGTCGTGCTGTGGAAGGTCTGTCGATTGTGCCAGCGGGTGTTTGGGTTGATGGCAATCGTTGTCCGCAAGGCTTGACCATGCCGTGCCAGGCTGTTGTTAAAGGTGATTTGACAGTTCCTGCCATTAGCGCGGCATCTATTTTGGCAAAAGTAGCACGAGATGCGCAAATGCAACAATTGCATGAAGCTTTTCCAGAATATGGCTTTGATAAGCATAAGGGATATCCTACCGCAGCGCATTTGTCTGCTTTGGCACGCTTAGGGCCGCTGTCTGAACACCGAAAAAGTTTTGCACCTGTGCGCGCTATGCTGACACAGTCTTCGTTACTGTAGGAAAAAAGAACCCACAGTTAAGCGGGTTAAATGGTAGGAGCGAAAGTTGTTTGTTTATAACTTTAAATAAACAAAACCAAGCCCTTGAAGTCTCGCAATTTCAGCGACTCCTGCCAATACAATGTTGTCTTTTATAACATGATAGAGTTGGTTAATCGTAATTTTTTTAGCGACTAATGTGTTATAGCACACCAATAAATGGACGCCATCTTTAGCTAATAGCGCATCTACTTTTTCGCCTAGTTTTGGTGCGGAGCCGTATTGTGCGGTAAGTAACATGTTAATGCCTGTAGTGGTAAAGTGATGGAAAAAAGAAACCTCTATAGATGTTCACGCCTATGTTGATGGACAGCTAGATGAGCAGCAAAATAGTGCTATGTTGTTGCGTTTAGCGGAAGAGACGGATCTTCGTCAAGATGTTGCGGAATTGCAAATGTTAAAAGATATGGTGAAATCTGCTTACGCAGAGGCGTTACCAAAACTTGCCTCGGCTCAATATGACGTCACACGGCAAAAAACGCAATACTTGCGTAACAAGGTTAGTTGTTGATCATTAGCGATCTTAAAAGGGTTAAGGTGTTGCATGCTATAATAAACGCCTATGTTTTTTGAGAAGACTATGACTGACTTATCTCTGATACAGCCCCGTTTTGTCCATTTGGCCGTCCATTCTGAGTTTTCATTGGTTGATTCGACGCTGACGATTAAGCAACTAGTGCAATTGGCAGCAAAAGATGGTCAAGTCGCCATGGCTTTGACTGATGCCCATAATATGTTTGGCTTGGTGCAGTTTTATAAGGCGGCACTAGGCGCAGGAATTAAGCCAATTGCTGGTGCAAATATGTTGGTTTCGCTGCCAGATGGTAGCACAACAGCAGTTACCTTTTTGTGTCAGCATTACGATGGCTATCAAAATCTATCTTATCTTATGAGTCGTGCTTATACGGAAGGGCAAGGAAGTGGTACGCCTGTCATTGCTTGGGCATGGTTAGCAGAACATAGTGATGGACTTTTTGTCATACTTGGTATGAATTCTACTCTGGCTGCTTTGGCGATGAATCAATCTGTAGCGGAAGCGCAAGCACAGTTGCAGTTATGGATGCGTTTGATGCCAACATCGGTATTGCTGTCAGTCAGTCGAACTGGGCGAGCACAAGAAAACGCTTGGATTGATTCGGCTATCTTTTTATCGGTCTCCTCTGGTGTGCCGATTGTTGCTGTGAATGATGTGTGTTTTGCTACGAGTGAAGACTTTGAAGCACATGAAGTTCGCGTGTGCATTCGAGAGGGTTACGTATTAGATGACAGTAGTAGACCTAAGCGACACTCAGAACAGCAATATCTTCGTTCTCAGGATGAAATGTGTGCGTTGTTTGCTGATATGCCCCAAGTACTAGCCAATACGGTTGCAGTGGCACAAGCATGCAATTTATCGTTGACGCTAGGAAAAAACTATCTACCAGATTTCCCTGTGCCGGATGGGATGACCATTGACAGTTATTTTGCTTATACCTCTCGTGAAGGCTTAAATGCGCGCTTATCTGTCATTCTCGATACACAATCGCCAGAGTTTGAAATGCAAGCAGCGCCTTACCGAGAGCGTTTAGAGGTTGAGCTGTCGACAATTATTCAAATGGGTTTTCCTGGCTATTTTTTGATCGTAGCAGACTTCATTCAATGGGCTAAAGACAATGGCATTCCTGTTGGACCTGGGCGTGGTTCTGGAGCAGGTTCGCTAGTCGCTTACGCTTTAAAGATTACGGACTTGGATCCACTGCCTTATGATTTACTTTTCGAACGGTTTTTGAACCCAGAACGGGTATCAATGCCAGACTTTGACGTTGACTTCTGTATGGATAGACGTGATGAGGTGATCGATTATGTTGCCCGTAAGTATGGCCGAGATCATGTATCACAAATCATTACCTACGGTACGATGGCGGCAAAAGGGGTAATTCGTGATGTGGGTCGCGTACTGGGCTTTGCTTATGGCTTTGTTGATCGTATTTCGAAGCTTATTCCAAATGAATTGGGGATTACGTTAAAAGACGCGATTGAAAAAGAGCCAGAGCTTAAAGACAAGTATGAAAATGATGAAGAGGTTAGTTATTTATTATCGCTGGCGCTGAAGCTTGAGGGTTTAGCAAGAAACGTTGGACGACATGCGGGTGGTGTTGTCATCGGTCCACGTCCATTGTGGACGTTTGCGCCTATGTATTGTGAAGCGGACGGTAGTAACCTAGTCACGCAGTTTGATAAGAGTGATGTTGAAGCTGTTGGTCTTGTGAAGTTTGACTTTTTAGGATTACGAACGCTAACGATTATTGACTGGGCAGTAAAAGGCATTAATACACAACAATTACCTGCGGTGATGCGAGAAACGGGTAGTGCGCGTGCAGATGGCCCTATTGTCGATATTAGTCGTATCCCATTAGATGATGCAAAAACCTATCAGATGATTAAAACGGGAAATACCTCTGGCGTTTTCCAGTTGGAATCGACAGGTATGCAAGACTTAATTCGTCGTTTGCAGCCCGACTGTTTTGAAGATATTGTCGCTTTGGTGGCGTTGTTCCGTCCCGGCCCGTTGGGTTCAGGTATGGTAGACGATTTTATTAATCGTAAACATGGTAGGCAAAAAGTAGAATATTTGCATCCTATGTTAGAGCCGATTCTCAATCCAACCTATGGCACGATTTTATATCAAGAACAAGTTATGCAAACCGCACAGGTTATGGCTAATTATAGTTTGGGTGGTGCAGATTTATTACGCCGTGCGATGGGTAAAAAAGATGCGGCAGAAATGGCACGTCAGCGAGAAACATTTCGACAAGGCGCAGATGCGAATGGTGTGGATCCAGAAATTGCAGGCCGTGTTTTTGATATTATGGAAGAGTTTGCGAACTATGGCTTTAACAAGTCGCACTCCGCTGCGTATGCGCTCGTTTCTTATCAAACGGCTTGGTTAAAAACACATTATCCTGCTTATTTAATGGCGGCTGTATTAACAGCAGATATGGACAATACTGACAAAGTTGTGCATATGTTGAAAGAGTGTCGAGCGATGAAACTACAAGTTTTACCGCCTAGTATTAATTCAAGCGCTGTTGGCTTTTCGGTATTGTCGGCCGATACGTTACGCTACGGTTTAGGTGCAATTAAAGGTGCTGGCGAAGACGCGTTAGCATCTGTCATGCAAGTGCGTAGTAATGATGGTCCGTTTGTTGATTTGTTCGATTTTTGTGTGCGCGTTAATAAGTTATTGAATCGTCGTATGATTGAGGCATTAATTGATGCAGGCGCCATGGATGATTTGGGCGCACATAGAGCACAATTACATGCTAATTTAACAAAAGCGCTAGAACATGCGCAACAAGAAGCTGCACGGATAGCAAGCGGACAAAATGACCTGTTTGGCGATGCCGTCGCTATGGATAACGTAGAGGCTACTTGTACTTACGATGCGAGCGATCCTTGGCCGCTAGATGAGCTGTTGCGTAAAGAAAAAGCGGTGCTCGGCTTTTTTGTTAGTGGCCATCCTTTTGATAGTGTGCGTGAGCGAGCGCGGAGTTTTGCGCATACGCTAGCAACACTTCCAAAGCCTAAAGCAGCAGAACTGGGTAAACGAGGTGGACAGCGGGTTCTTCTTGCTGGTCGAATCGATAGTATCAGAGTAAAGATTGGCAAGCGCGGCGATAAAATGGTGTTCGTTGGCATCGAAGATAATGACCAGATTATGGAAGTTTCTGCCTTTGGTGAAGTGGGTAATGAGGTACTTAACCAGCTTGCTGTCGATGATTTAGTAGTTGTTGAAGGTGATTTGTCTTTAGATGGGTATTCTGGCCAACCGAGATTGCGCGCGAGTAAAGTATTGCCTTTTGAACAAGCGTATATTGCCCAAGCAAAAGCATTGGTTTTAACGCTGTGTGCAGAAGATGATTGGGCTGTTGAGCCGTTAATTCAGTTGTTGTCACAACATAGGGATGATGAGCAAGGAAAGTCTTTGCGCTGGTTTTGGCAGCAATCAGGCTGGCAAGTTCCGCTGCTTCAGCAAGGAGATAGTTCATTGATTGCTATTTCGGTGACACCAGCATTAATGGATGCTTTTGCGCAAATAGGGGTGAAGGCCCAGCTGGTATATTAATGCTAAATTTTGGAGTAGTGTTTAGATGAACCGCAAACTGACCATTATGTTAATCATTGTGCTTGTACTGATAGTCGGTGCTGTTTTAGGTTATGAAGCCTATATGGATAAACTAGCGCCCGAAGATGCTGTAGCGCAGCATGCTAACCAGTTGAATCAACAAATTCTAAAAGCACGTCAAGATATTGATGCAATTAATGCGGCTTTACAGCAATATCGCCATGATCACTTTAAGCTTCCCAGTAATCAACAGGGGTTGGCTGTGTTGGTGAAGCGTGCCGAGAATGTTAGTCCTACTGATCCAAACTATTCTGTTGGTTATTTAACAGCGCTTCCTAAAGATGCATGGGGCAAAGATTACATCTATAAATATCCAGGAGACTACAGTGAATATGATTTATATTCCTATGGCGAAGATGGTGTTGAAGATGATGATGACATAGGAAATTGGCTGCAAAATAAAGGGTCACACGTTAAAAATTGGTCTAAATATTCGATATTGGGTGCAGCAAAAGAAAGGACACAATAGTAAAGCTATCATCATTTTCTGATTGATGTCGCCTTGCGCTTAACCAGATAGCGATCTTGGATTATCTACACGAGATGCTACTTAACCTGTTATAATAACCAGCTTTCTTTTTGCTTATTTTTCTGGATAAATCCCGTGCTCGCTACTGCTAACATTACCATGCAATTTGGTCCTAAACCGCTATTTCAAGATATCTCTGTTAAGTTTGGTAACGGCAATCGTTATGGCTTAATTGGTGCGAATGGCTGCGGTAAGTCTACTTTTATGAAAATTTTAGGGGGAGATTTAGAGCCAACTTCAGGCAATGTAATGCTTGATGATAACGAAAAGTTAGGTAAGTTGCGCCAAGATCAATTCGCTTTCGAAAACCACAATGTAATCGATACCGTTATTATGGGTGATGCACGCTTGTGGGAAGTGAAGCAAGAGCGTGATCGTATTTATGCGCTAGCTGAAATGAGCGAAGAAGATGGTATGAAGGTCGCTGACTTAGAAGTAGAGTTCGCTGAGTTGGATGGTTATACAGCCGAATCTCGTGCGGGAGAGTTATTGCTCGGTGTTGGCATTGAAGAATCGTTGCATTATGGGTTAATGAGTGCCGTTGCTCCAGGTTGGAAGCTAAGGGTGCTATTGGCACAAGCCCTATTCGCCAATCCCGATATTCTATTGTTGGATGAACCAACGAATAACTTAGACATTCATACGATTGAATGGTTAGAAAATGTTCTGAATGCGCGTAATAGTACGATGGTGATTATTTCCCACGATCGCCATTTCCTAAATAGTGTTTGTACGCATATGGCCGATTTAGATTATGGTGCGCTTAATATTTTCCCAGGTAATTATGACGAATATATGATTGCTGCCGAGCAAGTGCAAGCGAAAATGCGCGCAGAAAATGACAAGAAAAAAGCGCAAATTGCCGAATTACAAAGTTTCGTTTCGCGCTTTTCTGCCAATGCTTCAAAAGCAAGGCAAGCAACCTCTCGTGCAAAACAGTTAGAAAAAATTGAGTTGGCTGAAATTAAACCTTCTAGCCGTCAAAACCCATTTATTCGTTTTGATCAAGAAAAGAAATTGTACCGTCTCGCGTTAGAAGTCGAAGATTTGGCTAAGGGCTTTGATGGTAATACGTTATTTTCAGGGCTAAACTTAATGTGTGAAGTTGGCGAGCGTATTGCGGTTATTGGTCAGAACGGTGCAGGTAAAACGACTTTGCTAAGAACATTGATTGGCGAAGTTGCTGCAGACAAGGGTAAGGTTAAGTGGTCTGAGAATGTGCAGATTGGTTATTTTTCCCAAGACCACGTGGCAGAGTTTGAGGCAGACATGAATTTGTTTGATTGGATGAGCCAATGGAAAAAACCGAGTGATGATGAGCAAGCAATTCGTGCTATTTTAGGGCGTTTATTGTTTAATGCTGATGACATTAAAAAGTCGGTTAAGGTACTTTCTGGCGGCGAAAAAGGCCGCATGCTTTACGGTAAGCTGATGCTAGAAAAACCGAATGTGCTGATTATGGACGAACCAACAAACCATATGGATATGGAATCCATTGAATCGTTGAACTTGGCACTAGAAAACTATCCTGGTACGTTAATTTTTGTTAGCCATGATCGTGAGTTCGTTTCTTCGTTGGCAACACAAATTATCGAAATTATGCCAAATAAACTCGTGCACTTTATTGGCAGTTATGAAGATTATTTGAAAGAGTATCAAGCAACGCATTAATGTCAGCAAGGCATATGAAATCGTTGTCGATTAAAGCGCCTTTTGGCGCTTTTTTGTTGTTACTATCAAGCTGCGCTTTAGTGATGTGCTTTGCGTCTTCTTAATTGCGTTTGACGATAGAGTCGTAACAATAATCCACGTTTGTGGCGCATCAGTTTGAGTAGTCTTTTTGTTTTGGCAAATAAAAGATGAATTTCTTGATAGATACTCGTTGCTTGAATGTAATGAATAAATTGGAGGGTGCGGGTGTAAGCGTAAGCAAACCAAGAGAAGCTGAAAAGTTTTGTTTTTTGTGTTTCAAGTAAGATAAAAGCATAAAGCGCGAGTAGGGTTTTTATGCTATAGGCAAGTATGCCTAAAAAAAATAAACCACTGGCCAAAAGTGCAAATGAAATCAGTCCTAATAACTCGCCAATGACAAAAAAGCTCATGAACAGGATGAGAATGGTGTAACGATTTTGTCGTGAAATGAAGACATTAATATATTGAACAACATGGGTTAGCTTGATTCGTGCGAAGATAGGCTGAATGAAATGACGGTAGATTAATTCTTCAAATAAAATGAAGAGTACCACGAGTGGGTAAAGCAAGATGCGTTTCATCTGCTTCATCTTTACTTCCGTTTATCGTTTTGATAGTGGTAATGTGTTGTTTTTGTCATACTGGTATTACAGTCGTTTGCTTTGCCAAATTAAGATGAGTAGTGTTACTAGTGTGCCAGTCATTGCCAATAAGATGGCGCTATTAGCATCAAAAGCTTTCCATATCCAACCAGTTAGTACCGCACCCAGTGCCGTTGCAATGGCTGTTCCTGCGTAAAATACGCCATAGGCATAGCCCTTGTATACTGTACTTTTAGCAATTTTTACACGAATGCTATTCAGTAGTGCAATACTAAACACACCTTGAAAGATTACTGCGGCTAAGATGGCGCTGATGCTTGGGACGAGCATAAGCAATAAGCTAATCACCCCCATCACTAAGCCTATTATAAAAATGCGATTAAAATCCAAGTTATCGAGTTGCTTGCCGATCGGCAAAGCAACGAATGTTTGAATCAATCCACCCAATAAGACGAGCAAGGGTAACCACTCGATGTGGAAGCCAACGTCATGTGCCCGAATTAAAACAAAAGATTCGTTAATCATGAAAAAAGAAGCAATAAAATACAGCCCTAGCATGAGCTTAATATCGGTGGAAAGTGGTTGATATTCGTTTGTGTTTTTAGGTGCTGAACTGTGTTGCTTTGCTTTATCTTCAACAACAAAAACCAAAATGAATAAGGCAACTAAGCCAGGAAAAAGTGACCAGTAAAATATCTGCTGAATCCATTCAGCCGACGAACCTAACCAAGTCAGTAATAAAAAAGCAATTAAGCCTCCTAGCGCCTCACCAGCAATATCAAGTGTTTTATGGACTGAAAAAGCACGACCTTCTTTAGACTGATTGGCAGAAGCAGCAATGAGGACATCTTTTGGTGCTGCACGAAGTGCTTTGCCTAAACGCTCTAAAGAGCTGACCGCAGCAACCCCAACCCATGTTTGCGCGATGGCAAATAGTGGGTTGGCAAAAGTAGAAATACCATAGCCGACAACTAACAAGGGCTTTGTTACTTGAAAACGATCACTTAACCAGCCTCCAAGCCAACGAAGCGCATAAGACACAAAAGTGGTGACGGCTAGTACATAACCGAGTTGATCAATCCCTTGATTGAGGACATAAACGACATAAATGGGAATGAGCGGTTTAAGCATCGCCATCGCCATGTCAGTAAAAAAACTCACCCAACCCAAAGCCCAAATGTTTTTAGGTGTTTTCACGAGATGTTTCCTGTTGAAAAAATAGCGAGTAATCCAATTGTCACAGCACTAATACTAAGTATTAATACCATAGCAGCAAGCATGTCTTTAACATGACCAATTTGCTCGTGACGTTCTGGGTGAAGGTGGTCAATTAAAGATTCTATTGCTGAGTTGGCGAGTTCTGCGGCCAGAATGAGACCAATACAAAGAACAATTAATGCCCACCAAATACTGGCAACACCTAACCAGGCAAATAGTCCTAGCGTGAGTATTGCGATAATAATATGTCGTTGCATATTGTGTTCGTTTTTAATGGCGTAGATAAAGCCCTGCCATGCAAAGATGAGTTTATGCAATAACGATTGGTTTTTCATGTTGGATCATTTTAAATGAATATATTTATGTGTATTTAGCCATTCATAGAGGCTAATGGCAATCAAAAACCACAAAGTGCCCAACAATAAGCCAGCGACTACATCGCTTACGTAGTGTACACCAATAATAATTCGGCTCATAGCAAGCAGTGAAATAAAACTGCTCCCTAAAAACAACGCCCATACTTGTCCTGCCCACGATTAAGATTACAGGCAAAGAATTAGGAGAAAATTAGGGGATGATAAATTTGTTAATTGCTTGCGTTGTCTGCTGTTGTTAAGGCAATCCCATTCCCCGTGTTCTTCCATAGTATAACCGTGGCAAGGCGTTGACGATTTTCAATATCGGCTAGTGTTTTTTTTGCGGTTAGCTCCGCAGTTTGTGCGGTGATGACATTGAGTGCACTATTAATGCCTGCCTGATATTGGCGTTGTGCAATGAATAGTGCCTGAGATGCTGCCGCGACTGCTTCACGTTGAATGTTTGCTTCATTGGTAAGCTGTTTAACAGTATTTAAGTTGTCTTCTACTTCTTGAAAAGCGGTGAGTACCGTTTGTTTGTAGGTTGCGGCGGCTTGTTCCATGTTGGCAACGGCAATGGCTTTATTCGCTGCACGTAGTCCGCCATCAAATAAAGTCAAGGCGGCGCTTGGGCCTAGTGACCAAATAGTATTGGGAATATCAATTAAATTGGCGAGCTCTTTATTGCGATAAGAGGCAGAGGCAACAAGGTTAATGGTAGGGAAATAGGCGCTTTGGGCCACCCCAATTTGTAAGTTGGCGGCGTAAACGCGACGTTCGCTAGCAATAATGTCGGGGCGCTGTGCGAGTAGCGTTGATGGCACTAATGTGGGTGCATTGGGTATGCTTATTGCTGTTTCGCCTTGCGATGCAATATTGACATTGGCGCTGTACTGTCCGACAAGCGTTGCAATGGCGTTTTGAAAACGTTGACGCTGTTCTTGTAAATCAACTTGTTGTGCTTGAATACTATAAAGCTGCGTTTGTGCTTGGGTGGCATCTAATTTAGAGGCAATACCAGCTTTAATTCGTGCTTGTGTAAGTTGCAAAAAGCGCTGGTAAGCTCGTGCTGTTTGCTCGAGTAGGGCAATTTGTGTGTCAGCATTACGTAGTTGTAGATAAGTTTGTATCAATAAGGCTTGTGTGCTCAGTCTGGCGGCATAAAGGTCTGCTAGGCTGGCTTGTGCTTTTGCTTCATTGCTGGCGATGGTGTCGTGAATTCGGCCCCATAAATCCATTTCCCAACTGGCGCTTGCGCTCAGATTATAGCTGGTGCTGGTTGGTAGGCTACTGTTAGAAAAACTGGTTGTTGAGGCGATCGTGCCATTGGTTGCACTAAAGCTGCTGTTGAGTGTTGGGTAGCGTGCTGCAGCAGCACTATTAACCGTTGCTAGTGCTGCACGGTATTGTGCTTCGTTTGCTTTAAGGGTTTGATTGTTGACGATTACTTGTTCGCTGAGCTGATTCAGTAATGGATCATTAAATACTTGCCACCAATGTGCATCTGTTGGTGCGTTAATTTGGTTAAGCGGTTGCCAATTGGCATAGCCTGCAAAGGTTTTTGGGGGTTGTGTGTTTGGCGTCTGATACTCAGGCGCCATGCTACTACATGCGGTCACGATACTGGTGACACCAATTAAGATGCAGAGATGACTAAGCTGACGTAGTGCTTGGCTAAGGTTCAGGAAAGACAATGGGGCGATCATAAGGGTTTTTCCAAAATAGGGGAGACGATAATGGGTTGTTTTGGTTTTTTTGTGCGCAGACGATTTTTTAATGCTTCTAGGGCTAAAAAGACGACAGGGGTTGTGTATAAGGTCAGCAGTTGGCTAACAACTAATCCGCCGATTAGTGTGATACCTAACGGACTACGCAACTCGCTTCCTTCACCAAAACCAATAGCAAGTGGAATAGCGCCTAAAATACCGGCGATTGTGGTCATCATAATGGGGCGTAAACGCACTTGCGCTGCTGTATAAATAGCCTGTGCGGCGCTTAGATGATGCTGGCGTTGATGTTGCAAGGCAAAGTCGATCATAAGAATGGCGTTTTTCTTAACCAAACCAAGCAACAAGAAAATGCCAATCAGTGCAATCACGGTTAACTCGTTGTGGGTTAGCTCTAACGCGATAAGACCACCAAGGCCTGCTGTAGGCAGTGTCGATAAAATGGTAAGTGGGTGAAGTAGGCTTTCATATAAAATCCCTAAGATAAGATAGAGACAAATAAAGGCACTTAAAATCAGGATTAACTGATTAGATTGTGTCGATTGAAAAAGTTTGGCGTTGCCGCCAAAAACAAGTTGTACGTTGCTAGGTAAGGCAAGTTCGGCAATGGCTTCATTAATGGTTTCAATGCCTTTAGCTAAGCTGACTTTATCAGCTAAGTTAAAGCTTATCGTAAGTGAGGGAAAGCCGCCTTCGTGATTGACGGCGAGCGGAGCGCTGTTTTGTTTTATTTCAGCGAAGCGTGCTAACGCAATCGCTTGCCCAGTATTGTTAATAACGAATAATTGTTTGAGGCTGTCGGTATTTTTTCTTTCTGCTGCGTCGCTTTCAAGAACAATACGATATTGATTGAGTGGTCGGTAAATGGTGCCAATTAGGCGCTGTGCAAAAGCATTATTCAAGGTAGTGTCAATGTCACGCATGGTAATGCCTAATGCTTGCGCTGCATCTCGATTGATATGCAGATAGGTTTGTGCGCCTTTATCTTGTTGATCAGAATCAACGTCGGTTAATTGTTTTTGTTTTTTTAATGCGCTAACCACCTTGGGGGCAATATTTTGTAAAGTCGAAAAATCGTCTGCTTTTAGGCTAAAGCTATATTGTGCTGTGGTGGTGTGTGTTCCCATGCGTAGATCTTGTACAGGAACAAGCATGGTTCGCGCGCCAGGTAACTGATTCGTTTTTGGATGTAATCGCGCAATGACCTGATTAACACTAATTTTTCGTTCTGATTTTGGTTTTAAACTCATAAAAATGACGGCGCTATTGCTGGCACCAAACCCCATAAAGGCGGTTGCACTTTCTACGGCTGGATCAGATTGAATCGTATGTAACAGCGTGTTGAGCTTATCGCGCATAGATTCAAAAGAAATGTTTTGATCTGCTTGAACTCTGCCCATAATTCGCCCAGTATCTTGTTCTGGCATAAAGCCTTTGGCAACATGAATATATAGACTAATGTTAATGATAATGACGCTTAATAAAAATAAAAGCATGGTTTTAGGGTGGCGTAAACTCCATGCAAGTGAAGCTTTGTAAGCGCGCTGCCAGCGTGCTCGAGGTGCTTTCTTGGTGAATGTTGTGTGCTGTTGTGTGGCTTTAGGGAGTAGTTTAACCGCTAAGGCAGGGGTAGTGGTTAAGGCGATCACCATAGAAATGATAACCGCAGCACTCAGCGTAATGGCAAACTCGCTAAATAAGCGACCAATTAACCCGCCCATAAACAGTAAAGGGATAAAAACAGCGACGAGCGATAAACTAATCGCGATCACTGTAAAGCTAATTTCTCTGGTGCCGTGTAATGTTGCTTCGCGCGCGTTGTAACCTTGCTCTTGATAGCGCAAAATGTTTTCTAGGACAACAATACTATCGTCAACCACAAAACTGGTCGCAACAATCAGTGCCATCAGCGACAAATTGTTCAGGCTAAAGTCTAGCCAATACATTAGCGCTAGGGTGCCTAATAATGAAACAGGAATGCTAAATGCAGGAATAAGTGTCACCATCCAGCTGCGTGTGAACAAATAAACGACAAAAATAACCAGGATAATGGCGATAATGAGGGTTTCTTTCACCTCAGTTAATGCCGCGCGGACAGTTGGCGTACGGTCAATCGCAACTTGTAAATCAATGCTATTAGGCACAAGTTGGCTGAGCATTGGCAAAGCAGCCCGTACACGATCTACCGTGGCAAGCATATTAACCTTGGGTTGGCGATATAAAATAAGGAGTACCGCAGGCTTGCCATTGCTATAACCAAAGGTGTTGATGTCTTGAAGGGATTCGCTGACATTAGCGACATCGGTTAAACGTAATATGCTGCCATCGGGATTCATACGTAGAATAAGGTTTTTGTAATCCTCTGGATCGTTGAGTTGTTGATTACTATTTATTTGATAATACTGATCATTGCTTTCAATGATGCCTAACGGACTGAACGTATGGCTTTGGTTAACCAGGGTGCGCACGCTATCTAATGAAAGTTGATAGTGATTGAGTGCTTTGCTATCGGCTTGAATACGAATAGCAGGCGAAGCACCACCACCAACCACGACTTGACCAACGCCTTCAATCTGCGCAATGCGCTGCGCTAAGATGGTATCTGCTACGTCGTATAGCTGGCCACGCGATAAGGTGTCTGATGTTAACGATAACACCATAATCGGCGCATCGGCTGGATTTGCTTTTTTATAGGTAGGGTTGCTGGTCATTCCCGATGGTAGCAGACTTCTAGAAGCTTGAATGGCCGACTGAACATCTCTTGCCGCGCCGTCGATATCGCGGTTTAAGTCGAATTGAATGACGACACTTGTTTTTCCTAAAGTGCTGGTAGAGGTAATTTCGTTGACGCCAGCCAGTTGACCTAAGGTTTTTTCAAGTGGCGTGGCAACGCTCGTAGCCATGACTTCTGGGCTGGCGCCTGCTAAGTTGGCGTTGACAGAAATAACGGGAAAATCTACCTGTGGTAAGGGTGCGGCGGGCAGAAAGCGTAAAGCAACCAGCCCTAATAAGGCGACTGCAAGCGTCAACAATAAGGTGCCAATGGGGTGATATACAGACAAGCGACTAACGTTCATGTGTATGATCTTATTGTTTTATTTTTGTTGGGAAATAGCGTTCAAACATTAAAAACATCACAGGTGTCGTAAAAAGCGTGATCAGTTGGCTGAAAAGCAGGCCACCAACAATGGCTAGCCCCATAGGTTGACGTAACTCCGCGCCTAACCCTGTTGACAGCATTAGCGGTAATGCACCAAATAAAGCAGCAAAAGTTGTCATCAAAATGGGGCGAAACCGATGTTGACAGGCCTGAAAAATGGCTTCCTGTGCGGCCAATTGCTGGGTTCTCATGGCGTCTAAGGCAAAGTCGACCAACATAATGGCATTCTTTTTAACAATCCCGATTAATAAAATTAAACCAATAATGCCGATGATATCTAACGATAATCCTGCAAGATTGAGGGCGAGTAGTGCACCAATTGCCGCGGCTGGCAGTGTAGATAAAATCGTGATGGGATGAATGAGGCTTTCATATAACACGCCCAGCACAATATAAACCGTTACGATTGCA
This sequence comes from Thiotrichales bacterium, assembly GCA_022759035.1. Lineage (GTDB taxonomy): Bacteria > Pseudomonadota > Gammaproteobacteria > Thiomicrospirales > Thiomicrospiraceae. Next base: position 41,130 of record JAEMQD010000012.1, read on the forward strand.
GCCAGTAGTAGGAAGAGACTGTTATCCAGTGATTTTTCAAACGCGAGTGTTGCTCCTTGTAGTTTAAGCTCGACGCGTTGTGATAAGTTAAGACGCTGCTTCGTTGTTTCTATAGCTGCGACCGCTTCGCCCAAGCTGACGTTATCGGCCAAGTCAAAAGCAATGCTAACACTCGGAAACTGATCAGTACGTTGAATAGCAAGCGTGCTTTGTTTAGCCGTAATGGTGGCAAGTCTATTTAATGGAATAGCTTGTCCTGCGCTATTATGCACAAAGACCTGTGTTAAATTATCGATGCCTTGCTGCGTTAATGTTTGGGTTTCTAAAATAACACGATACTGGTTCGCTTGTGTAAAAATGGTCGAGATGAGCCTTTGCCCGAAAGCATTGTATAGCGCCGCGTCGATATCTTTTACCGTTACGCCTAGCCGAGCAGTTTGCTCTCTATCAATATTAATCCAAAGTTGTTGGCCTTGCTGTTGTAAGTCGCTGCTTACGTGTTTAAATTGTGGTAATTGTGATAAAGCAGTTACCAATTTCTCACTCGCTTCGTTTAATTCGTCAGTAAAAGGGCTTGTCAATTTAAATTGATATTGGCTGCGTGACACTTGGTCTTCAACAGTTAGCTCTTGACTGGGCTGCATATACAGCGAGATATTGGATTGGCTATCTGCGATTTTCTGTAATCGATTCATGACAATCGGCATGGCATCGCGTGTTTCTTTTGCTTTAAGTTGAATGGTCATTCTGCCGCTGTTAGCGGTTGCATTTTGACCATCAACACCAATAAAACTACTAATACTTGCAACAGCAGGATCGTGCAGGAGCAAACTGCCCAAAGTCTGTTGTTGTTTTGCTTGTTGCTCAAAAGCTGTTTTTGCAGGAACATCGACAATTGCTGCGATAATGCCCGTATCTTGGGTAGGAAAAAAGCTTTTTGGAATAACGAGGTAAAGCAGCATACTGGTGATGAGCAGGCCAGTGCTAACCCATAACGTTAGTGTTTGATGTGATAACACCCATGCAAGACATCGTAAATAAACTTGTTGCACGGATACAAACCATTTTGTCTGGCTATTTGTTGTTATATGTTGTTGATCTGGCGCTAAATAGGCGGCCAACATCGGTGTCAAGGTTAGGGAAATGATGGCAGAAATCAGCATAGCAACAGTGAGCGTTAAGGCAAATTCCCTAAATAGGCGACCAATAATGTCTTGCATAAACAAGAGTGGAATTAACACGGCAATGAGCGAAAAGGTTAACGAAATGATGGTGAAACCAACTTGTTGTGCACCGTTAATTGCGGCTTGTAGGGCAGGGGTACCCGCTTCTCGGTGACGTGTAATATTTTCAACCATGACAATCGCATCATCGACAACGAAACCAGTAGCAACGACGAGTGCCATTAATGTTAGGTTGTTAATTGAAAAACCGAGTAAATACATAATTCCAAGCGTGCCAACAAGCGATAAAGGGATTGCCAGGCTTGGAATGAGTGTTGCTTTTAGATTGTTTAAAAAAACAAACATCACGACCACAACCAAGGCAATGGCAATTAACATGTCTTTACGCATTTCTGTTAACGCCTGGCGAATGGCTAGCGTTCGGTCTGTCACGACTTCTATATTGACAGCCGCAGGCAGATTAGCAGCAAGTTCGGGTAAGGTTTGGCTAATTCGATCCGTTACTGCGATGACATTGGCATTAGGTTGGCGTTGAATTTGTAGCAAGAGTGCAGGTTGTTCGTTAAACCAAGCACCAAGATATTTGTCTTGTGCTTCAATATCAATGTGTGCGATATCGCCCAAGCGAATGGCCTGTCCTTGATTATAAGCAACAATCAGTGATTTGTAGTCTTCTGGTGTTTTAAGTTGATCATTTGCATCAATATTACTTGCACGATATTTGTCTTGCAGTGTGCCTTTGCTTTGCGTTAAGTTGTTATTGTTAATTAACGTGCGAATCGCTTCAAGCGATATACCCATAGCGGCTATTTGGGTAGGATTCAGTTGAATGCGCATAGCCGGACGTTGATTGCCTGCAATACTGACTAGGCCAACGCCAGGCAGTTGCGACAACTTCATCGCTAATCGTGTTTCAACTAAATCTTGCAACTGTATGATGTCCATCGTTGGTGACGTCACTGCAATCGTCATGATAGGGGCATCGGCAGGATTAACCTTATGGTAGATAGGCGGCATTGGCATGTCTTGCGGTAGCAAGTTGCTTGCGGCATTAATGGCCGCTTGAACCTGTTGCTCTGCAACATCTAAGGGAAGATTGAGCTCGAAACGCAGCGTAATCGTCGCCGCGCCACTCGCGCTATTACTACTCATTTGCGCCAAACTCGGCATTTGACCTAACTGTCTTTCTAAAGGCGCAACAATTGTACTGGCAACGACTTCTGGGCTGGCGCCAGGATAAAAAGCACTGATTTGAATGGTGGGGTAATCTACCTGGGGTAGGGCAGATAAGGGCAGTAAGCGATAAGCTAGCCAGCCAGAGAGCAAAACTGCGATCATTAATAAGCTGGTTGCAATTGGGCGTAAAATAAAAAAACGACTGAGCGTCATGATTATTTTTGCTCGGCTTCAGATGTTTTATCTTGTGCTGGAATAATGCGTACCTTACTTCCTGGGCGAAGCTTATCATTGCCATCTGTCACGAGTTGATCCCCTGAATTTAATGAAGCGCTAATTGCTAGCTGATCATCATGTGTCTCCAATAGCTTAACAGTCACAGCTTGTACTGTGTTATCAGGCATGATTTGATACACATAGTCACCTTGTGCACCATGCAATAGCGCATTGGTTGGAATAATAAGGGCGGATTTTAGGGTGTTAATGTTAACTTTAATATTCACAAATTGATTCGGTGTCAGGTGTTGCTCAGGGTTATCGAAGAAGGCTTTTAAACGAATACTCCCTGTTGTCGCATCAACTTGATTATCCATAATCCAATTCTGGCTCGTTGCCAAACGCACTAAGTTATCTTTTTGCCATGCTTCGATGGTCAGAGGTGATGCTTTGTTTTGGTTGGTTAGCAAGACAGTTAGATAGTTTTCGGGTAACGAGAAAACAACGGTAATGGGATCAATTTCAACGATTGTTGCTAAGCCATTGCTGTCGCTTGCTTTAATTTGATTGCCGACGTCTACCTGACGAAAACCAATTTTTCCATGTAATGGTGCGGTAATTTTGGTATAGCTTAGTTGCAGTTCTGTGTTGTTAATTTGTGCAATATCGCTATCAATGGTCGCTTGATATTGTTGCACTAAAGCCGCTTGTGTATCTCTCTGTTGTACGGCAATGGCCTCGTCTGCGGCAAGATCGTTATAACGCGCTAAATCACGTTGAGCATTATGAAAAAGCGATTTATCTTTAGCAAGTTGTGCGCGCTGCTGAGCGAGTTGTGTTTGTAAGCCACGTGCATCGATTTCAGCAAGCAGCTGCCCTTTTTTTACAAGTTGTCCTTCTTTGAAGTGTAAGGCAACAAGTTCACCATCGATACGACTGCGTAGTACAACCTGCTGACGCGCACTAACATTGCCCAGTGCATTTAACCAGACAGGAAAGTCACCTTGCCTTACCTGACTAGCATAAACAGGAATAGGTCTGTCTGCCTTTTCTTTCATTGCGTTTTTATTTGTTATGTTTGTGCTGTTGTCGATATCTTTTTCTTTTGACGTATGAAAATAGGCGTAGCCAGCAATCAGTATTACTGTGCCTAAAACAGCCAAAAGAATAGGGGAGTATTTTTTTAAGTGAATCGAAAACATTGCATAACACTCGATGGAATAAAAGTTAAGGTATCGTTTTGAGCAGCGCGTCAAGCTTGAGGCGATAATGTTCAGGACTGGTCATGCCGACGATGTTTTCTGCAATTTTATTGCCTTGTAAATCGACAATGACTAAAGTTGGAAACAAGCTGGTTTTATAAATGCTTTTCCAATCCCGAATTTGCTTATAACCTGCGCCACGTACATATTGCCAATCAGCATCACTATATTGCATGACTTCTTCAAATTGTTCAGGTTGAATTTGCCCAGCCTCAATCATTGGGTGAATCACCTGATCACGCATTGTCATACAGTAAGTACAACCAGGTGTTGAAAATAAGAGCAATTGAAAATTTTTAGAGTAAGTGGGTTGAGTGACGACTGTGGCTGCTTTGGTGTTGATTTTTTCTGCGGCATGGAGCAGTGGCATAAAGCAGAGTAATAAAACGGATAACAAACGCGTGCTGTATAGAGATAATACTGTGTGTGCGATATTCATCATGCTTCCTTGCGGATATAAAAATAATAAGAACGAACCAATTTTTACAACTGTATCTTGTGCCACTTAGCATAGCCTAATTGCTAAAATAATATAAGAGATTGGTAATAAAAAAGGCGCTAATTGCGCCTTTGAGATGAGAGCAGTATGGCTTATTGTTGACTGCGTTTTTCTCGTGCCATTTCTAATTCTTTTGTCTGAATAAAGTAGACCAATTGGCGACGCATTTCTTCATTAAGATTACGAAACTCAACCGCAACCATGAATGTTGCATCAGGATTAGGGATAACTTTGACGACTTGTGAGCGAATTAGCAGTGGTTCGTTATTAATATTTAAGAAAATAATAAAATCGATCGTAGTCCCTGGCGCGACGCTTTGTGCCAGGTTGAGTGACAAGCCACCTGCACTAATATTAACAGGGATCGTTGGTAGCACGTGCTTGACGGCATGTTCCCCTAGGCCGTGAACAATAAAATTCAGCTTTTCGTTCAATGCATCAAGCGCACTTGCCATAATCGCACTTTTTTCGCGTATCACATTGACAGCTTCTTCGATGCGTTCATCCAATTCATTCAGCGCACTAGGAAAATATTGCTCAATAAACAAAGCATCAGCTGTGGCAGGCAAGGGATTTCGCGCTTCCTCGCTCGTTAAAATGCGATACGACATGGGCAGCATCGTATCCATACGGTAATAGGCGCGTTGTTGTGCGTTATTTTCTTTAGTCATGCTGTTGCCAACTTTATCGTAGAAGAGGGAGTGTTGTTCATTTGACCTGAAGCACCGTAGGTTTTATTGAAATCTACCTTGCCAGTTAATAAATTTAAGCCATATTCGTTCAGACGAATCATACTGCTTAGTAGCATGCCGTTACGCTGATTGGCTTGTTGTGCTGTGCGTGTAAGTGTTGTAATGGCGCGGGTTGCTTCGGTGTCAGGGCAAACTTGATTAATTGTGCGTTGAAAATCGTCTAACTCATCGAATCCCGCGGCTTTAATTTCGGTGATAAGTTGCGTTTCGATATAGCCAAGCGCTTCAACCTGTTCCGCTTTAAGGTGGGCAATGCGGGTAATTTCATCAAGTTGTTTATTTTTTAGCGCCGAAAACTCATCCTCAAGTGTCTTAATCACTTGCTCCATCGATACAACCCATGTTGTTACGAGTTCACAAATCGCCATTTTTACTACCTACAACGACAGCGCGCGACATCAACTCTTTAATGCAGTCTCAAACGCCAGCAATCTCGCTGCGATAATGCCCGCGTTAGGCTTATAGCTACCATCTGCTAATGCAGCACGAAGGCTTGCCACACGCTCGCTATTGACCTCAGCTTTGCTAGGCTGCGCCGCTTGGCGCAGGCGGTTTGCCGTATCTGTTAAGGTCACAGTTTCACTTTTTGCGGCAATTGTTGCCGTACTTGCCGTATCTGCGTTGCCATCTGTTTTACGCGTATTGTTAACGTCAGACTGGCCGACGCCTTTGCTGGGGGATGAGCCCATGCCACGTAATATAGTATTAATGTCCATTTTTTGCCTCACCTGTGTACTTATTATCATTCTAGCAATTTTTTTGCCTTTCTGCGGAGTTTAGCGGCAGATAGTAAAAAAACTTTAATTTTTTCTTTATTTTTTCACAATTTTTATTGCTATTCTACGCTCACAGTATCGGCACCAGAAACAAAAGCTTTAATAATTTTATTAGAAGTTGTGTTTTGAACACGAATTTGTTTACCCATTTCGCCGTCTTCTAAGGCAATGCCCGCCATTTCAACGCGGATATTGCCATCGCTAGCAACAATATTTACTTGATCGTTTTTATGCACTAATACACTGGCTTTTATTTGGTTGACCGTAATCGCCGTACCTGCTGCGATAAATTGCCGTGCGCTTGTGTTGGTAAGTGAGGCAAGTTGCGTTAGATGATTGTTGTTAATTTGATTGTTGGCGCGCCATTCTAATTGAATATCATTGGCAGTGATGGGTTGACCTGGTAATAAATCGGTTTTACTGATAACAACAGGCAGTTCGCCCGTGATTCGTGCACTCACATATTGTTGCCATCTTGGTTTTTCACAGCTAAGCGTTAAATTAACATTGCCAACGCGTTGTGCGCCATTAAAATGAATTTGTATGGGTGTCTCGCATTTGGGTTTGCCGGCAACGACGGAAAGTTGTGTCATACTAATCGAGGGATGTTTTAATTGTTTGTCTAAATGCGTTAGGATATAGTCGTGTGCTAGCTGAGAAAGTTCTTTAGCATTTTCAGCATAGCTAGTTTCGGCATGACATGTCATTGCAATGATTAAGCTAACACAATGAAATACTTTTTTTTGTAGTATTTGGCACGATTTACGCTTTGTGCTGTTCATAGAAGTTAAGATTTACTCAAACTTGCCGCAATAGTGCTTATTGTAGCGAAAAAACGGATTTTCATATATGTCAGATCTGCTAAAAACTATTGACCGCCGTACCAAGTTGGTGGGTATGAATAGAATGGAGTTGTTGTTATTCACTTTGCATGATCAACAACGTTTCGGTATTAACGTATTTAAAGTACGTGAAGTTATTCGTACCCCAGAGATTTCTCCTGTGCCGAAGTCGGATCCTCGCGTGGTGGGTATTGCAGATATTCGCGGCACAACAATGCCGATTATCGACCTGCCACTTGCCCTAGATTTGCCGCCAATGTCTGACAACACGGGTACCTTGACGATTGTGACCGAGTTTAATAGCTCTATTCAAGGCTTTTTGGTTGGTGCGGTGGATAAAATTGTTCACCTTCGTTGGGAAGATATTTTGCCACCACCTGAAACCTTAATGAATGTGAATTATTTAACGGGCGTTACAAAAGTAGGTAATAACCTAGTCGAAATTATTGACGTTGAGCGCGTATTGCAGGAAGTCGCAGGTAGAAGTGCTGCGGATGTATCCGATGAATTGGCACAAAAGGGTTTGAGTATAACGCAAGGTAAGAAATTTCATGTTGTTGGTTGTGATGATTCTGTTGTTGCCCGCGCAAAACTAAAGGCTATTTTAGATAAATTGGGTGTAGAGTCCTCTATTTATAATAATGGCCGCTTAGCTTTAGAAGCGCTACAACGCATGGCAGAGCAGGCTGAAAAAGGTGATGCCTTGGCGGTGAGTAAACAGGTATTGATGGTTGTGTCAGATATTGAAATGCCTGAAATGGATGGTTACACATTGACGGCGAATATTCGTAAAGATCCTAGGTTAAAAGATTTATATGTTGTATTGAATTCATCATTGTCTGGTGGTTTCAATGACACACTAACGCAGAAAGTGGGCGCGAATAAGTTTTTATCAAAATGGCATACCGATGAGCTAGCGAATTTAATTATTGAAAGAATTCGCTTAAAAGATGCTGTGGCAGCATGATTTTTAGCGCGCTTGCTAAACAATGGCTATGGCTGGCCCTTTTTATGGTGGCTTGTGGTGTTGCGCAAGCAGAGCCGAATTGTGTTGAAGTAGATGGTATTGCCACGATTGAAAATGGTGATGTGGCTTTTGCGCGACAAATGGCGATTCGCGATGCCGTGGCGCAGGCGGCAATGTCATCGCAAGTGCAAGTGACTGCACAGTCTGAAACACAAAATTTTGCGTTAACAAAGCAATCGGCGCAGTTCGCTGCACAACAGCGGGTTACCAGTATGAAAGTACTGAGTGAGGCGCAAGAGGGAGGGAATATGCTTCGCGTGCGCGTTTCTGCCTGTTTAACAGCTGGCGCGCGCAGCTGCCCTAATTACATTGCACGTTATAAGCCTCGTATCGCCGTTGCTTCAGTTGCGGTTCAAGACCAATATTCTGTTAAAGATATCATGGATATCGTGCCAGGTTATCAGAGTGAGGTATATCGGCGACTTTGGGAGTCGGGTCAGCGAAATTTAGAGCAGTTAACGACTGCCTCGGACTTATATGTTGGTCGCCCTATTACGCCTAACTTATCCGCAGACTTATTGTCGACACTTGCAGATCGATCGTTAGCGCAGTTTTTATTATTGACTGTGGTGCGTTCGGCAGACTGGGAAGTCGAGCAAACGCAGTTGGGTAAAGAAGTTCGTCAATTTTTTCGTTATGATAAAGAGCCAACGCAAAGAACAGTCAGTGTTGACTGGTATATCGTAGATTTGGTGCAACAACGCATTATGATGCAGGGTAATGCATTTAAACAAATTAACGATGAAGATGTGCGCGTTGGTCGAGATAAACCCTTTGGGAGTCGTCAGTTCTTTGTTACACCGACTGGTAAAGCCTTTGATTATGTTATTAACGAACAAGTTAAATCAATATTAGACGCTATAGCTTGTGTTCCGATCGCTGCGACCATTGCTGAGGTCGATAATGGTAAGGTAATTGTTCCTATTAGTATTGAAGCAGGTGTTGCCCAGGGTGATGTGCTTGCGGTATACAGTCGGACGACACGTCCTTACCGTATTGGTAATATCGATTTGGGTACAGATCTGGAGCCGACCGCTTTCTTGCGTGTGCAAAAAGTGTTGCCTAAATTTATTGTTGGCACGTTTGAAGGTAAGAAGGGTTTGGTTCAAGCTGGAGATCTTGTTAAGTCTTGGTAAAACTGGCTGTTGTGTGGCCACGTTGCATGATGATTCTGATTAAAGATAGGCAAAAATTGCCATTTTTGTTTCTTTTTTGCCGTTATCGGCATTTCTTTTAAATTCTTTACTCTTTTTTGGCATTGTATTTGCTAAATCTAACTCATGAGAAATCCATGAGGATGGATAAATGAAATCACAATTTGATGCTTTATTTGGTATTCATGCCACCGCTTTACCAATACGTGAAGCGAGAGGCCGTATTTTAGCGGCTAACTTGGCGAATGCCGACACACCAAACTATAAGGCCAAAGATATCGATTTTCGTGCGGCGATGTTAAAACAGCGCGGTGAAGCAGGCGACTTGCCTAATCCAAGCATGAAATTGACCAACAAGAATCATATTGCTGGCTTTGATGGCACGATTAGCACTGCAGATTATTTGCGTTATCGTAATCCAACACAACCTTCGTTAGATGGCAATACCGTAGAGACGCACATTGAAAAAGCAAAATTCATGGAAAATGGCATTCAGCAGACCATGACAATTGAGTTTTTGAATGATGAGATTAGAGGTATTAGCGCTGCCTTGAAAGGGAATTAGGGAGTAACTTATGTTTGACATTATTAGTATTGCTGGTTCTGGTATGAATGTGCAAAACGTGCGCTTAAATACAATTGCCTCTAATTTGGCCAATGCCGATAGTATCAGTTCGAATGCAAAAGATACTTACCGCGCCAAAATACCAAAATTTGAAACCATTATGGCAGAGGTAGGAACACCGCCTGGGAGTATTCCAGCGGGAGGAGTGCGTGTTAAAGAGATTGTTGAAGATCAGTCGGAGTTGAAAGCGGAGTACAACCCGAACCATCCTATGGCAAATGCAGAGGGCTATATTTATCGTCCGAATGTCGATACGGTAGAAGAAATGGCCAATATGTTGTCTGCATCACGCAGTTATGAAATGAATATTGAGGTAATGAATACCTCGAAACAATTGTTATTGCGCACCATTCAACTGGGTAGTGGTGCTTAACGTTAAGTGACTGAAAGGAGTAAGTGACATGGCAGGTACAACTGTTAGTCCAACAGACTATTCTCAGGTTTATCAAACCAATAAGGCGGCTCAGGTTGCACCACAAAAGACGTTAGGTCAGAACGATTTTTTGAAACTGCTAACGGTGCAAATGCAAAACCAAGATCCGACTAATCCCGTGGATAACACGAAGATGATCGCAGACATGGCTAACTTTTCTAGCTTGCAAGCAATGACGGACTTGAATAAAACAGTAACGAGCATGAGTCAAATGTTTAAGATGAGTCAAGCAATGCAGTCGAGCAGTTTAATTGGTCGAGACATTGTTGGTCCAGGATCAAAAGTGCCTTTAGTCTCAGGTAGTATGCCAGTAGCAATCGTCAATTTAGATCAACCATTAACCGATGTGCATGCGCAATTGCGTGATTCAAGCGGTGCGGTTGTTCGTGAGTATCGCTGGGATAGCTTGCCTGCTGGACAAGGGGATTTGAAATGGGATGGCACTGATGGTAATGGTCATGCGCTAAATGTTGGCACTTATACCTTGTCTGCGTGGGGCACAGATGCAAGTGGCGCGAGAGCATCTGTTGGCACATTAGTTGCTAATAAAGTGGTTAGTGTTGACCTGTCTTCTACAGGCGCACTTTTGAATTTAGCGGATGGTTCACAAACCACGCTTGATAATGTTCAGCAAATCCGATAAGCGGAGGACGATAAAATGGCCGTTAACTTTTCTTTAACTGCATTGACAGGGATTAACTCTGCTTCGACAGGGTTGGGTGTTATTTCGAATAATATTTCGAATGCGCAAACGATTGGCTTTAAGTCTTCGCGTGCGGAATTTGCTGATATGTTTTATGGTGCGCAAAATAGCCCAGGTACGGGTTCTCGTACACAAGCGGTGACACAAAACTTTACACAGGGTGCGATTAACGATACAGGTAATACGCTTGACTTGGCTATTAGTGGCGAAGGTATGTTTATTGTTTCCGATGCTTCTGGTCGTTACGATGCACTGTACACGCGTAATGGCTCGTTTAAGCTGGATAAAGATGGTTATATTACTGACCAAGTTGGTAATAAGTTGCAAGGATTTAATAAAGATACGAGCTTGTCGACACCAACAAATAATATTTATAAAACGGTTTTAGAACCAATGAATATTGGTGCATTAAATAAAGTGCCAAAACCTACGTCGTTGTTTACCTTCGATTTGAACTTAAACGGACAAGACCCAGTGACTTATAGTACATCTACGAATAGTGGACCGCAAAGCTCTACAGGTGTACCGTTTAATATTAACAGTTTAAAAGACCTTTCTTATAATGGTGCACCTAACTATTCGACGAGTAAAGTTATTTTTGACTCGTTGGGTGGACAACATCGCGAAACGGTTAACTACTATAAAGTGGGTGTAAATGCACCTGGTGCTTATCCAACAGCCAATGGAACGTCTGGCAATGTGGTTAGCTACACCAATGAAACCACAGACTGGTATGCACAGTATGTGGTAGAGGATTATGATCCGCTGACAGCAACTTGGTTTAAGTCTGGCTCTAGCCAAGAGTCATCGGTGAATGGTAAGAATAATACGAATGCGTTTACACAATACCAGAGCTTAATTACAGGTGGTGCGACAGCGGCACAAGCAACGACAGCATTAACTGCCTCGACAACTTTTGGGACACCAACGACTGCGGCCGATGCGGCTAGCTCTGCCTATACCATGGCGCTGTCTTTGGGTGCAACTGATGCACAGGCAGTAACAGCGCGTGATGCGGTGTGGACTAGTTACGGCTATGCATTGCCTTATCCTTCTGGATTGGGTGGTTCATTTACCACTCCTGCTGCAGGCTTTCAGGCGGCTACGAGTAGCTTGCAAACAAGTGGTGTGTTGTTAGCAGCAGATAAAACGAGATTAGATAACACTTATACGGTTTATGGTACTGCTGCTACAACATGGACGCCAGAATCTATTCGTTTAGCCAGTGCTTATGGTAGTCCAGCGAATTCAGCGGAAGCTCAGCAAAATGCACAAGCAGCGGCTTTGTTGTTAGGGTTGAGTCCTGCACAAGCTTCACAAGCCGGGGTTGCGGCACAAAAAGCTTATACAGGTAACAATACAGCAGGGTGGCAGGCTTCTTTTGATGCAGCCTTCGGTTTAGTTGGAACAACACAAGGTGTGGTAACGTCTATTCCAGATGCGCAAGTACAGGCGTTGCGTTTCGATAGCAATGGTAAGTTGTTAGATTCTAACGCAGCTGGTGACTTTGCGTTGATTGCAGGTAATACTACGCCGCCTATTTTGGCCAATGCAACACAACAATGGTATTTTGATATCCCTAACCAAAATGGTGCTGCTGGGGTAACTGAGGCGTTAACCTTTAGCATGGATTTAACAAAAATTACCCAATATGCGGGTAACTATAACATCCGTGGTGTTACCCAAGATGGTTATGCGGCAGGTGACTTGGTGGGTGTTGTGGTTAATAAAGACGGTTCTGTTGAAGCGAAATACTCTAACGGACGTTCTGATGTCGTATCTAAAATTGCATTGGCTAACTTTAATGATAAGCAAGGCATGCAAAAGCTAGGCAACCAAATGTGGGCGGAAACAGCGGCATCAGGCCCTCGTCAGTTAGGTAATGCTCAAGCTTCTGGTTTTGGTGCGATTCAAGCGGGTTCTTTAGAATACTCTAACGTAGACGTTACAGGCGAATTAGTGAATATGATCTTTATGCAAAAGATGT
>JAEMQD010000096.1 GCA_022759035.1 Thiotrichales bacterium
AAATAATCTCAACCTAGTCTGGCAGCCCATCGATACGTGTTTGTAGCCAAATCGGTAAATATCGCCAAAAAACAATGCCAAACGCAACGAACCAAAGTGTTGCGCTCACATAAATCGCTGAATTCCAATAGGGCACGACTAAGCGCACGACTCCCGCCAGAATCAACAAAAAAAGGGGGTAAAACCCAAACCAAACGGATTATATTTACCAAAATCACATGAAATAAAATCTTAACAATGATCACAACCTAATATCGCGTAGGTCGAATAACAAAGAGATTGGCCTAATCAGACCAATAGTGTTAAAAACGCGCCCGCCGCTTCCCTTGGTGGCGCAGGAGGAAGTTGTGCTGGATAACCTAAATAGAGCATAGCAACAATGCGCATGCTTTGTGCATCTAGTCCCAACAAATCTAAAACTCGTTCGTCACGAATTATCGGGTGTGTGCTCCACTGTGCCCCTAAACCCTTATCTGTCACAGCCAGTAAAAAATTTTGTACTGCACAACACGTCGCTGCAAAGTCTTCTTCGGCAATAACAGGGTCATCATTTACCCGACAGGCAACCATCAGTATCGCGGGGATTTTCATGAAGCGTTGCTGCGCCCTTTGATAGTAATCAGCAAACGTAGGATGCGTGCGATCTACCTTTTTTAAGGCTTTTGCTTCAGCATAATAGGCCGATAATACTTGTTGTGTTTGTGGTCCTACCCACAAAAATTGCCACGGCTGTGTTAGCCGATGGTTTGGTGCTAATACCGCTAACGATAATAAAGGCATAATATCGGCTAGGCCAACTGGTTGATCCGTGAATTTAAAGACACTACGGCGTTGTTGAATTGCACTTACCAGTTCCATCGGACATATCCTAATCGAAAAACAGAAATGCATTATAAAACAGAATCGTTCGCATCTTTTACGCTAAATAATCACATCTCTATTTCTGCCAAGGTTTTGCGGCATGTTGCCATGCCATAGGGTTCAGACAAATCAGAAGCAACCGACAATCGCTGTGCAACGGATATGACAGATAAATCTTCAGCGATCGGACGATCAACGACTTCGGCGTTACTAATCGCATGCGCTATTTTCCCACCTATAATCTTAACAATCGGAATGCGCTTATCCGCGCTCACTTCGGCTTCCCCGCCATCACCACGAATAATGATGACTTTTTCGGTTTGTTGTAACAGCGCCACTTGCGCGTGCAGTTCAACATATTCTTGATGAAACACGCCCCGTACACTCAGCGGTGCTTGAGCAGGATTAAGCAAGCGTGCCACCGTGTGCATAACAGAGCGCAATCCCAGCGTTTGCTTTAGATTTAGCCAGTCAACTAATTTAGGAAAAAACACTTCCATAGGAATATACACCCAATTGTGCTGATCAAGTGCAGCCTTAGCTTCTTGCCAGTTTTTTGCAATGGGTAAACCCATTGCACGAATAACTGGTTCAAGATATAAACGATCGGCATCACCACCGACTGCACCATGCATCAGCACACGCTTTCCTTGTTTAGCAAGAGATAAGCTGACAAGCAAAAACCAAGGGAGTTGACGTCGTTTACCTGCATAAACAGGCCAGTCAATATCGACAGACAAATCATCAGGAACTCGCATACCCAGACGCAGCCCTTGCGCCAACCCTGCTGCCTCTTCTGGCGTTTCACCACGCAAACGTAGCATCATTAAAAATGCCCCTAACTGAACATCGTCTACTTGGTCAGATAACAACCATTGTGCCGCCTGCTCGGCCTCAGCTAGGGTTAAACTTCTTCCCAATGTTGCCCCTCGTCCAATAACGCGAACCACGTCCTTAAAGCTGTCAATTTTATCAATTCGTTTGCTATGCATGGAAGACATGATTTAACCCTTTTGAGCAATGAGGCAATGCCGTTAGTTGTTCTTGTGCCAGCGTAGCAACACTGCCAACGATCAGTAAACTTGGCGATTGAAAAGCATGCTGCTCAACCTTGGCAACAACTTCACTTAATGTCGATTTGAGCACCCGTTGATCTGGATGTGAGCCTTTTTCAATTACGGCTATTGGATAATCAGCGGGCAATCCTGCTCGTTGTAATTTATCCGTTAACTCACCAAGGCTCGACAATCCCATGTAAAAGGCCAACGTCTGACGCGGCGCAACCAAAGACGCCCACGGCAAATCAAGTTGGCCATCTTTTAAGTGCGCAGTCACGAAACTCAAGCTTTGCGAATGATCTCGGTGGGTTAATGGGATGCCTGCACTAGCGGCACAGCCTAGTGCAGCAGTAATACCAGGAATAATACTGACAGAAACACCTGCCGACTGCATGGCTTGCATTTCTTCGCCGCCACGACCAAAAACAAAAGGATCGCCTGCTTTTAAGCGCACTACTTTTTGTCCAGATTTCGCTAGACGAACCATCATGACATTGATGTCTTCTTGCGGTACACAGTGATTTTTACGCTCTTTGCCGACATAAATGCGCTCAGCATCACGACGAACCAAGGCCATAATTTCTGGCGGAATAAGACGATCATAAAGCACCACATCCGCCGATTGCATGGTTTGCAGTGCGGCAATGGTTAACCAGTCTGCTTTACCAGAACCCACCCCAACTAAATGCACCGAACCCTGTGTAAAGTCCATATTCGTTTGTTGCAATGCCGACTGCATAATTGCTTCTGCCTGTTGCTCTTGTCCTGAAAGAACGGCTTGCGACCATGACCCTGTAAGCATGTTCTCCCAAAAACGACGGCGCATCTCTGGTGCAAAGCGTACTTTAACTGCTTGCCGATAGTCTGCCGCTAGACTTGCTAAGCGCGTATAAGTTTGCGGTATTAAGGCTTCTAACTTCATTTTAAGTAGGCGTGTTAATACGGGAGATTGCCCCCCAGAAGATACCGCAATGGTAATCGGTCCTCGTTCGACAATTGCGGGCATAATAAAGCGGCATTTTCTCGGGGTGTCAACCACATTGACTAACAGATTACATTGCTCACAATCATCAGAAACCTGCGCATTTACCATCTCGTCATTGGTTGCAGCAATAACTAAACGCCAAGGATGCGCCAATACCGCCTTAGCATAATGTTGCACAATATGCGTAATCTGTCCTTGGCGATGTAATTTTGCTAAGTCCTCAGAAAGCACTGGACTAACCACCGTCACTTTGGCGCCAGCTTCTCTTAATAACGCTACCTTGCGTTGGCCGACGCTACCGCCACCGACGACTAAGCACGGCTGGTCGGTAAGTTTAATAAATACGGGTAAGTGTTCCATCGTTAAGCTCCTTTTAATCCCAGACAGTAGGTGCCATCATCAAAATGCCTTTGCTAATAAACATCTCTGACGTACCGCTTATCCTTGCTCATTTTTGCGACATAGGCATCAGCAGCTTCAACGCTCATCTCGCCATACTGACGAACCACTTCTTTTAACGCTGCATCAACATCTTTTGCCATGCGACTTGCATCACCACAAACATAAAAATAAGCGCCTTCAGATAGCCAACGCCACAATATTTCGCCCTGTTCAAGCATGCGATGTTGCACATAAATTTTTTCATCTTGGTCGCGTGAGAAAGCGAGGTCTAAGCGCGTCAATAAGCCAGCATCCTGCATTGCAGCCAACTCATCACGATAGTAAAAATCTGTTTCCGCGCGCTGTTCACCAAAAAACAACCAGTTCTTACCTTTTGCACCTGTTGCCTGCCTTTCATGCAAAAAAGCTCTAAAAGGGGCAACGCCCGTACCAGGTCCGACCATAATCATGGCAGCATCTGGATTGGCAGGGACTTTGAAGTGTTGCGACGGCTGCACAAAAATAGAAACTCCTGTTTCTGCGGCACGATCAGCCAAAAAGGTGGAGCACAGGCCGCCTCTATCCATCCCATTATGCTGATAGCGAACCGTCGAAACCGTTAACTGCACAACGTTAGGATCTGTTTTAGCGCTAGATGAAATAGAATAAAGACGCGGCTGCAAGCGTTTCAGAGTCGCCACGAAAGCTTCGGGCGAGGCGGCAAAGGGATGCTCGGTGACGAGATCAATCAACTGCTTTCCCCATAACCATTCCGTTAAAGTTGCCTTATTTTCTGGTTTTAATAAAGCAGCCAAAACATCGCTACCTGACTGATCACTTACCCAACGCAACAATTCCGGGGTGATTTTAGTAATATCAAAAACATGCGTTAGCGCATCAGCCAAAGTCATTTCGCCCTGATCTTTCAAAAAAACGCTCGTGTCAGCCGTCAGTTGAAGCTGCACTAACACCCCCTGAACTACCGAGGCGTCATTAACAGGCCAAACACCTAAAGCATCGCCCGCTTCATAGCTTAAGCCAGAACCAGACAAGTCAAAGGCGAATTGGCGTACTTCTTTTGCTGCACCTTGACCGCTCAATAACTTGTTCATTAACAGTCTTGTTTTTAACGGATGTTGGCGATCATACTGGGATGCGGCACTTTCGCAGCTGGCGACTGTTATTCCAGATGCTTCATCAACAAAGCCGTCACCCACAATTACCCGTCTCAGCGCTGACACTACGCCTGTTAGCCAAGCTTGCGCTGCCTCTTGATAATCTGGTTCGCAATCCACGCGATCATAAAAGCGCGTCCCGCCCAGTTCAGCTAAACGCGCATCTAAACGACGTCCAAAACCACAAAACTGATCATAATTGGAGTCACCCAATGCCAACACAGAAAATTGAACACCCGACAAACAAGGGGCACTATCTGCCTGTAGGCTTGCCCAAAAAGCCACTGCATTATCTGGTGGATCACCATCACCAAAAGTGCTCGCTAACAACAAAACATGGCTCGCTTGAACCATGTCCTCGCTTTGCGCCGCATCCATACCAACGCACCTAACGCGGAATCCTGCTGCTTCGAGACGCTTCGCGCATAACTCAGCAAAGGACTCGGCATTTCCTGTTTGCGATGCCCATAGGACTAACACATACATTGAGGACTCTATCGATGCACCAGACAACGAAAAAGCAGTTGCAGGCAGATTCTTTTCGCCGACACGAGAAAAGAATCCCGCCAGCAATCCATCAACCCAAAGTCTTTTTTCTGCAACGAACGGCGCACTTTCTGGCAGGACAGGTACGCCAACCAAAGGCAAGCCTGCGTTAGCACCAAGTGCAGCAACAAAACCTTGTAAATAATGTTTTTCAACAGGCAATAAATCAATCTTATAATTCGAGTCTAAAGACAACAAATTGGCTAAGGAATCTATCGAAGACATAGCTGACTCCTGAGTTAAAAGCGTGGTTAGGCTATCCTCATTGACCACCTTAGTATCCCTAACATCGCTGTTATCTTTGCTCAAAGACACAGCACTAAACTTAAATTCTGGCTGAAAAGAAATCGGGTCAACCGCATCACTAGTTACTGCGTTAATACTCAGGTCTTTACCAAACACATCATTCCAATGAAAAGGCACAAAACAGTTGCCAGCACGAACGCGCTCAGTAATCACGGCAGGCAACTTAGCAACACCGCGACGTGAGCGAATAGCAACAAGATCTTTATCATTAATGCCAAGCTGCTGCGCATCTTCTGGATGAATCTCAACGAAAGGCGCGGGATTTAACTTATTAAGCGTCGCTACCTTTCCTGTTTTAGTCATCGTATGCCATTGATGCTGCAAGCGCCCCGTATTAAGCACAATCGGAAAATCAGCATCTGGCATTTCTGCTGGCGGTAACATCGGCCTAGCAAAAAAGACCGCCCTACCGCTTTGCGTAGCAAAAACAAGCTTAGGTATCGCACCCTGATCGGTTACTCTTAAATATTGACTAATGCCATCATTCAAATAACGAATAGGATGACGGTCTTGCTCATCAATAGGACAAGGCCATTGTAAAGATGTCTGACGCAAACGATCATAACTCGCACCACGCAAGTCATACCCAGTTTGCGGATTCCAACAAAGTTTAATTTCTTCAAATACTTGCTCAGCAGACTGATAAGAAAACGCATCGTCGTACCCCATTGCACAAGCAACCTGAGCGATAATGAGCCAATCTGGCATAGCTTCACCAGGCGGATTAACTGCTTTCTGTGTTAGCGTTAGATTACGCTCAGAATTAATCATCACGCCATCGCCCTCAACCCACAAGGCTCCAGGCAGCATCATATCCGCATAAGCATTTGTTTCTGTATCAAAAAAAGCATCTTGGGTGATAACAAACTCGGCAGCTCGTAAGCCATCAATAACTTTTTGCCGATTGGCAACTGAAGCAACTGGATTGGTGCAAATAATCCAACACGCTTTAATGCTACCTTGTTTCATCGACTCAAACAGCGATATGGTTCCTGTGCCAACATCGGTTTTCAATTTATCTGGCGGAATATTCCATAAGTCAGCGATAAATTCTCGGTCTTGCTCAACCAACACAGAGCGCTGCCCTGGCAGTCCTGGTCCCATATAACCCATTTCACGACCACCCATTGCGTTTGGCTGACCTGTCAACGAAAATGGACCTGCACCCAAACGGCAAATTGCGCCAGTCGCCAAATGTAAATTGCACAAAGCATTCGTATTCCACGTTCCATGTGTGCTTTGATTTAAGCCCATCGTCCAACAACTCATCCAATTAGCCGTTGCGCCAATCCAATCTGCTGTCTGTTGAATGTCAGCAATAGCCAAACCCGTCATATCAGCAACACGCTCAAGCGTATAGTCCGCTAAAAAGGCAGGCATCGCCTCCCATCCTTCGGTGTAATGCGCTATAAAGTCCTGATCTACTTTACCCTGGTGCCAAAGCCATGCCAACAACCCATTAAGCAACGCTAGGTCGGTACCGGGTTTAATTTGCAAAAACAAATCAGCCTTATCGGCAGTTGCATTTCGTCTTGGGTCAACCACCACAAGTTTGGCACCAGCCTTAACCCTATCCATCATCCGCAAAAACAAAATGGGATGACAATCCGCCATATTGGCACCGATCACAAAAAACAAATCGGCGTGATCAAAATCTTGGTAAGAACCTGGTGGCGCATCTGAACCAAGAGACAGCTTATAACCACTACCCGCGCTTGCCATACATAAACGTGAGTTAGACTCAATATTATTGGTACCAATAAATCCCTTAATTAGCTTATTCGCTAAATATTGTGCCTCCAAAGACATTTGACCAGAAACATACATAGAGACAGCATCTGGGCCATGCGTATCAATCAACTGTCGCAGACGTCGCGCGGTTTCCTTAATCGCCGACGACATAGATAATTTCACAGGTGCTTGATCTCTAGCTATTCTATGGTAGGCATAATCCAGTCTGCCAGAGTCGGTAACAGGCTGAATACAGGTATTGCCTTTCGTGCATAAACGACCAAAGTTAGTTGGGTGCGACTTATCTCCCATAACCTTAATCATTTTTTGATCTTGCACCTCAATCACGATGCCACAACCAACACCACAATAAGGACAAACACTTTTTACTATTTCTGTACTCAATTTAGGTAAATCCTAAAAAATGACCAAAAAAAAGCGCTCAGCAACACCCTTCAACGAAGTAAAGAGAGTTGATGAACGCCTTTGTTACATCATAAGCCGCCATTGACTTATTAAAAAATAATAAGCAAATAAATGACCATAATAAACTATATAAATAAATATCATTGTGTTATTACAATAATATATAATAAAAAAACAAACAAACAAAAATAAGGCACCAAAACAGTGCAAAAAGAAAGCATTTTATCCTTTGAAGCCGCTTTTTCTTCCTTGCTGAATGGCGTCAAAGTGACACAAAAATACGAACGCTGTTTCATTGAACAAGCACAAGGACGCGTATTAGCCGAAGACTTAATTAGCCCTATCGACTTCCCGCCCTACGATATCGCCTTAATGGATGGTTATGCTGTCGGTGATTTAAGTGGCAAATGGACACTAACTGATCTTGATGAAAACCAAACGCTTACACCGACCTCTGCCATGGTTGTATCCACAGGAAATCCCGTACCAAAGCAAGCCGTTTGTGTTGTACAAAACGAATTAATGACAAAACAAAATACCGCGCTCTCTACGGAAAAACCACCAACTTTCGATCAAAATATACGACGAAAAGGTACCACAATCAGCCAATCAGAAATTGTTTTTCCTGCGGGAACCAAGATGACACCAGAACATCTTGCCGTTTGCGCTGCTTTAGGCATTCATCAATTTACTTGTTACCAACCGCTAACCATTGGGCTACTTACCACTGGTGATGAAATTTTGCCGTTACACGCCCGATTATCCCCAGGAAAACTCTTCAACAGTAATGCTGTGTTAATCACACAAAGCTTGCAACAACAAGGCTTTCAAATAACGGAACATCAACACTTACCAGACAGCACTTCATTGCTTGTAGACTATTTAACCAAGCATGCCGCCGATTTTGATGTCATTATCACCATCGGCGGGACATCGGTTAGCGAACAAGACATTATTAATAAAAGCCTAGCTTGGATGAGCGACACACCGATCGGCAAGGTCAACATGAAACCAGGAAAACCCTTTAAATACAGCAAAATTAATAACACCGACATCATCTCTTTACCTGGCCCTCCCATTGCAGCATTCACAACACTTCATTTGTTTTTATTGCCTGCGCTGCAAAAAAAACAGGGTAGCCTTACGCCACACTTATTGCAAAGAAGCCTAACACTTTCCGCTACCTTTACACATGAAAATGATCAACGCACCCAGTTTTTACGCGCGCAATTATCTATAGATAACGCAGGAAAACAACAAATTAACCTACTTGCACATCGCGGATTTGATGATATTCTTTCTCTTATTAACACCACAGGATTTATTTACATTAAACCGCATGAGCGCATATCCATAGGTACACCGATCACGTATTTACCCATTAGATAAAAAAACTAGCCGTACAGGCTAGTTTTGTTTACACACACTAACAAACTTGGTCGTTTAGCTGACCCAAACATCCCCACCTTCAACCTTCACCGAATACACAGTCAACGCAACTTCTGGCTTTTCCAAACACTTGCCCGTACTCAAGCTGTAATGTTCTTTGTACAAAGGCGATGCTACAACTAACTCCCCCTTAATCGAGCCGACAATGCCACGCGACATCACATTCGCTTGACCGATCGGATCATAATTAGATAAGGCATAAACCTGATCATTCACATAAAACAAAGCAATCGCTTGATCCTTAAATAGCGCAGGCACGCCTGCATCGGCAATTAAATCCGAAACAGCGCATATTTTTACCCATTCAGACATTGACACCTCCTTACACCAACTCAACAGCGAGGCTTTCTAACTTTTCCTGCGCTGTTGCGGGGCGTAATTGTCCGCGCTCACGCACATAAAGTTGCTCTGGATCTTTCTCGTCAGCATTAACAAAATTGTAGAAAAGTTTCGCTTTCTCTGGATCATCGACCACCTGCTGCCAGTCACATTGATAACTATTCACCAAAGATTGCATTTGCATTTCTAAATGCATTCCAATCCCTAAACTATCTTCGATGACCACTTGACGCAAATAATCAATACCGCCTTCTAAATTACCCAACCAAGTCGCTGTACGCTCTAAACGTCCAGCGGTTTGAATGTAAAACATGATAAAACGGTCGATGTATTTGAATAAGGTCGCTTCGTCTAAATCTACCGCAAACAAGTCAGCATGGCGCGGTTTCATGCCGCCATTACCGCAAACATACAAATTCCAACCATTTTCCGTTGCAATCACGCCAATGTCTTTCGCTTGTGCTTCAGCACATTCACGAGTACAACCAGAAACGCCCATTTTCATTTTGTGCGGAGAGCGTACGCCTTTATAACGATTTTCTAAATCAATCGCCATTTTGACTGAATCCAACATACCATAACGACACCAAGTTGAGCCAACACAGGACTTCACGGTGCGCAAGGCTTTAGCATAAGCTTGACCAGATTCAAACCCTGCATCAATCAAGCGTTTCCAAATGGCAGGCATGTCTGGTAGCTTCGCACCAAACAAAACAATACGCTGACCACCATTAATTTTTGTGTACAGTTGATAATCCTTAGCGACCTGCCCCAACACAATAAGTTTATCGGGTGTAATCTCGCCACCAGGGACACGAGGAATAATCGAATAACTACCATCTTTTTGCATATTGCCCAGGTAGCGATCATTCGTATCCTGTAATGGAATATTTTTCTTATCGAAAGCGTAAGCATTCCACACCGAGCCTAAAATCGAAGCAACGGCAGGTTTACAAATATCACAACCATGCCCTTCGCCGTGCGCGTGTAATAACGAGGCAAAGTCTTTATGCCCTTCCACTTTCACCAAATGGTATAACTCTTGGCGAGAATAGGGAAAATGTTCACAAATCGCTTTGCTGACTTCTACACCACGCTTGGCTAATTCGGCATTCACGACTGAAGTAACTAACTGGGTACAACCACCACAGCCCGTACAGGCTTTAGTCGCATTTTTGACATCTGCCAAACAGGTTGCACCCTCATCAATCGCCTGAATAATTCTGCCTTTGCTGACATCGTAGCAAGAACACAATTGCGCGCTATCTGGCAAGGAATCTGGGCCAAAACTTGGTTTAGTGCCAGCTCGTGCTGGTAAAATCAAATCATCTGGATGTTCTGGCAAATCCATATCGTTGAGTTTTAATTGCAGCAAATTGCCGTAATCATCGACATCGCCAACCAACACTGCACCTAATAACTTTTTACCATCTGCGGAAACCACCAGTTTTTTGTACACTTCTTGCGGGCCGTTTTCGTAGATGTACGACTTAGCTGCTTCGTCTGTTCCGTGCGGATCACCAATGGATGCGACATCGACCCCCATCAGCTTCAACTTAGTAGACATATCCGCACCAGTAAAAGCTGCTGGTTTATGATTGAGGTGATCGACTACCACCTGCGCCATCGCATAACCTGGTGCAACCAAGCCATAAATCATACCGCCATGTAGCGCACACTCACCGATGGCATACACATGCGCTGCGCTGGTCTGACACTGATCGTTAATAACAATCCCCCCACGCGCACCCATCGCCAACCCAGCCTGTTTCGCTAGCTCATCGCGCGGGCGAATCCCTGCCGAAAAGAGAATAACATCCGTTTCTAGGCTTTCACCATCGGCAAACACCATTTTATGACGCGCTGTTTCGCCATCTTCAATGATTTTTGTGCTCTTGCTGGTATGAATTTTTACACCCAACTTCTCGATTTTGCGACGCAACATGCTCGCACCACCATTATCGAGCTGAACAGGCATCAGTCGTGGCGCGAACTCGACCACATGCGTTTGCAAACCCAAATCGACCAATGCCTTAGCAGCTTCTAAACCGAGCAATCCACCGCCAACCACCACACCAATTTTGCTGCGCGTTGCAGCTTCTTTCATCGCTTCTAAATCTTCGATGGTGCGATAGACCAAACAGGCATCACGATTATTACCCTCGATCGGCGGCACAAAAGGATAAGAACCTGTTGCCAACACCAACTTATCGTAAGTCATGCTGATGCCAGAAGCCGTAGTGATGCTTTGTGCTGCGCTATCAATCGCCACCACTTTTTCGTTTAAGCGAATGTCGATACCATTAGCTTCATAAAAACCAGTTGGCACTAACGACAAATCTTCTGCCGTTTTACCACTAAAATAAGACGATAAATAGACCCGATCATAAGCCACTCGAGGCTCTTCACCAAACACCGTCACCGTATAATCAGAAAAAGCAGATGAATTAACCAGCTTATCCAAAAAGGCATGACCAACCATGCCATTACCCACCACCACTAACTTCTTTTTCATAATTAATACTCCAACTCAGCCGTAGCAAACCAATTAATGATCATCTTTACGATGCTTATCGTATAAAAAGGTCAACACAGCCTGACGACAACGTAAATACTCTGGATCATTTGCCAATGCCAAACGACTGCGTGGACGCTCTAAACGAACAGGCAAAATCTCACCGACCGTCGCCGCAGGTCCATTTGTCATCATCACAATCTTGTCCGACAGCAATACCGCTTCATCGACATCATGCGTCACCATGACCACTGTGGTGTTAATTTCGGCACAGATCTTCATCAACTCATCTTGTAGATGGGCGCGGGTTAAGGCATCTAACGCACCGAATGGCTCATCCATCAGCAACACTTTTGGCTGCATGGCAAGCGCACGCGCAATCCCCACCCGTTGCTTCATACCACCAGAAATTTCATTCGGACGTTTATGCGCCGCATGATCCATATGCACTAGCTTGAGATTGTAATTGACCCAATCATCTTTCTCGGCTTTGGTTTTTGTTTTGGCAAAAACCGAATCCACCGCCAACATCACGTTTTCATATACCGTCAACCAAGGTAATAACGAATGGTTCTGAAAGACCACTGCCCGCTCAGGACCAGGACCTGAAATTTCACGATCTGCGCAAAGAGCAACCCCTTCAGAGGCAGGATACAAGCCAGCAATAATGTTCAGCACCGTTGACTTACCGCAACCTGAGTGTCCAATAATCGACACAAACTCGCCTTGCTTAATGTTAATGTTTACATCTTTGAGCGCTGTAAACGCCCCAGACTTAGTGTGAAACGTCATCTCGATGTTTTCTAACGAAACAAATTTATCAAGATTCATCGCCCTACTCTCCGTAACTAAAACGTTGCGCCAACCAGACCAAAGCAGCTTCCAACATTAACCCAATAAGACCAATGACAATAATGGCAACCAAAATGTGCGCGACATTTAAGTTATTCCACTCATCCCACACCCAAAACCCGATACCAATACCACCCGTCAGCATTTC
Organism: Thiotrichales bacterium; assembly: GCA_022759035.1. Classification (GTDB taxonomy): domain Bacteria; phylum Pseudomonadota; class Gammaproteobacteria; order Thiomicrospirales; family Thiomicrospiraceae. The sequence continues at coordinate 12,773 of JAEMQD010000096.1, forward strand.
GGCAGCCACAATCACTAGCCACGCCACACCAATCGCCAATCGAACCCCTGTGAGCAAGTATGGCAATACAGCAGGAATCATAATTTTGGTCATAATTTGCCATTCGCTTAGGCGCAACACTTTGGCAACATTCATATAATCTGATGGCACACGCGACACGCCGACTGCGGTATTAATAATCATGGGCCAGATACTGGAGATAAAAATCACCCAAATCGCCGCCCAATGCGTCGAATTAAAAATCAACAACCCCAATGGCAACCAAGCTAATGGCGACACAGGGCGCAACAAACTAATAATCGGATTAAACGCACGAGAGGCAAACAATGAGCGACCAATCCAAAAGCCTAAGGGAATACCGATCAATGCTGCCAGCCCAAACCCTAGCCCAACACGACCCAATGAATACATAATGTTCCAACCGATTCCCATATCATTCGGACCGTTGTTATAAAAAGGATCAGAAAACAACTCCACACCTGCCGTCCAAGTCACAGCTGGTGTAGGGATTTTGCCATCGGTTGCCGTCGACACACCCGACCACAACAAGATAAAAAACAGGATGCCTAATAGTGTTGGCGCTAACCACATTAAAAAAGACTTCAATTGCATTTGCGACATAGCAAACTCCTAAATACAAGGCATAGGCTGCTCAACCCATGCATAACATGCATGGGGCAGGCATGCTCAAAACGAACTAAAAATTAAGCTTTAACTGCGAAAGAAGCGGCATAAGCTGCTGGATTAGAACCATCCCACACTTTGCCATCCATTAACTTAGAAGTACGCATGGTTTCTGTAGGTGTAGCAACTTTAGCCATTGCCGCAGCATCTTTATAAACGTCGATACGATTAACCGATTTTGCAATCGACAAATAATCTGGGTCATCCTTTACCAAACCCCAACGCTTGTGTTGAGTCATAAACCACATACCATCGGACAAATAAGGGTAATTTACTTTACCCTCATCAAAAAACTTCATTGCATGGGGATCATCCCAAGTTTTTCCCGCACCGTTATCGTATTTTCCTGCCATGCGGCCATCAATAACATCAACAGGACAATTAATATAAGCTTTTGAAGCAACGGTTTCGGCTACCTCTCGACGATTTACAGAAGCATCAATAAATTTAGAAGCATCTAAAATAGCAGCCACCATCGCACGCGCCGTATTTGGATACTGTTCAACAAAGGCTTTTGTTGTACCCAATACTTTTTCTGGATGTTCCTGCCAAATATCTTGTGTCGTAGTAACCGTAAACCCAATTTTGTCCATAATAGCGCGAGCATTCCACGGCTCACCAACACAAAAACCATCCATATTACCAACACGCATGTTAGCAACCATTTGTGGCGGCGGAACAACAATATTTTTGACATCGCTAAATGGATTAATATCATGTGCTGCTAACCAATAATATAACCACATCGCATGTGTTCCTGTTGGGAAAGTTTGCGCAAAGGTATATTCACGCTTATCACTAGAAATTAACTTTCGTAAAGACGTCCCATCCATTACACCTTTATCTTTGAGCGCATTAGAGAGGGTAATTGCCTGGCCATTGTGGTTAAGATTCATCAAAACGGCCATATCTTTTTGCGGACCGCCTATCCCCATTTGCAAACCGTAAATTAATCCATAAAGCACATGCGAAGCATCCAATTCGCCATTCGTTAACTTATCTCGCACACCCGCCCAAGAAGCTTCTTTTGACGGAATAATATTAATGCCATATTTTTTATCAAAGCCCTTAACCGAAGCCATGACCACGCTAGCGCAATCGGTTAACGGAATAAAACCAATTTTTACGTCTGTTTTTTCTGGCGCATCAGAACCCGCAGCCCATGCTGCATTTCGGATGCTTGGTGCTACTAATCCCATTAATGCTGCTCCTGTTAACAGCGCTCCGCCCTTAATAAAACTGCGACGAGACATTTCTGTTGCCGCATCTTGAACTGAGATCGTTTTTTTGGTTAAGTTATCACTCATATTGAACCGCTCCTTGAAATAAAAACAAAAAAGGCGCTCGATTGTTCTACCTTCATTGCTGAAAGGAACAACCGAACGCCTTTGTTCAGTGCAACAAATCATCATTGACTCGTTGTTTTACTTTATAAAGCTTTAATTATGCCAAATAATAATATATAATTAAATTCAATATGTTATAAATATTTTACAGCATAACTTATTCATAAATGGTTTTTATTGCACCAAATAAGTTAAATTTAGCACCAAAGGTGAACAAAATGAATACTGTCGTCATTTTTCAATTCTACCCTAGTGAAGATGCGGGTTACTTAGCACATTTTTTAACCGAAAAAAATATTCCTTGGCACTATATACGTGTTGATCAAGGACAACCTATCCCGACCTCTCTTAATAATATTAGTGCAATGATTATGATGGGTGGTCCAATGAGTGTTAACGACAAATTACCTTGGATACCACCACTACTTAACTTAATTTGCCAAGCGCAAAATGAAAATATTCCCATGGTCGGTCACTGTCTTGGTGGTCAGCTTATTGCTAAAGCATTAGGCGCACAAGTTAAAACGAACTCGGTACGAGAAATAGGCTGGGGAAAAGTAACACCAGCCAACAATGATGACGCAAAAGCTTATTTTGGAGAAAAAGCATTTCAGGCATTTCATTGGCACGGAGAAACTTTTGAATTACCAAAAGAATCAATACCGTTACTCAGTAGTCCTTATTGCCAAAACCAAGCTTTTTCCTTAGGTAATACGCTCGCAATGCAATGTCATATAGAAATGACCAAAGAAATGATTACAGAATGGTGTATTAGTGATGCTAACTACCATGCCCAAGGATTAGCAACCTCCCCTGCTGTACAAACATTAACACAAATGGAAACAGATACAGTTTGTTATTTACCTTTATTACAGCAACAAGCAAAGCGCTGTTATGAACATTGGTTAACAAAAATAAACGTAAAGTTTTAGCTTAACAATTCTGCTACTGAAACCACATTAGCGGCAATTTCTGCTAGTGGTTTTCCTTTATCCATTGCCAACTTACGTAACTGTTTAAAAGCAGTATCTTCATCAATACCAGCTTGCTTCATTAAAAATCCTTTAGCTTTTTCAATCAATTTACGATCAGCAAGTTGATGTTTTGTTTGTGCCAATTCATCTTTTAATGCTTGGTACTCCCTAAATCTCGCAATAGCAACTTCCAAAATACTTTTAATCCTATTTTGCGCTACGCCATCAACGACATAAGCACTAACACCACTTTGAATTGCTTTACGAATCAAATTACTATCATCGTTTTCAGCAAACATAACTACCGGTTTTGGATTAAGCTCATTAATAATTGCTAAATGTTCTAACGTATCTCGACTAGGTGCATCTACTTCTATAATAATGACGTCTGGATGATAAGATTCAACCGTTTTAATCAAGTTTGCTTCTAAATCAGGACGAAAAATATCACATCCCATATCAGAATCCAGTAATGCTTGTGCAATAACAGCCCCACGACCACGGTCACTGTCTACCAACAACACCTTAATCACATGCTTACCACCTTTGTTTTTAAAACTAAAAAGCAATAAATAGTCCTACGTTTTTTATATTGTTATTTTTCATTAAGATAAAAATAAATAAAAAATTAGTTAAAAAGTATTACTTGTTTTTTTGTTCCAATTTGGTGCTAAATAATCTGGTTTACTAAGGACAAGAAATATTTTCTGGACAATTCATATTACGCAATACTTCATCATTACCTTGCCAACATATATAATCCGCATCTAATCGCTCATAAGCTTCGCTTAAACGATAGTTTCCTTCATCTAATAAGTCAGCTAATACAGATAAACTATCTCGATGAAAAAAAGCAACAGCCGTATGTTTTCCTTGCTTATCCGATAACACAACTGCATGTTTTTTAGTAGTTAATACATTTTCATACATTAAATTAACCACTTCAATTGATAAATAAGGCATATCACAAGGCAATACCAACAACCAATTGACTGCATCAGGTAATACCAGTAATAATTCATGAATACCTTTTAATGGCCCAGAACCAACAAGTTGCCGCTCAACAACTAATTTAATGCCTAGTTTGCCAGCCCAAGATAATTGATCGTCACGAACACATAATCCAAGAAAAGGATAGTCACTTAAACGATCAATAACATGACATGCCATTGGTTTTCCAGATAAAAGGTAAGTCGCCTTTGGAAAACCCCGCCATCGACGAGAATCACCACCAGCCAACATACCAAAATAGAAAAAATAATCTGTCATAATTTACTAACTAATTGATTAAATTTAAAAAAATAATAAAAATAAAGATAAAAACTAATCGTATAAGTTGTGGATAATATGGGTATAACTCATTAAACAAAGCAAAAAAACTAACTTATCCACATTTATGCACACAAAAATCAACACAAATATACCGTAATTACTATCCATAATTAACAAGCTAACACTATAATATTAATAATAAAAATAAAGTTAACCACATACCCACAAGCATAATAAGCATAACAATAAAGAAATAAGAATATATATATAATTTATAAGCAGTACAAAACATGACTACCATTTTAATCGAATGCTTTATCTTTATCGGCCTTGGCTACCTACTAAAGAAAACAACCCCTTTAGGTTTCGATTCAGAGACAACGCGTAAAGGCATTATTTCGCTTATTTACATTCTATTGCTACCCGCATTGGTTGTTAAATCACTTTGGCTATCACCACCAGAACTCATTCAATGGCAAATCAGTGCAACTGTCCTCATCACTGTACTTTTAAGTGCTAGCTTAGTTTGGCTTATCTATCGTAACGTTAACATTAGTAGTGCAACATTAGGATCCATTATTCTTGCAGGCAGTTTAACTAACGCAACCTATCAAGGTTTACCTATTTTACATAACCAACTTGGGGCATTAGGTACTGCTATTACAATTCAATACGATTTTTTTGCTCAAACCCCTTTGTTGCTTACACTAGGCATACTATTAGCAAAACACTTTAGTAATGCTAACAATGCACATACGGCAGAACATTGGTTAACAACCCTTATCAAAGTGCCAGCATTATGGGCAGCACTAATAGGATTAATCATTAACCAAACACACATTGTCCCAATAGAACCACTTATTACCTGGTTAACACATTTAAGTGATCCAGTAATTCCGCTTATGTTAATTACGATAGGATTAGGCCTAAAACCAGAAAGTATTCATATAAAAGACCTACCAATACTCGCTCCTGTTGTTATCTTTAAGCTTCTAATTGCACCACTTATTATTATTGGCATCGCTAACCTATTTAAGTTAGATGCCAATGTCATTATGGGATTAGCATTAGAAGCTGGTATGTCTAGCATACTCATTGCTATTGTTATCGTTGAACGCTATCATTTGGATGCTAACAAGTTCATAGAAATTGTAACGATAACACTATTACTTAGTTTAGGAACTTTACCGCTGTGGCAATGGCTTCTCGCTTAATTCTACTCGCCGTAATGTTAACTGCAATGCAGTTAACAGGGTGTAGTAATACCCCTAAAAACACAACGAGTGAGGCCTATCAATTACCAGAAGCCATGCCAGCAGAACAGGCTAGGAAAAAAGTAGTTGAAAATGCAATTACACAGCTTGGCAAACCTTATAAATTAAGTGGTAACTCACCTATTGAAGGATTTGATTGTTCTGGATTAGTTTTTTATACGCACTTACATGTTGGTAAATTGGTTCCTAGAAGAGCAGAAGATCAATATTTAAGCGCAGTTAAAATTAAAAAAGTACAACCAGGAGATTTGGTTTTTTTTACGACTGATTCACATGGAAAGCATATTGATCATGTTGGTATTTATATCGGCCACAATAAATTTATTCATGCACCAGGAAAAGGCAAAGTCGTTACTACATCAAGTTTAGACGAAGATTATTGGAAAAAACATTTTATTGGTGCCGGAAATTATTGGAATTATTAATGTTTAATTTATTGTTTTTATTTGTATTGTTTTTTACAACAACCTATGTTTATGCTAATGACCCGCACGAAGCTTACAATCGTGACGTTGAAAATTTTAATAAATCTGTAGATGACACATTTTTAAAACCAACTGCACAAACTTATGTTGACATTACCCCTAGTCCAGCAAGGAGTGCTGTGAGTAACTTTGTGAATAACCTAATAGAACCTGTAACAATCGTAAATGATTTATTACAAGCAAAGGGAACACAAGGTATTGAAGATACAGCACGTTTTATTTTTAACTCTACTTTTGGTTTACTGGGGTTAATTGATATCGCAACACCCATGGGATTACCTAAGCATAATGAGGATTTTGGACAAACTTTTGCTGTATGGGGATGGCGAGATAGTGATTACCTTAATTTACCTTTATTAGGTCCTTCAACAACACGAGATGCTGTTGGTACACCAATTGGCCTTGTCATGACTAATTTTGGTATTCCATTTACTATTATGCGGTTACTGTCTGTAAGAGAAAGCTTACTAGCAGTAGATCCTATGATTGAAAATGCTTCGGATCGCTATTTGTTTGTTCGTGATGCTTATCTACAAAAACGCGAATATGATATTAATGACGGTGTTGTTAATAACAAAAGTAAGTTTAATCAGTTTGATTTTTCTGAATAAAAATGCGTAGCAGCAGATTAATTTTTGACTTTTATAGTAATGCTGGTTAGTCTTAACACCCTATAACGATTCTTAGGGAACTGGGCGTGTCTTTAACCATTATTTCTTTTAACATTAATAGCCTTCGTGCACGCATGCACCAACTAGAAGCTGTCATAGCGCAACATCAACCAGCGCTTATTTTATTACAAGAAACGAAAGTACAGGATAGTGATTTTCCGTTAGCTGCTATTCAAGCATTGGGATATCAAGTCGAGTACTATGGTCAAAAGACACACTATGGTGTCGCTACCTTGTCTAAATTACCGTTAGTCCATGTTCAAAAAGGCTATCCTTGGGATGAACCAACAGCACAACGCCGTTTTATTCATACGCGTTATCAATTAGAAGATGGGGCACTACTCGATGTTATGAATGGTTATTTTCCTCAGGGAGAAGAACGTAATCATCCAGTAAAATTTCCTTACAAAGAACGTTTTTACCAAGAATTAATTCGTTATTGTGAAACAATCAATCCGAATCAACTTGTCGTTATGGGCGGCGATTTTAATATTTCCCATACCGATTTAGATATTGGTATTGGTGAAAATAATGCTAAACGTTGGCTAAAAATGGGTAAATGTTCTTTCTTACCAGAGGAACGTGCTTGGTTTAATCAATTAATGGCCTGGGGATGGACGGATACCTACCGCCAGCAACATTTAACACCAAACGAAGAAGAAAGATGTTATTCATGGTTTGATTATCGTTCAAGAGGCTTTGAAGACGAACCCAAACGTGGTCTGCGCATCGATTTATTGCTTGCTTCAGCGCCCTTACAACAAAGATTATTAACAACTGGTATCGACTATACGATCCGAGCCATGGAAAAACCTTCAGACCATGCGCCAGTATGGGCTAAATTTAGTGTTACAACAGAGAAGGCTTCATGACAAATTCATTGCCTCATTACATTACAAAACTGCAACAAACCCATTTCTTGGCAGAAGGTATTATTGAAGTTAAGTTAGATTGCCCACCAAATTTTTCTTGGCAAGCAGGTGATTATTTGTGGTTGGGTGAAGATGCGACACATCTGAAACCCTTTTCAATTGCTAATATTCCTAACAAGGAAATAATTTGTTTACAAATTGCATTAACAGAAGCAATGCTACCTTGGTGGGAAGCAATAAAAACAAAACAACAATTGATTATTCAAGGTCCAGTTAAACAATATCATTGGCCAGAAACAAATATGCCGATTGTAATGGCAGCAGGGGGAACAGGAATTACCCCGTTGTTATCTTTATTACAAGCAAATGAAAGTCGATTAGCAACACAAGCGGTAACCTTATATTGGGGCGTTAGAAAAAGTGATTTATTGTTTGCAGCGGACGAATTGAATAGATTAATGGTGCGTTATCCATTGTTTCAGTGGTATCCTGTTATCTCAGAAAATGAAACAGCATGGACAGGGTTAACTGGCACAATTCCAGAATGTGTTATGCAGCAAGTTAATACTGTTGCACAATATTATTGGCTTATTTGTGGTCCTTGGCCTATGGTTCAGTTACTTAAAGAAGCACTAATAACAAAGCAGGTCGATCCTGCAACAATTCAATAAGGTATTGTAATGGAAGTTATTTATGGTTTAATTCCGAGTGTTATTTTTGTTGGTGCATTGGTTGTTATTGCCATTATTTGGGCTGCAAAAAAAGGGCAATTTGATGATTTAGATGGTGCAGGTAGCCGCATTTTAATGGATGATGACGAACAACCATTTGCTGTACCAAAAGACAAATATGCGCGAACAGAAGACGAATCTCCTAAAGCCTAAATAGGCTTTAGGAAACCGTTATAGATAACTAGCGGTCGTTAAATACCTTAGTATCCATTTTAAGTCCTTTTGCGCCAGACTCATCACCCCAAATAGAAATACTAACACTTGCCACATTTCCTTGTGCTAAATAGCGATCAATTAAGTCACGCGAGCGGGGTGGCGAATTTTTGGTAACGTACTGATTCAAATTTTTCAAAATACAAGGGTTATCAGGGTCAGAAACGGCCGCCTGTATTTTTCCTGATCCCTCTAAAACAAAGCCGTCTTTGCTCTCAAAACGTACCTCATGATGATAAACACCTGATAATGGTTTATCAAAACAGATTTTTACCATCCGCCTAAAATCAGGTGAACCTGTTTCAGTGCTCACCATATCTATCGAAACAACATGCACTTTCGGTTGTTCGCCACAAGCGCTTAGTAATAAACTACTGGCAACAATTACCAAGCCTAACAAGGGATGACGCATCATGTTCTCTCTTAAATTAACCTTAGAAAAATAAGCAATATTAGTACCAATTAATTGATATATTAAAGACTTATACTTGCTGAATACCTGCTAATTTCCATTCGCCTTCTGCATCACCAATGCGTACTAAATGCCAAAACTCATTAAACGCGTGTGAAAAAGCGCCCTGTTCTTCGCGAATATATCCCTTAAATTCAACAGTTAACACCCATCCAGTTGCTTCTTTATGCATTTCACGTACTAAGGCTGTAACCTCTTCTACCTCGGTAACATTGTTATCTGGTTCGCTTGATCTAAGCGCTTTCAGCTCATCAAATAAGCTTGTTGTTGTCAGCGCCGATAGTGTCTGCCAATCCTTTTTATCCCACGCAGACTGTAAGGTAATATACCAATGTTTTGCTTGTTCGCTAAAAGTTGTTGCATTAAACCATTCAGGGGTAATAACAGATTGTTCCGTTGTTGCGGTCTCGATGCTAGCCACTTGGCTACCAATCGTAACATTACCAATGCTGCTTGGTTGTTGAATATTTTCGGTTTGACGATAATAAGGTGCTTCATTAGCAGTTGCGGTTGTTGGTATTTGCGTTGTTGTCGTCCGACGGCGTAAAAAATACATAACCCCGCCAACAAGAAGCAACAACAGGATAATATCCATAGCGCTAATCCCTTCAAATGCTCCTCCCATAAAGGCGGCAGCCAGCAATCCGCCCGCGGCTAATCCCATAAGTGGCCCCATCCAAGAAGATTTTGTTGCTGCACCAGCTGCACCTGTTGTGGCACCAGCCGCCGTTGAAGTGGGGCTAGGTGTCTTATTAATAGTTGGATTATTTGCTGGCATACTTGGTGAAACATTACGCTGCATACCCGCATTGCTAGCGCTACCCATACGTTTAGCAAAAGCATCTGTACTCACCATACTAACGCTAACTAATAATGCCATAGCAATTGAAAATAATTTTGTTTTCATGCGTGTTAACCTTCTTTTACGGCACGTGAAATCGTGTAATCACGGCCTTGTTTTACTTTTTCATAGTTACCAAATTGCTCGTTGAAGGTGCGTTTCATATAGTCACGCAAGCCATTAATCGTAACAACAACAAGTTGACCACCTGGTAATAAGTGTTGATCAATATCATACATGAAAATAGACATTAACTCTTTACCTACTTTAGCAGGAATATTAGAAACAACAGTTGTAAAACGTTTGTCTTTAGGAAGTTGTGCTAATCCGTTAGATAATAGTACCGTACCATTTTTTATTTTGTTAGCTATTAGGTTGGTTCGCGCATAATCGACGGCCACAAAATCTTTATCAAGCATAGTAACACTACCTTCTGGTGCATCTTTCCCTAAGGCGATGCCCAATGGTCCATAACCACAGCCAAGATCTAAAATATGATCATCTTGGCGAATAGCACAATATTTCAGCAATAACTCTGTTCCAGAATCAATTTCTCGAGGCGAAAATAATCCCCACGTTGTTGTAAATTTGAGCGCATGACCGCGCAATTGGGTATTAAAATGTAAATCTTGTTTTAATGCATCAATGTTCATGGTTGCCTATTCGCGTAAATTTTCATAACATGATGCCCCTTTCTCTTCATTTGGTCAAATATCCGTGCAACTTAATCCAGCGCAACAACAAGCTGTTCATTTAACCCAAGGCCAGGTTTTGGTGCTGGCTGGTGCTGGTTCAGGTAAAACGCGCGTTATTACCGAAAAAATCGCCCATTTAGTTGAACGAGAAGGTCATCATCCTAAGGGAATTTATGCGGTTACTTTCACAAATAAAGCAGCTAAGGAAATGCAAAGCCGTTTAACACAGCGGCTTGGTGATGCAGGAAGAGGTGTTCAGGTTTCTACCTTTCATACTTTGGGATTAGAAATTTGTCGGCGTGAATATAAAGCTTTGGGTATTCGTCATAGTTTTTCGTTATTTGATGATGCTGATACGATGCAGTTACTGCGAGAATTATCTCGTGAAAGTGATGTTGATGGCGAAAAACTTAAGGTAGCGCGCCATGCTATTTCTATGGCCAAAAATCGATTGCAATCACCAGAGTGGTTGTTATCAGCAGCAACGAATGACGATGAAGCCTTTGTTGCACGTTTATATGCTGCTTATCAGCAAAGTCTACAGGCTTATTCTGCGCTAGATTTTGATGATTTAATTGCGCGTGTTGTTTGGTTATTTCAACAAGATGCCGATATTCAACAAAAATGGCGCCAGAAGGTGCGTTATTTATTGGTAGACGAGTATCAAGATACCAATCCAGTTCAGTATGAATTGATGAAGCGTTTAGCTGGTGCACAAGGTCATTTTACCTGTGTGGGTGATGATGATCAGTCTATTTATGCATGGCGAGGCGCAGCACCAGAAATTCTTAGCCAATTGCAACAAGACTATCCAGCATTAACCTTGGTTAAGCTAGAACAAAATTATCGCTCTAGTGCTCGTATTTTGCAGGCAGCGAATCAACTTATTACCCATAACCCGCACTTATTTGAAAAAAAGCTTTGGTGTGATCGCGGTCATGGCGACAAAATACGCATTCTTGCTTGTGCTGATGAAACGATGGAAGCAGAGCGCGTTGTGAGTGAGATTTTAGTTCACAAAATTAAAAACCAAGGGCAATGGCATAATTATGCGGTGCTTTACCGTAGCAATCACCAAGCACGTCTTGTTGAAAGGGCTTTGCGAGAACAAGAAATTCCTTATCGTATTTCGGGTGGACAATCATTTTTTGATCGTGTAGAAATTAAAGACTTACTTGCTTATTTACGTTTGCTCGATAATCCAGATGATGATGCCGCTTTTTTGCGCATTGCTAACACCCCTAAACGTGACATTGGTCCTCAAACGCTCGCAAAATTGTCCGACTATGCTAAAGGAAGAGGCGTGAGTCTTTGTACTGCTTGTGGTGAGTTTGGTTTGTCTCAATTGTTGCCAGAACGTGCAGTAGTTCAACTCCAGCGTTTTGCTGAGTTTTTAGACCGATGGCGGCCCGAATTGGGTGGGATGGCGTTGCCAAACCAATTAATGCAGTTCTTAACAGACTTGCAATATGAGGTTTGGCTAATGGAGAACGGCGATAATCCTAAAAAGGCAGCGCGTCAGTGGCAAGCAGTGCTCGATTTATTACAATGGATTGGGCGTTTGGTTGAAAAGCACGATGGTGCGTGGGGATTGTCCGAGTTAGTACGCCATTTAACGCTCATGAACACCCTAGAAAGGCAAAACGAAGAACAAGAACAGGATCAAGTGTCTTTAATGACATTGCATGCTGCTAAGGGGCTAGAATTTGGTCATGTGTTTTTAATTGGTATGGAAGAGGGTATTTTACCGCACCAAAATAGTATTGATGCAGATAGTGTTGAAGAAGAGCGGCGCTTGGCTTATGTGGGCGTTACCCGAGCGCAACGTTCGCTAACGATCAGCTATGCGCGTTCACGCAAACGTTATGGCGAGCAGCAGAGCACAACACCCAGTCGCTTCCTAGATGAACTGCCTTTAGATGATATTTACTGGGAAGGTAAAGACGAACAAGCCGATACAGAAGCACAAGCGCGCGTTGCAGCAGACCATTTAGCTGCAATGAGAGCAATGTTGGATTAATTAACACACTTTATTTATGGTGTTGGATGATTATGGGTATGTGTAATTAATGCGTCGCGTTTGTTGTGACGAATAGATGACCACATGCCCGCAGAAATAAAGATAATACCAATTAAACCAGTTAATACTTCAGGCACTTCCATGTGCATACTCAGTATCATAATGGTCGCGAGTGCGCCAATTGCATAATGTGCGCCATGACTAAGATAGCGATAATCAGCCAATACACCATTATCGACTAATGCAATGGTAATGCTACGAACAAATAAAGCACCAACCCCTAAGCCAAGCATAATAATAACAACGTCTTTTGTAATGGCAAAAGCACCAATAACACCATCGAAGCTGAAAGAAGCATCTAACACTTCTAAATAAAGAAAAGAGGCTAGCCCAGTGCGTGCTGCAGTACCTGCAACGTCAATGCTTACTTCCATTAATTTGTTAATTGAACCCAACAAGACAAAAACAATAACCCCAGCGATACCAGCAATTAGTGTACTTGCTTGATTTGCATCAGGTAAATAACTGACGCTAATCAGTAATAGCAATAATGCAAAAATAATCTCGAGCGATTCTAATTTCCCCATACGAGACAGCCATGCCTCAGCACGCCCTAACCAATGAATATCTTTATCTTTATCAAAAATAAAGCCAAAAAACACCATCAGCAAAAACATGCCACCAAATGCAGCAACTTGTAAATGAGAGGATTCTAAATGGTGTGCATAAGTTTGTGGATCGTTGATTGCCATCGTTGCCACGTCCCACATATTCATTTTAGCAATTAAGGCAACAACCATCAGCGGGAACAGCATACGCATACCAAAGACAGCAATCAGCATGCCCCAAGTTAGGAAACGCTTTTGCCATACGCTTTCCATTTTCTGTAAAATGCTGGCATTAACGACGGCGTTGTCGAAAGATAAACTAATTTCAAGCACAATCAAGATTGCTGCCGCAGCCAAACCGTCTAGTCCTGCCCAATGCCAAGAAAGGAAAAGCGCGACGACTAAAAACATAAGTGACCAACGAAAGTTGCGGAGCAGTGCAAGCATAAAAAAACCTTAGGCATTAATTTTATTTATTATCGCACAGATAATTTTTTATACAAGCCACGCTTCGGGTTTATGAATACCGTAGCCTTGCGCGAAATCAACGCCGATAGTGCGCAGTTCATTAATAATTTCTTTATTTTCAACATATTCTGCAATCGTTTTTACATTAAATACGTGAGACAATTGGTGAATGTTAAGCACAATAGCGCGATTAATTTTATCTTCGTGCATATTTTGTACAAAGGCACCATCAATTTTTAAATAATCAATTGGCATATGGCGTAGATAGGTAAATGACGATAAACCACTACCAAAATCGTCAAGCGCAAGTGAAGCACCCATCGATTTAATTAAATGCATACATTGTAATGCTTGCGTTAAGTTGCTCATGACAGCTGTTTCGGTAATTTCAAAGCAAATAAAAGGCATTAAGGTCTTTCTTGGTGATAGTTCAGTCTGAATAAACTGCAAAAACTTTTCATTGGCGAGCGATTGCCCAGAAATATTAATGCTGTAAATCGTTGTATCACCCGCAGACATTTGATGAATTTTTTCTATATTGATTAACGCCGTTTTAATGACCCATTGATCCAACGTTTCCATAATGCCATAGCGTTCTGCCGCAGGAATAAACTGAGAAGGCAACAACAAACTGCCTTGTTCGTCATACATACGCACTAAAATTTCTGCATGTCTCACCCCATGATTAAGCGGCAGCATGCGTTGAATAAAGAGTTTTAGCCGATTTTCTTCGATTGCCCTAGGAATACGCTCAACCCACGACAATTCTTCATGCCGTTGACTAATTTCGGAATTGTCAGCACTTGCGTATTCAACACGATTTCGACCTTTTTCTTTAGCTAAGTAGCAAGCGGTATCGGCCGCAATTAAGCATTGCTCAACAGATAGTTTTTGTAAATCGATGGCCACTAGACCAATACTCACCCCTACTTGGAAACGCTTGCCTTGCCAAATAAATACAAAGTGGCGAATATCATTGATTAACTGTTGGCAAAATTTAGTGGCTTCTTCAATGTTAATGTTAAATAGAATGAGCCCAAACTCATCCCCGCCCAATCGGCCTAGAACAGCATTTCCTGGTAAGTTAAGCATAAAAACATTACCAGTAAGCTGTTTTAGTAGCTGATCGCCAGCCAGATGACCAGCAGTATCATTTACGACCTTAAACTGGTCTAAATCAAGATAACAGAAAGCATGTTGCTGTTTGGTTTTATGGGCAGATAAAATGGCATTTTTGAGCTGATGTTCAAACTCATAGCGATTATACAATCCAGTAAGATGGTCATACTTCGCCATCTTCTCAATTTGTAGCCGCATTTCTTCCAAGTGGGTGACATCCTCCAGCACAATTGTGGCACCCTGAATGTGACCAACTTCATTGTGTAGTGGCGATACGGTCATATCCAGTAAAATCGTATCGTTGAATTGGTTAATCATTTTGATGTTATGCAACTGTGCGCTGTTGTTGTTATAAATGGCTTCATTTAGCGCAGACATGACTTTTTCTACTTCGGAGATTAATGACTCTGGAAAAAGCGCCATAAACAATTTAGGTGGATCTTGAGCATCAATAGAGAACAACTCCGCTGCCTTAGGATTGAGATATTGAATATTACCTGCATTGTCAGTGGTAATAACGCCTTCCCCGAGTGAGTTGAGCGTTCTTTTTGCTTGATTACGCTCTGACTCTAAGGTTTTTTGTGCTTGCTCTCTTGCTTGTTGCTGAGACAGCCCTTGTTTAACTAAGATAAAAATAAGCCAAATCCAACCCAACCCGACTAGTAATACTAATAATGCGGGCACTAATGAAAGTTGTGTAAGAGATGGTACAACCGTTAAGGTTAAATTAAGTGGCTTATCTGCGATTGATAACTCTTGCGAAAATTGAAGTTTAGGCAACCAAGGCGTATCTAATTTTTCTGCTAGTTGCGTTAGCTCTGTTGTGCGGCTTTCTTTTGGGTTGCGCATGGTTTTTATTTGTACGCGATAAGCGATATCGGCAGGCAATAACTCATTAATAATTTTTTTAACTAAGCGTTCTAAAAAAATCTCGCTACTAATTATCAGTTGCACATGTTGCATGCGCTCTTTTTCGGGAATTAAATCGATGTAGTTTGTGTCGTAAATAGGCGAGAAAATAGCGGTACCATGATGGTTATCGCTCGAAGTATGTGACCAAGCAGCACTGGTGGTATTTTTTTCTACTGCCGTGTTAATTGCATCATAAAAATTTAGGTAGCTATAAACGTCTCGGCCTAAATTTTTCAGATTTTCTACGCGATTATTTTGTATGTCGCTGACAGGAAAGTAGATGATATCGCCATTTTGTTGATAGTTATCTGAGCTGCCAAATACGTGAAAGTTAAGATAGCCCTCCTCTTGTTTTTTCTTCTCAAAAGCGTCCAACCTATCATCAGTAACTTTGGGTAAAGCAAAAAAAGCAATGTCATCTCTGTTTTTGCTAATGGCATTAATGTATAAGCTTAAATTGCTATTAATGTGGTCTTCTAACGAGCTTAACGTTAGGGTATTGGCAGCAACACCAACATGAAGTGAAATAAGTGTAGAAATTTCACTTTGTGTTTTTTCTACGATGCTAACAAAATAATTATTACTGGTTTTTTTGAAGTGCTCTTGAGCCAACCAAGAAGCAGTCCATAAGGTAGCGATGAAAATAATCGTGCTTACAGCAAGATATTTTAACCAAGGAAAGTGCATTTTGTTAAATGGCATTTTCATGGTGCTATCTCTTGTTTTGGCATGTATTTGAGTGCATGTCTTTGTATTGTTGAAGGCAATTTAAAAGGCGTTAAGTTAAGTAGCGATTCATTGTAGTAAGGAATAAATTGGTGATTGGGAATAATGGGAATTTGCCAAGGTTGGTCACCATTTAAAATTGCTTTTGTTAATAACGCTGCCCAATGACCAAACTCTTCAGGCGATTTTGATAAGCTAAACATGACATATGGGTTCATAAAGCCCAGACTAGCAAAAGTAAAGCGATGATTATGTGTTTTTAACCAGCTTATTGCTTCCGCTTCATTCCAATTTTTAATGGCTTGGTTTGTGCCTAAGTAGATTGCATCAGCGCTCTGCGCGTTAATGACGGCCTTTTTCCAATCTTCAAAATTATTGACAAAGTAAGCGGTCAAGCCAACGCCATTACGATTACATATTTTTTTAATTTCTTCAGCATCTTTTTGTTCTAAAGCCCCGCTCCCAGTTACGATTGCAATTTGCTGCAAAGCTCTGGTGGCATGTTGAACGACAGATAAAACATCTTCTACTGGCCACATTTCGGTCATCCCCGTAGCATTATCCATTGGGTAGCCGTAAGGTTTTGGATCCCAGTTAATACCAACATAAACGACAGGAATGCGACCATTTTTTAGAAAAGGGCTAACAACATAATGACTGGCGGCATCATCGGCAGCAATGACAATATCGGGTTGTTGTAATGCAATGAGGTTGGCAATTTCAACGCCTTTATTTTTAAGCTTTTCTACCGAATCGTTCTTTGCGTTGAGGTAATGATAAGTTGTCCGACAAACGTCCTGCGCGTCACGGGCAAACTGAGCTTGAATGCGATCGCTCCATTCGTAACCTTCATGATACGAGTTGATATAAAAACAACTTGCAGCACAAGCATCATGCGCGCTTATAATCAATAAACTCAGTAGTGGTAGAACAAACTGAATACGCATAAGTTAAGAGTAGTCCAATTGGTGACGGTGTTTATGTTCATAAACATCAAAAATAGTAATCGCCATGGCAGCTAACATTGGCCCAAATAGCAGCCCCATAATACCAAAATGCAATAACCCTGCAAAGGTAGACAACAAAGTTAACCATGTATGATCTAATGCATTATTACCCGCGTCATGTGGTTGATGCAGACTTGCCAGTCGTTGAATAACGATGGGGCGTAAAATGTTATCAATGCCAATACCAATTATAAGACTGCTATAAATAGCGATGATTAGTGCTGTTACTGGTTCATTTAGGGTTAAAAAGTAAATAGCTACTGGCCCCCAAATTAAGAACCCGCCGACAATGGGTACAAATGAAGCTACGGCATAAGCCAGTCCTAAAAATAACCAGGGCATGTTCAAAATAAACATCATGAACGCAAATGTCATACCTTGCAATAAAGCAACTCCTAATACACTCAATGTTAGTACAGTTGATAAACTCGTAAAACGACGTAAGATAAAGTGATCTAAATGATTGGTGAGCGGTGAAAGGTTAACGATGCGGGTAATAAAGCCTTTGCCATCGCGATAAAAGAAAAACAAGCTAAAGAGCGCAATCGCCATAAAGCCGATAAAGCCAGTCAAACCGCTAAATAGGTTACTTGCAATCCAAAGGCTTGCTTGTTTTATTTTCTCAGCCAGTGCGGGGAGTTGCTCATGTAAGTTGATTTGGATATTTTCTTGGATAGTCTGTGATAGCGGTAAACTGCCGATAACACGTTGTTCTAACATAGCAAGCGAGTCTGGTGATTGTTGCGCTAACCAGTTTTGTATGTGCGTGATCAGCTCTGCCCCCATTCTTCCGCTTTCTGCTAGTAAATAACTAATTGGTAAAATAACCAGTAGAAATATTGCTGTGGTCATTATAAAAGCAGCGGTTGTAACCGATAGCTTAAACTGCTGTTGTAGTCGTGTATATAAACTATAGCTACTTGTTGCGAGTAGAAGTGCAAACAATAATGCCGGAATGAATTGACCAAACAGCCAAACAAGTGCGAAAAGTGCAGCGACCAGTAATGCCAATAAGAAGGGCTCTTCGTAGGGATGCTGTTGCTGCATAGTAGTGCTGTTCTCGTTATTATAAATAAAAAATTTTAATTCAATCGGTTATGAGTGTTTCGCCACGCATTAAATCATCTAGGGTTTCGCGAGCACGAACACAATAATGCTTGTCCGCGCCATCCACCATGATCTCTGCCGCTCTTGGCCGAGTGTTATAGTTGGAACTCATTACAAAACCATAGGCACCAGCAGATAGAATCGCTAAATAATCACCTGGTTGCGCAGCGAGGTTGCGTGTTTTTCCTAAAAAGTCACCTGTTTCGCAAACGGGTCCTACGACATCGACGTTGTTGGTTTTTGCTTCTGGTATTTGGGTGACCTCAACAATGTCTTGCCATGCATCATATAGTGCTGGACGAATCAAATCGTTCATTGCTGCATCAACAATCATAAATTGTTTATCTTGGTTATTTTTTAAGTATTCAACTTTAGTCACTAAAATACCATTGTTACCAATAATGCTCCGACCAGGCTCAATTAATATTTCTATTTCTGGCTGATTAATTGCAGCGCAAAGCGCCTTTACATAGGCTTCGGGTGTTGGCGCGTTGTCTTGTGGTTGATAGTCGATGCCAAGCCCGCCGCCCATATCAATATGGTGTAGGCCGATACCTTCGTTGGTTAATTTTGCTTGGAAATCGATGACGCGCTTTGCTGCTTCTTCTAGTGGAGCCAAGCTTAATAATTGCGAGCCAATATGACAGTCGATACCATGCACGACAAGGTGCTCAGAAGCAAAAGCATAACGGTAGAGTGGTAATGCTTGTTCGAATGAAACACCAAACTTGTTTTCTTTAAGTCCCGTCGAAATATAAGCGTGTGTTTTAGGATCAACATCGGGGTTAACACGAATAGAAATTGCGGCTGGGGTAGCTAATTCTTGTGCGATTGCTTCTAGTCGGTAAAGCTCTGCTTCAGATTCGATGTTAAAACATTTAATGCCCATGTGTAAGGCAAAGCGCATTTCGCTTTCTGTTTTGCCAACACCAGAAAAGACGACTTTGCCTGGATCGCCGCCCGCACGAAGTACGCGTGCTAATTCGCCACCAGAAACAATGTCAAAGCCCGCGCCCAGTTTTGCTAAAGTTTGTAATACAGCTAGGTTGCTATTTGTTTTGACAGCGTAGCAAACTAAGTGTGGTTGACTGCCGAATGCTTGATCGAAAGCCTGCCATCTTTGCATTATTCCCTGTCTGCTGTAAATGTAGCAGGGCGTGCCATAAGTGTCAGCTAAGGTTTTTACAGATTGCCCATCGATGGTAAGTGTATTATTGTTTCGGCTAATCGGCGTGTTATTCATAAAATGATCTACTACCCTTGTTACTTGTTTTGTGCTGGTTGAATCTGTTCGGAGTCAGTTTTTGTTTCTGGTGGAGGTAGCAAATTTCCTTTTTTACCGCAGGCGCTAAGTAACATTGTCATACCAATAAAAAAAACTAAAAGTTTCACGATTAAACCCGACTTTAAATGGATTGTCTTATTTTACCCGAGTTTATTGTTTTTGTTCTCTTCTTTGGCATTGGATTTGCTAAAATTATCGCTAGTGGCCTACATTATTTTGGCTGCGCCATTTTGTTTATTAAATGTTGGTTTGTAATGAAAGACATTCAATTTGTGCAACAAGCGTACGAGCAATTTTTAGCGAGCTTCAACAGCTTGATCTTGGGAAGTTGTTCTGCGCTGGGCGAAGCTGAGGCAAGCTATGCGCCCTTTATTCGTCATCGTGGTGCGTTTTACATTTATGTTAGTGAATTGGCTTCGCATACCAATAATCTCTTATCTACGGGCAAGGCTTCCGTATTGTTTATTGAGCCCGAAGAATCGGCGCAATCGATCTTTGCAAGAAAGCGCGTTAGTTTTCAAGTTCACGCCCGCGAAGTTCCACGTGAAACGTCTGAGTGGTTGCAAGTTATGTCTCTGTTCACCGATAAGTTTGGCAGTATGGCCAACTTAATTGCTTCGCTTGCCGACTTTCATTTGATTGCTTTGTCCCCTGTTTCTGGTCGATTTGTTAGTGGCTTTGCTAGCGCTTACACGTTAAGTGGTGAGATGATGCAAATTGTTGATCGCTTGGTTGAGCCAAAAAGCATTCAAAAAGACGACAAAGCAGGAGCAAGCCGCGATGCGTAATGTAAGGCGTCATTTTAGGTTAGATGTTGTTGTTCCTGCTGTCATTAAGTTGGCTGATAAAGATCATGTCGTGCGCCTTGTGTTGCCGGAGTTGTCTGGTGGTGTTTGGGAAAGAAACGAAGTTGCCGCTGACCGTGCTCAAGTTCACTTGAATCATTTGTTGCTGGAAGAGAATGAAGCGGCCGGTAAGGTGACTGTTGATTTGTTTGCGCGCATTCAGTTGTTGGCAGAAAGTATTTTGTGTTTGGTGCAAGGCTATAATTTGCGGGATAAGATACCTAACTATAAAACCCGTCGTCATACTGTGGCGCTTGTTACCTACCTAAAGACGGGCAGTGTCACGGTAGATATGTTGCGTGCGCTAAACGATAAGATAGAGTTTTATTTCTCTGTTGTTGAGATGGCATCAGAAAAAAAATACGATGCTTTTTTAGAAGCAACGAAATCAGCAACTTTTGCATTTGATGCTTATCTTTCCGGCTTGGAGGCTAAATCTTCGGGAAGTTTGCTGGCGCAATGTGTGTTGGCTTTGCATCATAAGTTGGCTCGTCATATTGTGTTTGTTGATAAGTTTCGTCAAGAGGCAATTTATTTAGTAGATAAAACAGCTTGGCCATTAAGAAAACTTAATTTGAGCGCTGGTGGTGTGGGTTTTTTGAGTCAAGATCCCTACCCTAAGTTTGCGCGATTAAGCATCGATTTTAGGTTGGGTAGCGGTAGTTACGAGAAAACGTTTAACATGACAGGCAACATTGTTAGTAGTCGCGCTTTGTCTGATAACGAGCATTATATTGCGGTAGAGTTTACCAATGCCACCGAGGCGATTCAGCAGCAAATCATTATGTATTTGCAGAACGAAGAATTAAATCAGGTGATTGCTATGCTTAAGTTGAAGCAGGCGTCCCAAGAATAGTTCTGGGTGGTAAATCAATAACGATGGAGGCATTATTGTGCTTGTTCATGATTATGAAGATCAATTAATTCGTCAATTGCCGCCCAATGCACAGCGTGTGGCCGAGCTGCTATTGTCTCGACTATCATTGTCTGAACTGTTAACGATGCGTGACAACGGTGATGTTGATGTGTTTTTATTGAATCAGCACAATGTTAGTCAAGCGCTATGGCCAGATATTTTGCGTGCAATTATTCTGGCGCGCATAACCTACTTTAATCCTTCTCCCTTATTGAATCAAGAAAAGATATTGTTGCTGGTTAAGTTAGCTGTTGAAACGGCGGGGTTTTCTTTGTCTACGCCCTTGCCACAAATTGTTGCTGAAGTTAAAGAGGACTACCCCAGGCTAACTACGTGGTTGGTGCAGATGGCTCAGTTGCTTAGTAAGCTGAAGTCTGCACCATAGCCTTTTATTGGTTATACAGGCCGCTAGATAAATAGCGGTCTCCTCTATCGCATATAATGACAACAATGGTTGCATTGTTGACTTCTTTTGCAAGTTTTAAGGCTGCTGCCATTGCACCGCCAGAAGAAACACCAGCAAAGATGCCTTCTTTTTTGGCGAGTTGTCGCATGGTTTCTTCTGCGCTTCCTTGATCAATATCAATTATACGGTCTATGTTTTCGGGGCGGAAAATTTTTGGTAAGTAAGCGCTTGGCCAGCGACGGATTCCAGGAATTTGTGCGCCTTCACAGGGCTGAACGCCAACAATTTGAATGTCTGGGTTTTGTTCTTTCAAGAATAAGCTGGTGCCCATAATGGTTCCAGTTGTACCCATAGCACTAACAAAATGGGTAACTTGTCCAGCGGTCTGGCGCCAGATTTCTGGTCCTGTACTTTCGTAGTGTGCCATAGGGTTGTCTGGGTTAGAAAATTGGTCTAACAGATAGCCCTTACCTTGAGTGGACAAACTTGTTGCTAAGTCTCTAGCACCTTCCATGCCTGTTTCACGTGAAACAAGAATAAGCTCTGCACCGTAGGCTAGCATGGCGTCTTTTCTTTCCTGCGTCATGTTGTCTGGCATAATGAGTTTGATGCGATAGTTGCGCATGGCGGCGACCATGGCTAGCGCGATGCCAGTATTGCCGCTTGTTGCTTCAATTAAGGTGTCGCCTGGTTTTATTTTGCCACGCTTTTCTGCTTGTAAGATCATGTTTAGAGCAGGCCTATCTTTTACTGAACCTGCTGGATTGTTGCCTTCTAGCTTTGCCAGGATACGATTGCCGTTGCTATCGCACGTTAGGCGTTGCAGCTTGATGAGGGGCGTATTGCCAATGCAACTACTTAGTGTTGGAAGTTCGTTATTCATTGTTTTTCCTAGACAGTCTTTTTAACGGAGCGAATAAATAATATCCCACACGCCGTGTCCTAATCGTTGGCCTCGGCGCTCAAACTTTGTTTCTGGGCGGTAGCTTGGCTTGTCTGAAAAAGGCGGGTGCGTTGCCATGTTTTGATAAAGTGCGTGTGCTGAGAGTACCTCAATCATCCATTGTGCATAAGGCTCCCAGTCGGTTGCGGCATGAAATATCCCGTTTTGTACCAAACGCGTTGCAAGCAAATCCATGAAAGCAGCTTGAACAATACGTCGTTTGTGATGGCGTGATTTGTGCCAGGGATCAGGGAAAAAAAGTAATACCCGTGCTAGACTTTTTTCGGCGATCATGTGTTTTAGTACTTCTACGGCATCATGGCTCATGACGCGAATATTGGTGAGTTGCTTTTCTTTTACCGCATTGAGCAGACTCCCTACGCCAGGTCTATGTACTTCGATGCCAATAAAATTTATTTCGGGCATTTGTTCTGCCATGGTTGCTAAGCTATGTCCCATGCCAAAACCGATTTCTAGCCATACTGGATTGGTGTTTCCAAAAAGCGCTGTAAAATTTAGTTGTTGATTGGCGTCATAGTCGATACCATAACGAGGTAGTAATTCGTTTAGCGCGCGCTCTTGTGCTGGTGTTGTTCGTCCTTCGCGACGTACGAAACTTTTAATTTCTCGACGATGTGTGGCTGTTTGTGCTTCGTCTTTTGGAGGTGTGTTCGTTGTCATTGGTTTCCTTTAGCGAGCGCCTGCTGGCTTGGTTTGATATTTACGGTCGCCATGACTTGCCTTGGCAGCACCCGAATACACCGTACCGTGTTTGGGTATCGGAGGTGATGCTACAGCAAACGCAAGTCGCGACAGCTATTCCGTATTTTGAACGCTTTATGCGTGTCTTTCCATCTGTTTCGGCTTTAGCTGCTGCATCGGTCGATGCTGTTTTGGCACAGTGGAGCGGATTGGGTTATTATGCCAGAGGACGCAATTTGCATAAAGCTGCGCAGATCATTATGCGAGATCACGCTGGTGAGTTACCGCGAACAGCAGCGCAATTAGTGGCGTTGCCTGGGATTGGTCTATCGACAGCTAATGCAATTTTATCGCTTTCTTTTCAACAGCCTACGGCCATATGCGATGGCAATGTACGTCGCGTATTGGCAAGGTGGTCAGCTTTGCCGCTCGTGGTAGAAAGTAAGCAGGCCGAACAACAGTTGTGGCAATTAGCGCAGACGTTGCAAAGTCAAACGCGGCCACGAGATTACACGCAGGCAATTATGGACTTGGGTGCGACATTGTGCACCAGAAGCAACCCTGACTGTACACAATGCCCCGTCGCTCGTGATTGTGGTGCATTGGCGAGTGGCGAGGCGGTAACCTCCTGGCCTAAAAGGCTTCCTAAAAAAACACGACCAACTAAAACGGCTACTTTGTGGTTAGTTTTTAATAAAGCAGGTGCGCTTTGGTTGGCTGAGCCGACTTCATCTACTGGTATTTGGGGTGGGCTGCATCAATTGCCGCAATCATTGCCAGAAACATTGTTAGGGCAAGATAATTACACCTTATCACCAATAAAACACGTCTTTACCCATATCACTTTGGTTGTCACAGCTAAGGTTGTTTTGCTGTCAGATGATCGGCATTTTCATTTATTCACCAATGGCTTATGGTATAATCCTAAGGATAAAACAAGGCTAATTGCAATGCCTGCAATTGTCGATAAATTATTAGCCCATTGGTTACAGCAAGGAAGGTCATCATGAGTCGTCAAGTTTACTGTGTACGTTTAAAAAAAGAAGCGGAAGGGTTAGCTTTTCAGCCTTATCCTGGCGAGCTGGGTGTGCGTATTATGAATGAAATTTCGGCCGAAGCATGGAAGCAATGGTTAGCACAGCAGACGATTTTGATTAATGAGTATCGGTTGTCATCGATGGATCCTAAGGCAAAGCTTTTCTTAAGAGAACAAATGGAAGAGTTTTTGTTTGGTGATGCTAATGTTGCGATGCCAGATGCTTACAAGCCAACTTAACAACAATTGAGAGCCTTATGTCGAACAGCCAAAAACTATTAGATGTATTTGTCGGACGTCAGCCAATCTTTAATCGTGATTTAACGATTTATGCTTATGAGTTGTTGTTTCGCGGCAATGACAAGTCGAATCAAGCAATTGTATTAGGTGGCGATTCTGCTACCGCTCAGGTGGTGTTGAATGCATTTATGGAAATTGGGTTGACCAATTTGGTCGGCGAACATAAGGCGTTTCTTAATTTCACGGAAGGCTTTCTGTTAAGAGAAAATATTTCATTATTACCAAGAAATCAATTGGTTATTGAGGTTTTGGAAACAGTTCAGCCTACGCCTGCGGTTGTTAGTGCCGTTAAATATTTGCGTGAACAAGGCTATTTAATTGCCTTAGACGATTTTTTTTATACCGATGAGTATAAACCGTTAATTGCTTTAGCAGATATCATTAAAATCGATATTTTGCAGGTAGGTGCGCAGAATTTAGCGCAGCATATTCGTGCTATCCAAGCAACAAATGCGAGTGTTAGGTTGCTGGCAGAGAAAGTTGAAACAAGAGAACAATTTGAGTATTGCAAAAACTTGGGAATGGATTTTTTTCAGGGCTATTTTTTCGCTAAACCACAAATTGTTAAAGGACAACGTTTGCCGGCGAATAAGGTCGCTATTTTGAATTTGTTGGCTAGCGTATATGACGAAAATATCGACATGGGTATTCTGGCCAATATTGTTGGCCAAGATGTTGGTTTGTCGCATAAGTTGTTGAGTTTTGCTAGAAGTTATCCTGGTAATGAGCATATTCAAATTAACTCCATTAAAGATGCCGTGCTGCGCTTTGGCCTGCAAAAACTGCAGGGCTGGGTAAGTGTACTGGTGCTTTCAGGCACAGATGATAAGCCACATGAATTATTTAACACTGCTTTATTGCGTGCGCGTTTTATGGAAATGCTTGCCGAAAAAACGCGTGTTGGTATGCGAGATAGTTTCTTTATGGTGGGTTTGTTTTCTTGCCTTGATGCGTTGATGGATGCGTCAATGGCAGATGCCTTGCAGAGTATGCCGTTATCTGCAGAAGCAAAATCTGCATTGACAGACAAGGCAGGGGTCATGGGACAAGCCTTAGCTTGTGTCTTGGCTATTGAGTGTGGCGATGTGGGCCATATTGCATTTTTGGATCTTAATGCAGGCGAGATATCCTCTTTGTATATGCAAGCGATGACTTGGGCGACTGCAACCAGCGCGAATATGCATTGATTCGGAGTCGTGCTTGTGGAGAAATCGGCTTATGACATAGATGTTGTGGCTAGTTTTTTTCTTATAACTATATATAGTTGTTGCAAAATCAGCGCGTTATCGGTAAAATACGCGTTTATTTCAGACACCAAAAACAGGAATTTGCCATGAAAGAAGGCATTCACCCAACATACAATCCAGTTGTGTTTCAAGACATTACTACTGGTGATATGTTTATTACTCGTTCGACAATGAATACGAAGCAAACAATCGACCTAGATGGCAAAACATACGGTTTGGTTCGTTTAGAGGTTTCTAGTTCATCTCATCCTTTCTATACTGGCCAACAGACATTGGTCGATACAGAGGGTCGTATCGAGAAATTCCGCAACCGCTACAAGCGTTAAGTGTGGGGCCCTGCGTGAGCGCACGGGATCAGCTAAAAAGCCTAGCATTTGTTGCTGGGCTTTTTGCATTTGGGCAAGCGCAAGCAACACCGATGCAGCTTGCGCCAGCTGCAGCTGTGCCAACGGATGATTGTGCACCGAAACAAATCGATCAGCAGGCTAAAGTGAGTATTGTTTATGATGGCAGTACTTTTTTAATTGATAATAGCTATACTCGATTAACGGGTGTCCATGTTCCTGCGGCATCTAAGCAATTAGAGCCACCAGAACCGCTGGGTAAAGCGGTTGCGCAAGCCGTTGGTGAGTTAATTAAGCGTAGTCATGGAATTGTGGGTATTGAGTACGATCAGCTTAAAAGTGATAAGGGCACCGTATTCACCCATTTGTTTTTAGCTGACGGACGAAATTTAGCTAAAGTTTTGTTAGAGAATGGCTTTGCGCTAGTTGATACACGATTACCTAATACTGCACATGCTCAGTGCTATCGAGATGCGGAGTCTCGTGCTCGCGCACAGAAAAAAGGTTTGTGGCAGTACGAAGATAAGGGTGTGCCTGTAATTGAGGCTAAGCAGTTAACGGGTGACCGCGCGGGCTTCCAAATTGTGCGCGGCAGAATTGTGCGTGCGGAGCAGGGTGAGCAGTATTTTATTTTAAATATGGATACTGTTGGTTTTCGCATTAGTAAAGAAGCAATGAAATTATTTAATGAAAAAGACTTGTTTGCCCTGAAAGGTAAGGTTGTAGAAATACGTGACAACTTAACTTACAAAGCGCTTGTGGGCGATAGCCAAGGTACGATGTTTGGTATGTTAGATCATCCAGGTCAGATCGATTTGTTAGCAGATAAGTTTTATGCAGAGCAAGTAAAAAAGTCCGCACAATTAAGCGCTAAGAAATAATGTGGCGCTTTTCAATTAGTTTTACGATAGGGATGAAAATAGATGACTGTGGAATTAAAAAATGATCGCTTTTTACGTGCGTTATTGCGCCAACCTGTAGATACAACACCCGTATGGATGATGCGACAGGCTGGACGATATTTACCAGAATATCGTGCAACACGTGCTAAAGCGGGTAGTTTTATGCAGTTGTGTACTAATCCAGAGTTGGCTTGTGAAGTAACCATTCAACCGTTAGATCGTTATGATTTAGATGCCGCGATTTTGTTTTCGGATATCCTAACGATTCCTGATGCTATGGGCTTAGGGTTGAGTTTCGCACAGGGTGAAGGACCGCAATTTGCGCGTCCAATTACTTGTAAAGCCGACGTTGATAAAATTGGTGTACCTGATCCAGAAGGCGAATTGAAATATGTAATGGATGCGGTACGTACGATTCGTCGAGAGCTAGCTGGACGCGTTCCGTTAATTGGCTTTTCTGGCTCTCCATGGACGTTAGCAACTTATATGGTCGAGGGAGGGAGTAGCAAAACCTTCTCAAAAATTAAAGCGATGATGTATAACGAACCCGCTGTTTTGCATGCGTTATTGGATAAATTAGCGCAGTCTGTTACCAGTTATCTTAACGCGCAAATTGCAGCAGGTGCACAAGCGGTACAAATTTTTGATACTTGGGGTGGCGCGCTATCAACGCCAGCGTTTAACGAGTTCTCGCTACGCTACATGCAACAAATTGTTGCTGGGTTAACAAAGCAGGCAGAGGGTCGCCAAGTGCCTGTTATTTTGTTTACCAAGGGTGGTGCGCAGTGGATCGAAGCGATTGCGGCTTGTGGCGTAGACTGTGTTGGTTTGGACTGGACTGTTGAGCTTGGGGATATTCGCACGCGCTTGGGTGACAAGGTCGCTTTACAGGGTAATATGGATCCTGGCGTGCTTTATGCCAAGCCAGAAATTATTGATGGCGAAGTGGCACGTATTTTGGCTAGTTTTGGTCAGCATACAACAACCTCTGGTCATGTGTTTAATTTAGGTCATGGCATTCATCCAGAAATTAATCCTGAACATGTAAAAGCTTATGTCGATGCTGTTCATAAGCATGGTAAGCAATATCATTAAGCTTGATGCTTTGCTAGCAATGGTTGTGAGTGTCGTAATATGACGTTATTGCAAGCCTTACAAAGCCAAGGTGTTGGCAGTCGTAAGCAATGCTTGGCGTTAATTGAGCGCGGTCACGCACTTGTAGATGGCGTGCCTTGCTTGCTACCAAAGCAGCAGGTTGTGCCCGAGCAAGTTTGTTTTTATTTCGATGATGAATTTTGTATTTGGCAAGATCGTATTGTCATTATGATGCACAAGCCTTTAGGCTATGAGTGCTCTGCCAAGCCTCAGTACCACCCGAGTGTATTGGATTTGTTGCCAAGCATTTATCGGGCGCGAGGCGTGCAACCCGTTGGGCGTTTAGATGTTGATACCAGTGGTTTGCTGCTTTTGACGGATGATGGGCAACTTATCCATCAATTAACGCAC
This sequence comes from Thiotrichales bacterium, assembly GCA_022759035.1. GTDB lineage: Bacteria > Pseudomonadota > Gammaproteobacteria > Thiomicrospirales > Thiomicrospiraceae. The sequence continues at coordinate 41,702 of JAEMQD010000096.1, forward strand.
CCTAAGCGCCATGTGCCAAAAACCTATCGTGTCACAACAGTCGATCCTTTGGATGAGACGCAAATAAAAGCGCTCTGGCAAGAGATCGCACTTAATGACGAGCCTAAACCCGTTAAAGCCATTTCTGTGCAACAGGAGAACGATTATGAGCTGCTACTGGTGATTGATGAAGGGCGATATCATCAAGTGCGGCGTATGTTGGCTGCTGTTGGTAATCGGGTAGATAAGTTGGTTCGCGTGCAGATGGGTGCCCTACGATTGCCAGATGATTTACCAGCAGGGCAATGGCGCGCGGTAGAAGCATGCGCTATTTTTGCTATATGACCAATGGTAAGGTTTATTTGTTTTTGTTACTAGGCTACCAGTCCTCACTCTACGCGGTTGCGGCCATTGCGTTTGGCTAAATAAAGTCGTGCATCGGCTTCGCCAATATAATGATTCACAACCTCTTTGGTTACAAAAGAGAGGTTGCTTGGTTCAATGCTGGTAACACCGATACTAACAGAATAATGAATGAGTTGCCCTTCTTTAGTGACAACGGTTTCTTTACTGACTTCATTACATAGCTTTTGGGCGATATTGTGCGCTTCTTCGGCTTTGGTTGAAGGGACAAGGACTAAAAACTCTTCTCCACCAAAGCGGAAAATGAAGTCAGACTTGCGTAATACGGTTTTGAGTACCGTTGCAAAGTGCTGAATCACTTGGTCGCCTGCCAGGTGACCAAAAGTATCATTGATTTCTTTGAAGTTATCTAGGTCGATCATAAGTAGCGCACAGTTGCTTTCTGTGGCTTTAGCAATCTCAATTTGGGTGCTGATAATCTTGTCGAGCAAATGACGCGTTAACAGGCCTGTTAGCGGGTCTTTATGGTACTCTGTGATCATCATCATATCATTCAGGATGGCAATTTCGGTGCCGACCTCAAGCGAGATATAGTCCAAACGACTCATGAGATAAATGAGGTGTTTGCTGTTGAGTGGTTTCGCTTGAAATAAGATAAGAATATCTCGCCCTAGCTTGTGCAGCTTGATATGCAGTCGTTCGACTTCTTTGAAATGACTGGTCGAACTGAGTGTTGATACGGCTTTACCATGTAGCCATTGACCAAAAGAACAGCGCAAGTGATCGAACTCTAACCCTTCTGCTACTTCATTGCCTTGTAGGATATCAATTAAGCGAATCATCCATTGCAAATGGTTTTGATAGTACACCATCAAGTTTTTTTCGCTTAGGTTTGCTAAGTGAGTGAGTCGTAAATGATTTCTGACAGCAAGTTGGCGTAGATAGTTATGCAAATAAGCAAGACTAATTTGCTGTTCGATACGCTCAAAAAACTTATGTAACGCGAGCATATCATCACAGGCTTGTTGGTAAACCAACTGGCCCAGCAAGGTGCGACCCAAGGTCATCAGATCGGTATAGATTAAGGTATAGGGGATTTCGTTTGTTATGCAAGCATGAACAAACAAAGCAATTTGCTCGTCTTCATTGTCAGCGGTAAGCTGACTGAAGAGTTGCAGTAAGTGTGTGCTTCTAAGGGGTTGTCGCTGTAAATGATCCTGCGTGCTCTGGCTTGCGTTCTCAAGCGCAGGGTAACTATCGGCCAATATGGATTCGATTAAAGGTAAATAGCGTTGCCAGTCGATCATGTTACAGCCTTACTTCCCTAGTAGATGCTTTTTAACCGCGTTTCATTGCAGCGAAGAATGCTTCATTCGTTTTACTCGCTTTGAGGCGATCGTTTAGGAATTCAATTGCTTCTGCCTCGCCCATATTACTTAAGAATTTGCGGACAATCCACAGCATGTTCAGCTCATCGGCTTTTGTCAGCAGTTCTTCACGACGTGTGCCAGAGCGCTTAATGTTAATAGCAGGGAAAATACGACGCTCAGCAATATGGCGATCTAGATGAATTTCCATGTTACCAGTGCCTTTGAACTCTTCATAAATGACGTCATCCATTTTAGAGCCAGTTTCAACGAGTGCAGTTGCCAGAATTGTTAAAGAGCCACCCTCTTCGATATTACGTGCGGCGCCAAAGAAACGTTTCGGGCGATGTAAGGCATTGGCATCAACCCCCCCTGTTAGGATTTTGCCAGAAGATGGTGCAACGGTGTTATAAGCACGAGCTAGGCGCGTAATAGAGTCGAGCAGAATGATGACATCGCGTTTATGTTCTACTAAGCGCTTCGCTTTCTCAATGACCATTTCGGCTACTTGTACGTGGCGGTTGGCTGGTTCATCGAAAGTAGAGGCAATGACTTCCCCTTTTACGGTGCGCTGCATTTCTGTTACTTCTTCTGGGCGCTCATCAATCAATAACACAATTAGGTAAGCGTCGGGATGGTTAACCGCAATGGAGTGGGCGATGTTTTGCAACATCATTGTTTTACCTGCTTTTGGCGGTGCAACAATTAGGCCACGCTGACCCTTACCAAAAGGCGCCACCAAATCAATAACGCGTGCGGTAATGTCTTCTGTCGAACCGTTACCAATTTCCATGCGTAACCGTTTGGTAGCGTGAAGTGGTGTTAGGTTTTCAAATAAAATTTTGTGTTGTGCCACTTCTGGTGGTTCAAAGTTGATGCTGTCGACTTTGAGTAGGGCAAAATAGCGTTCGCCATCTTTAGGGGTGCGGATACGACCAGAAACGGTATCGCCTTGACGTAGACCAAAACGGCGTATTTGGCTAGGTGACACATAGAGGTCGTCTGGGCCTGAGAGGTAAGTACCTTCCTCTGTGCGCAAAAAGCCGAAGCCATCAGGTAGAATTTCGAGGACGCCCGAACCAGAGATATCTTCCCCTTTTTTGGCGTGATCTTTAAGCAAAGCAAAGATAATGTCTTGTTTTCGTGCGCGGGTGAGTTCTAATCCAAGGCTATTAGCAAGTTCTTGTAATTCAGAAATATGACGTTTTTTGAGTTCGTTGAGATTCATGCGGCTACTTTATTGTGTCAGGAGGAGTAAGAGAGAAAAGGGGTACCAGAAAAGCACCCCTCAGAATGCATTAAGCAAGGTTACTGTTTAAAAAATCGACCAATTGTGATTTTGACAAGGCACCAACACGTGTTGCGGCTACTTGGCCATTTTTAAGCAACATGAGCGTAGGAATGCCACGCACACCAAATTTTGGTGGTTGTGCTGGATTTTCATCAATATTCAATTTGGCAACAATCACTTTACCAGTGTATTCTTGTGCAACTTCATCTAGGATAGGGGCAATCATTTTGCAAGGCCCACACCAAGGTGCCCAAAAGTCGAGCAGCACAGGCAAGCTGGCATTGATAATTTCTTGCTCGAAAGTGGCATCAGATGTGTGCAGAACTAAATCACTCATGGGGTTCTCCCGTTGGGATTGTTAAGAAAAATTTGGGTATGTTTCTTGTTAGAACAAGACAATTTGCATTCTGTACGGAATGAAACAAAAATATGTAGGCCATTTTTACAGGGTTTTAAATAAAAATGCAAGAGAAAAATAGCAATGTGTGGCAAGAAGGGTTGAATGAGGCGCAATTGGCGGCTGTTAGTTCGCGTTTGCCTTATGCGCTGGTACTAGCTGGTGCTGGAAGTGGCAAAACACGGGTGTTGATTGCGCGGCTGTTGTATTTGTTGAGCGAGCGCGGCTATGGTCCAGCGCAGGTGTTGGCTTTGACCTTTACCAACAAAGCGGCGGGAGAGATGCGTAGTCGATTGGCTGCGGCATTTCCATGGGCAAATCATGTGTGGATGGGCACCTTTCATGGTATTGCGCACCGACTATTGCGCTTGCATGCGAAAGAGGCAAATTTGCCTGCGAGTTTTACGGTGATTGATAGTGAAGATCAGCAGCGTTTATGTAAGCGCATTTTGCGTGAACGAGAAATTGATGAAAAAGTGTTATCCAGTAAAACACTGGCTTATTTAATTAGCAAAGAAAAAGATGCTGGTCGTCGGGCAATTGACGTTGCTACAACTTATGGTGATTTACCTTGGGTGTCGCTGTATGAAGCCTACGAGCAACAATGCCAAGCCTCTGCCTTGGTCGATTTTGGTGAGTTGCTATTACGTAGCTACGAATTGCTATTAAAACACCCTGCCTTGCTTGCGCATTATCAGGGACGCTTTCGTGAAATCTTGGTGGATGAGTTTCAAGATACCAATCGCTTGCAGTATCAATGGCTAAAACTATTGGCTGGTGAAGGCTGTGGGCTGTTTGTGGTCGGCGATGATGATCAGTCTATTTATGGCTGGCGCGGTGCGGAAGTGGCCAATATTCGTGACTTTACGGAGACCATGTTGCCATGTGAGGTTGTGCGGTTAGAACAAAATTATCGCTCTACCCAGGCAATTTTATCGGCTGCGAATGCTGTTATTGCCAATAATACTGGGCGAATGGGTAAGGCGTTATGGTCTGCTCAAGGAATGGGGGATCAAGTTGGACACTATGCCGCAATTAATGAGTTTGATGAAGCACGTTACTTAGCTCAGGAAATTCGACGTTGGCAGCAAGCTGGGGGCGCTTTATCGGCGGTGGCGGTGCTGTATCGCTCTAACCACCAGTCGCGCGTATTGGAGCAGGTTTTTTTAAGGGAGGGTATCCCTTATAAGGTCACGGGCGGTATGCGTTTCTTTGAACGCGCAGAGGTTAAAGATGCTTTGGCTTATACGCGGTTACTTCTCAATCCTCAAGATGACGCTGCTTTTGCGCGTGTGATCAATACCCCCACACGCGGAATAGGCGAAAAATCGCTGCAAAAAATTCAAATGGTTGCGCAGCAGCAAGGATTAGGGTTATTAGATGCTTTGCGGGTGATGGTACGCCAAGGCGGGTTATCGGGAAAAGCCTTACAAGGCGGGCAAAGCTTTGTTGTTTTGTTTGATCAATGGCAGTTGTTACGAGCAGGTGCGATAGCGTCACTGATGACGCGGATTATTCAGGATTCTGGCTTGTGGGATTTTTATGGACAGGACGGATTGACTGGTGAAGGTCGGCAAGAAAACCTAACTGAGTTAATTAATGCTGCTGCCCAATATGCGGTTGATGACGATGTGGTGGAAGATTTTGCGATCACTGATCCTTTATTACTATTTTTAGCGCAAACAGCCTTAGACGCTGGCGAACGCAACGAGGCTAAGCAAGATCAAGTTCAGTTAATGACCATTCATGCGGCAAAAGGCTTAGAGTTTGACTGGGTAGCGGTGACAGGGTTAGAAGAGGGGATTTTCCCTTTATCGCGTGCATTAGAGGATGAGGCAGGGTTGAGTGAAGAGCGGCGTTTAATGTATGTGGCGATGACACGTGCCAAAGAAAAACTGCTGTTAACAAGTTGTTCTATGCGTCGTTTTCATGGTGCTGAAAGCTTAATGCAGGTTTCGCGTTTTGTGCAGGAAATACCCAAAGAATTGCTTCAGTCTGTTGGCGGCTATCAGTCGACTGGTTATACCAATGTACGACAGAGTAGGGATTCGCACGATCTTGCCGAGCCGGCAATGCCAGCGACAAGTGACGTGCCTTTTCCCAAGGGGAGTAAAGTGGTGCATCAGCGTTTTGGCGAGGGGTTGGTGATTGCTGTCGATGGATTGGGCGAAGATGGTCGGGTGCAGGTTCGCTTTTGTGACGCAACGCGATGGTTATTATTAAGCGTCGCTAAGTTAGAAAAATGGGAAAGTGACTAAAGCCGTGTTAGTATTGTGGACATAGATAGAAAAGTGGTCGCTCTGGATGCGATGTCCTTACTATAAATGGGGGTTATGAATGCGTTTTTATCATCGTTTAACTTTTCGGTTATCGCTGTTGGTTGCCTTGTTAACCTTGGGGGTTACTTTGGTGATTAGTCAGCTTGTCAGTCGCTTGGTTTACGATCAAAACGTAAACGATCAGTTGGCGTTGTTAACCCTTTCTGCACAAACCATGATGTCACGTCTCGAGCAGGACATGAGCACCCGTGGTAACGAAATTGCTTTTTTATCACAGCATCCGATGTTGCAGGATCCCCATGTAACGCAAGAGGAAAAGCAACGTATTTTAGATAGCATTCGTAAGTCTTACCCTTATTATGCTTGGCTTGGCATTGCCGATGCGCAAGGCAATATTGTGGTTGGTAGCGACGGTATGTTGGTTGGCAAACAAGTGGCACAACGCGACTGGTTTGTTGAAGGTGCGAAAGGGTTGCACTTTGGTGATGCGCATGATGCGTTTTTATTGGGAAAAATGTTACCCCAACCTAAATTAGATGATTTGCCATTACGCTTGGTGGATGTTTCTGCGCCCATGTTTGACGAACAAGGTCAGTTGAGTGGCGTAATTTGTGGGCATTTGAATTTAGATTGGGCATTTGAGGCGCGTCAGCGCATTCTAGATCGGTTTGAAAATCAGCATATCGACCTGTTAGTGCTGAATCGGGAAGATAAAGTACTGATGGGAACGGCCAGTTTGCCATCATTGAGCATGGACTTACACGATTTGACCGTTGTTAACCAAGCAAAAAAAGATAAATTAGCCGCGCGTATTGTTAATTGGCCCGATGGTCAGGCCTATGTTACCGCTGCTGTCACCGAGTCTGGGTTTGAACAATACCCTGGTATGGGCTGGATGGTGATTGCAAGAAAGTCAGTGGAAAGTGCCTTTGTTGCGGCCGAGCGCTTACAACTGATGATCATTGGCTTGATTGGTTTCGCGGGATTGATTGTTACGTTATTTGTGAATCGATTACTGACTCGGCAACTGCGCGCCTTGACGCAGTTAAGTGCCGCGGCAGAGGCCTTAGTTGCGGGCGATTTAACCGTGCGCTTGCCCCATGTTAAAGGAAAAAATGAACTTGCTTTGCTAACCAATAGTTTGGCAAATTTATTGACGCGGCTACAGCGCAATAATCAAGAATCACGTTTAGCAAGTCGGGTGTTTGAAGACCTTGGTCGCGGTATTATGATTACCGATGCTAACAATATTATTGTGAAGGTGAATGCAGCTTTTTGCCAGATCACTGGCTATCGTAATAGCGATGTGATTGGCAAAAATCCCAACTTACTGTCGTCGGGTCGGCACGACAAAGCCTTTTATCGCGCTATGTGGCAAACATTGAATGAAACAGGGACTTGGCAGGGCGAGGTGTGGAATCGTAATGCCGCTGGTCATGTGTATCCTGAATGGCTGACCATTTATGTATTGCGCGATACGAATGGGCAGGTGAGCCATTATGTTGGCATTTTTGAAGATATTTCCGAGAAAAAACAGATTGAAGATAAGCTGCTACAGTTAGCGCATTGTGATCAACTGACCAATTTGCCAAACCGTTACTATATGCATGAGCAAGCAGAAAAAATGCTGGCGCATTGCCAAGAACAGCATGAGTGTTTTGCATTGTTGTTTATCGATTTAGATAATTTTAAACATGTTAATGATCACTTAGGGCATTCTGTGGGTGATCAGGTATTGCAGGAAACTGCCATGCGTTTTCGACACGAGTTGCCAGAGCATGCACTGCTAGCACGCTGGGGCGGTGATGAGTTTGTGATATTGATTACGGATGCTGATAGTGGCGCTTTATCGGCTTTAGCGCATCGTTTAATGGATAGTTTGCAGCGACCCTTTTATATTGGTAGTGAGCAGCATTATTTAGGTGCCAGTGTAGGTATTGCTTTGTATCCGCAAGATGGTCATACGGTTGATCAGCTATTGCGTTGTGCGGATACGGCGATGTATCAAGCGAAAGCCTTGGGTTCAAATACTTTCCGCTTTTATGAGCATCGCATGCACACCCGTATTGCACGTTATACACAGGTAGATAATGGATTACGTCGCGCCCTTGCCTTAGGCGGAGGCGGATTGTATATGGCGTATCAGCCACAGTTTTCTGCCGATGGTAGCGTTATTATGAGTTTAGAGGCGTTAGTGCGCTGGCAAGATGCTGAATTGGGCATCGTGCGACCAGATGAGTTTGTGCCTATTGCCGAAGAAACGGGTCAAATTGTGCCTTTAGGTTATTGGATTATTGAGGCAGTCCTTAATGATTACCGGCAATTAGTGACGCAGGGTTGTCGTATCGTACCTATTGCGATTAATTGTTCTGCCTATCAATTGGGCGAACCAGACTTCGCCGAACGATTGCACCAATTGGTTGTGCAACATAATGTTCCTGTGCAACATATTGTTTTGGAAGTAACCGAATCGGCCATTATGCGTGATGAGACAGTCGCTTTGTCAACTTTGGCAACGCTGCGTCAATATGGTTACTACTTGGCTTTGGATGATTTTGGCACGGGTTACTCAAGCCTAAGTTATATTCATAAAATCAGACCCAATGAAATTAAAGTTGATCAGCATTTTATTGCCGATATGCTGACTAATCCAGATAGCCTGAATATTGTTCAATTCACTTATCGGTTGGCTGAAAGTTTGCAGATTGACTTGGTTGCAGAAGGCGTAGAAACGCTCGAACAGCTAGCAGCCATCCAAGCGATTGGTGCTTTCAAAATTCAAGGCTATTTGTTAGCTAAGCCAATGACTTTGGCTGCATTGCTGCCTTTGTTGGGCTGTGCTGAAATAGGGTAAACGTGATGTCGTTGTGTTTTTGTGGATCGGGCATAGCGTGGAAAACCTGTTGTCAGCCTTATCTTATTCAAGGTAAATCGGCGTTAACCGCTGAGTTGCTGATGCGTTCGCGCTATAGTGCTTATGTACGCCGAGACGCTGCCTACTTGTATAAAACATGGGCAACTTCGACGCGCCCTAGTAAGGCAAGTTTAATGCAGCTAGCGCCTACGCACTGGACGGGGTTAACCATTGTGCGCACCGAGGCTGGTGGCGCGGAAGATAGCCAGGGCGTTGTTGAGTTTATTGCACATTGGCAAGATAACGAAGGCATTGCGCAGCAGTTGCACGAAGTGAGTCAGTTTGTCCGCGAGAAAGGGCGATGGGTTTATTTGACGGGTAGTTATCATTA
>JAEMQD010000059.1 GCA_022759035.1 Thiotrichales bacterium
TTGCCAAGGAGGTTGTGGTGTTTATAAAGTGGGTTTTATTGTTTAGTGTTGGTTTCGCTCTGTCGGGCTGCGCTTTTGTGGATCGCCACGCTAGTGGTTTACTTGAGCAAGCGACTAAGCCGAATAGTTGTCGCTCGGAAACACAACGTGAAGAGCCAGACTATACAACAACTGGCAGTTATCGTTGTTCTGGTGGTAAATGTCACGACTATGGTTGCCGAAGCTATTAGCTTTGTGATGCTTCAAACTCAGCAATGCCATCTTGCCATTGTGAGGCATTGAATCCTTGTTCGCGTAGAAAAAGAACAGCATCTCTAGCATAGAGGCAGAATGGGCCTCTGCAATAAGCAACAATGGGCGTTTCTTTGTCGAGATGTTGTGTCATTTCTGCTAGTTTCTCAATTGGAAATGATTGTGCAGAAGGCAGATGTTTATGGTTATATTCAGACTCTGGCCGAACATCGATAAGTTGTATTTTTTGCGCTTTACTGAGTGCAATCAGCGAGTTTGTATCTTTAATGTTTGATTTTTTTGGTGTTGCTTCTTCAAACAATAAGGGTAATTCAGGGAATTGATAAGCAGCTAATTGATGTAGTAATACCCACAACTTACTCACTTTTTCGTCTACTAATTGGTAACGACGATGTTTCCCTTCCGTTTCGCTTGTCACAAGTTTAGCATTTTTGAGTGCTTTTAGATGTGCACTAGTGAGGGCAATACTTAAGTCTGCTTCTTGGGCAAGTTGCTCTACTGTTTTTGGTGCTTGTGCAAGCAGCTCAATTAATTCGAGTCGTTTCGGGCTAGATACGGCTTTTGTTAGACGAGCGACTTGTTCAAATAATTGGTCTTTAAGATGTCTGTTTACTGTCATAGCTGCGCGTTTTTTTAAGGTTACTATTGATGATGTTAGAAAGTGTATAACAATCGGTTAAACATTGTTAACGCATTGCCTAAAACTTAAGCTATAAGGCGAGGATAAGGAAAGCGTAAAATAAGAAATAGGATTAGCCATAGCGAGCTAATCCTACTGTAAATTGTTTTTAGTATCGTTTATTGCAGGAATTTAGCAATTGAAGCAGCGACGTCTTCATTTGCTAAATCCATAAAGAAGTGATCAGCACCGTCAATTGTTTCGATTGTCAGGTTTTTTGTGCCTTTTAAAGGTTCCATTCTTGCTGCTAGTTCAGGTACAAATTGATCTTCTGAAGCAATGAAAACCAAAGTTGGCTTTTTAACGGACTTCAATAGGCTTGGTGTATCAAATTGCGGTTTTACTGTGTAGTAGTCAGCAAATGCTGCTGCGGTAACTTGCGCTTTTTCACAATAGATGAAGTCGACATCTTTCATCATTTCTTGACCTTTGCCAGCTTTTACCAAGTCTTGTGCTTTTTTCAAAATAGGTGCTAGCGGTTTGCCATATTTTTCTTGGTAGTCTTTTGCAGATTGCTGCTCGCCTGTTGCTGGAGCAAGTAATACTACTTTATTAATCATGGCGTTATCTTTTTCATGGGCAAACCATTCAATTTGATTGCCGCCACGAGAGTGGCCAATAAGCGTAACTTGTTTTACGCCTTGTTGTTTTAACCAATTTAACCAGAAACCAATTTCAGCCAAGGCATCAGTATGTTTGTGTGTATGTGGCGTAGCACAATCATACTCACCATGTCGGTCGTTTAATCCCAAAGAAAGATTCATAGAGAGGGTGCTAATACCCAATTTTGCTAAATTTTCTTGTAATGCAATGTAGTTAGAGCGTCCGTTATGGGTTAATGTTCCATGCAGCAGCAAAGCAACTTTGTCGCCAAAACTTTTGCCATCGGCGAATACTAAGTTGGCATTTACGGTTTGACCATTAAACGTTTGTTTAATTTCTTCTGCTTGCGTAGCCATGCTAAATAGGCCTAATACAGCAAATATTATGGCAAATAAAGATCCTTTAAGTCCCATTTTAATTTCCTCAGGATTGTGTTTTTATTGACGCGACAGCGATAAGTTTAATGGCCGCTATTGCATTGCTTTTATTGTGAACGACATTAGGATAATCTTTTTTCTATATTAAGTGCAAGGTAGGCGCCACTGGCGATGTAAATTAACAAAAGATCCTATTGCTAATGTTGCAATGTCATGAATCATACATAGACGCCATTGTTGAATGTGATGAAGTTCTTTGCTTTCTGGTGCTTGTAACGCAATCGACGTGACCTTGTCGATAAATTGTGCTTTGTTGCGAATGAGATTAGGGTTGTGGCGTTTCTCAAAACCGATGGTGGACGAGGGTTTGCCGCTAATACCACCACCGCAGACGTTCCAGTTTTTTCTGCTAATTCGCGACCGCCAGAGTAATGATCTGCGTGAAGATGTGTGTCAATGACATAAATTATATTGACGCCTTTTTACGTTACCATTTGCATAAAGCCATTGACGTCTTCAGTTAGGACACCAACAGCAATTGCGTATCGTTAAAACAATTATTTTAATGATAGTCAATTACATTAAAATAAATATTTAAATGTTGGTTGTTTGTGGTGTTGTTCTAGTGATAGAATGGATACAAGTAAACGATGCGCACTGGGGTGTTGGATGACATGGATTGTGGCCAAGTATTTACTTACGGCGGGTATGGTTGTGCTGATTTCTGAAATAGCAAAACGTAGTGATAAAGCAGGCGGATTGATTGCGGCTTTACCCTTAATTACAATCATGACGCTCGTTTGGTTGTACCTAGAAGGGCAGACGCAAGAAAAAATTGCCAACCATGCGTGGTATACCTTTTGGTATGTCGTGCCAACCTTGCCGATGTTTTTACTCTTTCCGCATTTGTTATCACGCGTTGGTTTTTGGAGTGCGTTGGCTATCAGTGCTGTGGTAACAATGGTTTTATTTGTCCTTTTTGTGTGGCTTGTCCGTCAATTTGGTATCGAGTTGCTGTAAGGCGTAGTTAACATAGCAGGTAGTTAAATATGGAACAAAAAAATAACTGGCTAACCTTAAAAGAACAACTTGCTAGCGTTATCGTCGGTCAAGAGGTATTGATTGAACGTTTGATGATTGCTTTGTTGGCAGGCGGTCATGTGTTATTGGAAGGTGCGCCAGGATTAGCCAAAACAACGGCGGTTAAGGTCTTGTCTCAGGCGGTTAATTTAGATTTTGTTCGTATTCAGTTTACACCCGATTTAATGCCTTCAGATATTACAGGCTCCGAGGTGTTAGACAGAGATTCTGGGCAAATGCGTTTTGTTAAGGGACCGTTGTTTCACCAATTGACTTTGGCAGATGAGATTAATCGAGCGCCACCTAAAGTGCAATCGGCTTTGTTAGAGGCGATGGCGGAAGGTCAAGTGTCTGTGGGTGGACAAACCTATGCGTTAGACCCCTTATTTTTTGTCGTTGCCACACAAAACCCATTAGAGCATAGTGGCACTTATCCTTTGCCAGAAGCGCAGATGGATCGTTTTATGTTGCACGTTAAGCTAGATTTTCCGAGCGCTGATGAGGAATTGATTATTTTACAACGTGTACGATCTGGTGCGTTTAGTCAGAAAGCAACCTTATCTTCTTTTGATTTGGCGACATTGACGTCGGCAAGAGCACAAGTTGCTAACATGCATATTGATTTAAGCTTGCAACAGTATTTAGTTCGATTAATTGCTGCAACACGTCAACCAGAGTTGGTAGCGGAATCGTTACGCGATACGATAGCTGTTCCTGCCAGTCCTCGAGCAACGTTAGCCTTGGCGCAGGCAGCAAGCGCAAGAGCATTAATGACGGGGCGTGACTACGTGACACCTGAAGACATCGTTGTTTTATTGCCAGATGTGCTACGCCATCGTATTCATTTATCAGCTAAAGCAAGAACGCAAAAACTAACGGTAGACGATTGGGTACAACAGGTGTTGGATCGTGTCACCTTGGCCATTTAACAATTGGTTGTCATCGCTAGATGATGCTGTATCTGCTTTGCCAGAGGCTTTGTGCTGCTTTTATGGGCAAGGAGAAGGGTTGCGTCACGGAGAATTTTCTGGCGCTTTATTGGAGCCGGGCGTTGATGTGGAAGAAAGTCGCATTTACCAACTAGGTGATTCGGTAAGACATATCAACTGGCGCTTAACAGCACGATCAGATCAGGTTTTTGTTAAATATCAAACGAAACCAACTGAAGTGCGAGCACGTTTGCTCATTGATTTACGTGATTCTGCGTGGCAAGGTACTAGGTTGCGATTGAAAGCTGAGCAAATCGTGCGTGTTGCTTTTTATGTGGCACGAACTTTGGCAAAAGTGATGGTTGTTGATAGTCAAATTTGGTCCAGCGATGCGCCTAATCTACCAGTATTGCGTGGGCTTTCGCGCTGGCATAGTTGGTGTGAGGCGTGGCCTCCTTTGCTGGCGAAAATGGCAACGGATCCTTCTAATCCAGCATTGCCTTTGGCTGATGCCCTATTAAATACAAACGCACAAAATTGTGTCGTAGTTTCGGATTTATTAGATTGGGATGATGCCCTTGAAACGCGTTTTCTAGAAACGCGGCAGCGCGGGCAGGTAATTTTGATTCATGTGTTAGATAGCGCAGACGTTAGTTTGCCGCAAATAACGGGCATTCAATTGGGTGAAAAGGCATTATCTTTATCCGCCCAAGATCAAATACTGGCCTATGAGCAACAGATGCGAGCTTACTGTGACAAAATTCGTGACTGGTGTGCCGTAATGGATATCGACTATCATCCTTTGTGGGCAGATGCCGAGCTGACGCAATTAGCCGTTCAAAGCAGTTGGTCGCAAATATGAATGGTAAGCTCGTACTATTAATGCCGCACATGTTGTGGTTGTTTGTACCGATGTTCGTGTGGTTTGTGATGAGTCGATTTCATTGGCAATTTCTGCCTACGATTCGTTTAAAACACGCCTTTGTTGATCGTTTCTTTGTGCCAGAGCACATAAAGTCATCTATAAACCTACCAAAATTTAGCTGGCTAACAGTAGCAATATTGCTTATTTTTTTACTTGCTCAACCTGTGTGGCAAACCAATTCATCGCAGCGCGTGCTGCCACTTTCTCAAGCAGATGGTAATTTAGTCGTTGAAACGTCTGTTAGTTTGCTCTTAAAGGAACAATCGGGAAAAACACGTCTTGCACAGGTGCAAGACTTTGTAGACCAACTAGCACAACAACGTGCTAAAAATGCGCGCACTGGTCTTGTTGTATTTGCCGACGATGTTTATCCCGTATTACCGCTAACGGAAGATATGACACTAGTGTCCGCAATGGTTAAAAGATTAGATGCTGCTTTTGCAGGTCGAGAGGATTCGGCAATACTCGAAGCGTTGCAATTTGCTGGTTGGCAACTGGCGGAAAGTGGCGCCAATAAAACAACTTCTTGGTTGTTGTTGGTAACCGATGGTGCGCATGCGCCAACAAGAGGCCAGTTGCAAGAGGTAATGCCTTGGTTACAACAGCATCATATTGCTGTACATGTTTTATTGTTGGGAAGCGATGTAACTTTGCAAACAACAGATGCTTCTGGACTGCTTTACATGGCGCGCAACAGAGAGATGGGTGAAGCAATGGCCGCTTATGGTGCCTCTGTTACTGATGTTGAAGATAACGTTGCAGTAAAAAACTTAATTGAGCAGTTAACGAAAAAAGTACAGCAAACAGCGACAGAGATCGATCAACAGACTAAAAACAATACCGATTTGTCTACTTACTTGTTACTTCTTGCTTTAGGTGTCTGGCTACTGTCATGGTTGGGCGAGGTCGCTCGTGCTCTTCGCTAGTTTTTATTTTCAATCTCCCTCGTGGCTACTGCTGGTTGTTTTACCATTGTTGCTTGGCTGGGGCTATTGGTTATGGTCGAATCGGCAATTGAAGCGCTATTGCGCACCAATATTGCAAAAACAGATGCTATTATCATCATGGTCGTGGCGATCACTGCCTTGGCGCTGGTTTATGATCTGGCTATTGATGGTGATTGCTTTAGCACAACCTATGTGGTTATCGGCAAAGGCCAAGTATGGCCATCAGCCCGTTCAATGGGTGGCGGTTGTTGATGTCTCACGTTCTATGCGCGGCAACGATTTGCCGCCCTCTCGTTTGCAACAAGTACGTTGGGCGCTAGAGTCTTTGGCGCAGGAATGGCAACCAGGAGATCAGGCAGGGCTAGTCGTGTTTTCTGGAAGTCACCATTGGCTCGTACCACTGACTTATGACAAAGCGCTTTGGTTGTCTGGGGTTTCATTAATTGAACCAGATATGTTGCCGTTACAAGGCAGCTTACTTGTGCCAACAGTTCAAGCTGTGGCACAACAAATCGATCAGCATACGCATCTCGTTATTTTTACTGATGGCGGTGATTCAACTACGTTATCAGCGAGTGGGTTAACGCCATTGAAACACGCGGGTGCCTTAATTGGTGTCGGTACGTTGTTAGGGGTTATGCAACAGACGATCGATGCCGTCGATATGGGAAAAACCGTTTTACCCGAGCAAGCCCTTAAGCTTATGGCCAATAATTGGCAATTGTCTTATCTTAATTTGGCAGATGCTGGGACAAATAGTGTTGCGGACTTGTTAACTACTTGGCGTCAGCAACAGCCGTTGATTAGTGATGCGGGATTAACGGGGCAATCGTTACAGACATTATTTATATTTTTAACTTTGTTTGTTTGGTTCAGTTTTGGTTCAGTTAGGTTGGATCGTAATCGTACTAGTATTATGTTACTTCCTTTGCTGTTAGTGTTTTGTACGACTCAACCGAATAATGCGATGGCAGGTTCTGAAAATAAAGAAATTAAATTCAATCAGTTATATCAAACGGCAGAAATCGCCTTGACAGCAAAACACTATGAACAAGCTGCGCAATTGGCGAATGCGGCATTTAGTGCGGCGTTTTCTGCTCAAGATCAAGCCAAGGCATTGGTTCTGCTTGGCGATAGTTTAATGGCTCAATCACAATGGTTTACAGCAGGCCAAGCACTGCGTGGCGCGATTGCGCACGATGCAACCTTGACCGAAAGCTTAACTCCTAAAATACGTTTTATTTTAACCAAGTTACCCAAGCCGTTAGAAAAAAGTGATACACCAAGTAAAGCAGGTAATCGATTTGAAGGAATCGTTTCTGATTGGAATGAAGCGAGTCTGGCTTGGGAAACCAAAGATGTTTTGCGTGAAGATACAACAAACAACAATCCAGTCATTTCCCAGTCATCAGAGCCTAATCCGCTTTCTTCTGCTGTTCGTTTGCCTATTGATGCGATACAACAAGCAGCGGAGCAAAAGCGCCAAGCATGGATATTGTCGGGTGAAATGCGCAAAACACAACAAGAAAAACAGCTGTTTTATCGTCGTCTATTTAGTTTAGAAGCCGGTTTGGCTGCGGTACAAGATAAGCCAATACCAATAGATGGGGTTAACCCATGGTGATCAAGTCGCTCATCCAATTTTTATTGTTATCTGTGTGTGTGACTTCACTTAACGCACAAGAAGTTGCGCCAGAATCAGCTTCTGAAAGGATGTTATTGGAACAAAATATTATTATTTCTCGACATCCTGTTGCCGTGCATGTTTGGCTAGAGGCTAGACAATTTTTTCAACAACAAGCCGTGCGCGTTCATGTTCGAGCAGACTATCCTAGTGTCATGCGTTATTTATCTTTGCAAGCACTGTCAACAGCAGATAAACATTGGACGACAGCGCAAGTTACGCCAGAGCCTGAGGTTAAACAGATGGCTAATGTCGTGCAAGCAGAGTGGTGTGTGGTGCTGTTTCCGAAAACGGTTGGTATTTATAGTTTACCAAGGCTGCAACTGCTTGTTGAAGGTGAAGGGATGTCGCGTCAGTTATTGGCATTGCCAGAGATGACATTGCGTATTATGCCATTGCCCGTATATGTACCTACCGAGGCGATTGTTGGCGAATTGTTAGATGAGCATGTTGAATCAACAAATTCATTGTTTGGTGTGGTCGGTTCTATCTTTCAGCGTCAAATTAATTTAACTTTAAAAGATGTGATGCCAGATGATTTAATGTTGTCCAGCATTGAAGGCGAGGCAATTGCTGAAATTTCGCCATTAATACAAATGAACCAAGTAACATGGCAAGCACAACACCTTGTTTCGAGTTGGTCTATTTGGCAACCTTGGCGGTTACAGCTCGCGGGTAGTTGGTCTTTGCTTCCACAAGACGTGTGGGTGTTTAATCCAGAAACTTGGCAAGTGCAACATGTTCAATGGTCAGCATTAAATGGCTATGCCATACCTGTTTGGTTAAAAAACTTGCTATTGGGCATAGCAATGATGGTTGTGTTGCTAGCGGTGTTATGGCTGTTAATCAAGTTGCGCTGTTATATCAATAGACGACACTATATTGTAGGCATCAAAAAAACAGCCGACGCACTGCAATTACGAGATTTTTTAATTCAACAATGGCAACTATCTGAAGCGATCCCTTTAGCGCATCAGACACAAAACTTACCTATTTTTTCAGAGAGCATTGCGCTCGAATCACTTATTTTTTCTGGTGATTTGCTTTATGGCGAAGCGTTTGACGTGAATAAGCGCGCTTTTATAGAAAAATCACAATTATTTCATGATTGCAATCTTTCTTTTGGGCGATTTTTCGGATAGGATTGCTTGTCGATAAAATGCGTCTAGGCTGGTGGGGTGTTGTTTGCGTATTAAGTTTATTCTGTGCTGTTTGTTCGGACTGCTGTGGTTGCCTAAAACTGTTTTTTCGGAAGACCTAACAGAACAGTCTGTGGTGGATTTGTTCTTGCAAAATAATTTACCTCTGTTGGCAGGTAAAATGCAAATTGCGCTTTCTCAGGCACAGGTATTAGTGGCTAAGCAATGGACCAATCCTTCACTTTCTTTGTCTGTATCAGGCTTGGGCGATACTAAAAGCTGGGATGGTGGTAATAGCTATTGGGATCGACCTTACAATAATAATTTAAGCATTAGTCAGCTCATTGAAACTGCTGGCAAGCGCCAACTTCGTATTGAAGGTGCCGAAATAGGTGAACAAGCACAAAATTTATTGTTTGTTGATTTGTTGCGTTCGCTTAAGCGAGATTTGCTGACTGCTTATTATTTGGTGGTGATGAATCAGCAACGTGTAGCGATTTATGACGAAATATTGCAGCAATTAAATGAAGTATCATCTGCTAATTTTTTGCGATTTAAAGCAGGTGATATTTCTCAGACCGAGTTTAGCAGAATTGAACTTGCTGTTTTGAAAGCAAAAACAGATGTAGAACAAGCACACTTAGATTTAGATGTTTCTCGCCAACAACTTGCAGAAATTCTGGCCTATCGTTTGTCGCCAGATCACCTTAAGGTGCTAAGTAAATTTCCAAGTTATCATCTGCCACAAAGTCCTGCGCCAAAGTTAATCAGTAAAGCATTAGATGATCGTCCAGACATTCAAGCAGCACGTTTAACCATTGAACAGCAACAGAAACAACTTGATTATGCTCAGGTGCAGAAAATTCCGGATGTTGTTGTCGGTGTTCAGTATGTGCATGACCCATCAGCAACCTTGCGAGATAGTGCAGGTGTTGGTATTGGTATGACCATTCCGTTGTGGCATCAATACCAAGGAGAGGTTGAGCAAGCACGTGTTAATAAGCGGTTAAGTGAAGTCGCTTTAAACCAGCTAGAACAACAAATTAAAACGCAGGTTAATCAGGCTTATAGTCAGTTTCAGCAAAAAGATAGAGTGCTAGCACGTTTTAATAAAGAAGTGATTGGCCGTGCAAAACAAGTTCGTGAATCTTCTGTGTTTGCCTATCAGCAAGGCGCTATTTCATTGTTAGAACTGCTCGACGCAGAGGGTAATTACCGTAATACGATGTTAGATTATACGCAGGCACTTTATGATCAAACAATCGCTAGACTTAACTTAAATTACGCCATTGGCGAAGAAGGAAATAATTAACATGGATCGCTTTTTACTTGTTACTTTAGCAAGTTTATGGATATTGTCTGGTTGCCAGCAAAAAGCAACCGAGCAAAATGTAACGAGCGATAAATCGGCAGATGCACCAGCTACCTTCTTCGTTGACGGTAGTGATGTCGTTGTGATGGCAGATGATCATCGTGCCAAAATGATTGAACTGCATACAATGGTTTATGACGACGCGCCAGTATTGCCACCAGCAAGTGCAACACTTGCCTATGACGAGTCTAAAACAGTTAGAGTGAGTTCACCAATAAGTGGGCGTATCTTATCTGATCCTTTAGATTTGGGAACAAAAATTAATAAAGGCGATGTGCTATTAAAATTGGATAGTCCTGATTTTAATGATGCTTTATCGGCACTTGAAAAAGCAGAGGCAAATTTGAACTTAACCAAAGAAGCCTTTTCGCGTGCTAAACGTTTGTTTGATGCCAAGGTAATGTCACGCAAAGATTTTGAACAGGCTCAAGATGATGTAACCAATGCGCAATCAGAATATGATCGTGCGCGTAAGTTTTTGGAAAAGCTCGGGGTTCAATCTGGCGGTATTAGTGCTAAAACAGGTGCATTTCACTTGAGATCGCCTATTGCAGGTACAATTACCGAGGTGAATGCTAATCCAGGGATGGAAGTGCGTCCAGACTTACCTAGTCCGCTCTATGTATTATCCGATTTATCCCGCTTATGGTTGTGGGTAGATGTCTTTGAAAAGGATATCGCTAAAGTTCAAGTCGGTCAACCAATTCGCGTTAAGGTATCTTCTTGGGCGGATTATGAGTTTTATGGTCATGTTGATTACATCAGCCAAATCGTGAACGATGCAACACGCTCAATTCGTGTGCGATGCAGTATCGATAATCCGGACTATAAATTATTGCCTTCAATGCACGCACAGGTTTCTATTCGCAATGTAAAAAATGAACAATCTTTATTGGTACCATTGAGTGCAGTTATTACGGAAGGGGATCGTAATTTCGTTTTTGTTAGAATGAGCGATGACCGTTACCATTGGCAAGAAGTGACCTTGGGTATTCGCTTTGAGCAAAATGCGATTGTGAAAACAGGCTTAAATAAGGGCGATCAAGTTATTACTAAAGGCGCTTTAGCGTTGCGACAAGACATGTTACTTGCTAATAGCGCGCAGACTGGTAATTAAGCTTTGTTCGCGCCCAAGCATATTAACAAAGGCATCGCATGATTCGGAATATTCTTGTTTTTGCGCTACAACAGCGTTGGATGATTATCATTCTAACGACGTTGATGGCGATTTATGGCGCAGTGCTTTATGAACGTCTTCCTGTGCAAGCCTTTCCAGATGTGCAAAATGTCTATGTCGTTGTTATCACACA
Source organism: Thiotrichales bacterium (assembly GCA_022759035.1). Taxonomy (GTDB): domain Bacteria; phylum Pseudomonadota; class Gammaproteobacteria; order Thiomicrospirales; family Thiomicrospiraceae. The sequence goes on from JAEMQD010000059.1 coordinate 11,298, forward strand.
GTTCCCCAATCAATCTCCTGAGGAAGTAGAAAAGCTCGTTAGTATGCCGATTGAGCGGGCAATTAATGGTGCGCCGCATTTAATGAATGTGCGCTCTATTTCTACTTTTGGTTTATCTGTTGTGACTGCTACGTTTGATGATGCAGCGGAAGATTATTTTTCACGACAACAAGTATTGGAACGGTTGCAACAAGCAAGTTTACCAGCCAATGTACAACCTGTACTTGGGCCTTTGTCTACTGGTATTGGTGAAATTTATCGTTATGTTGTGCGTAGTGATAATTTGCCATTGACAGAGTTACGCGCCCTGCAAGATTGGGTCATTACGCCGCATCTTAAAACAGCCCCGGGTGTTGCTGATGTATCCAGCTTTGGTGGACTTGTTAAACAGTATCAGGTCAATTTGGATCCTGAACGACTACGCTCTTTTGGTTTGGATGCTGGCCAGGTAATGGATGCCTTAGCAGCGAATAACAATAACACAGGCGGTGGTTTCTTACTAAGCGGCGAACAAGCGATGGTGATTCGCGGCATAGGATTATTGCGTAGTTTAGATGATATTGGTCAGGTGGTCGTTACTAATTTAAACAATGCAACCCCCGTGCGAGTGCGTGATTTAGGTACGGTAGAAATTGGTCATCAACAGCGTACAGGGATCGTTGGCTATAACACAGAGGATGATGTCGCCCTAGGTGTTGTGATGATGACTAAGGGTGGCGATGCAGTCAAAGTGTTGGATGGCGTCAAACAGCGAATAGATGAATTAAATAATGTAATTTTACCTGCTGGTACCCATATTGATATGGTCTATGACCGTACCCAATTAGTCGTTAAAACAATTCATACTGTAAGTGAAAACTTGCTGCATGGTGCACTGTTAGTAATTACTATTTTATTAGTCTTTTTAATGCGCCCTATTGCAGCTCTAATTGTGGCAATTGTTATCCCGTTATCGTTACTCTTTGCTTTTATTTTGATTAGCATTAATAAAGTATCAGCAAATTTGATTTCCCTCGGTGCGGTTGATTTTGGCATTATTGTCGATTCCGCAGTTGTGCTTGTTGAAGCTGTTATGGTGAAACTAAGTGCAGATATGTTGCATAACGCTTCCATGTTACATATGCGACAAACGTTGGTAACAACGGGAAGTCAGATGATTCGTCCTATTCTCTTTTCTAAGCTGATACTCATTGCCGCTTTTTTACCTGTATTAACCTTTCAGCAAGTGGAAGAAAAGATTTTTTCGCCAATGGCGTTAACACTTACCTTTGCACTCATTGGTTCTGTGTTATTGACGTTATTGTTAGTGCCGGCATTAATGAGTTTTTTCTTAAATAAACGATTGAGCGAACGCCATAATCCGATTGTTGAATGGATGCAGCGTACTTATCGTCATGGTCTCACGATTGTTTTAAAAATACCTAAAGCTTTTGTTAGCATGATGCTCGTTTTCTTGGTTGCTACTTTGTTTCTAGCAAAACAACTCGGCACCGAATTTATGCCAAAACTTGATGAAGGTAATATTTGGCTAACGGTAACAATGCCGACCGCAATTTCCTTACAAGAAGCAAAACAAAATGAGATTGCTGTACGTAATATTTTAATGGGATTTCCAGAGGTAAAAATTGTATTAAGTCACCTCGGACGACCAGAAGATGGTACAGACTCTAAGGGCTTTAATAGTATGGAGCTTTTGGTTGATTTAGAGCCAAAGGAAACTTGGCATCATAAAAACAAGGTAAGTTTAATTGAGGCGATGAAGAAAGAGTTGAAGACTTTGCCTGGGTTACAGTTTAACTTTTCACAGTTAATTCAGGACAGCGTAGAAGAAGCGATTTCTGGCTCTAAGGGCGAAATTGTCATTAAGCTATACGGATTAGAATTGCCCGTTATGCAAGAAAAAGCGGACCAAATCGTCAGCATTTTGAAGCAAATTAAAGGTTCGGCAGATGTCGGTGCAGAGCAACAGATGGGATTGGGCGAAGCGCAGTTGGTTATTAACAGAACAAAAGCAGCTGTTTACGGTATTAACGTCGCAGATATTAATAGGCAAATCGAAATTGCCTTAGGTGGCGGTATTGCGACGCAGGTATTGGAAGGTGAGAAACGCTTTGATCTGCAAGTTCGTCTTGCTAAAGAAGGTAGAAACTCGGCAGCAGCATTGGGTGATTTATTAATTCATTCTCCGAGTGGTGCCATGATTCCCCTAGCAGAAATGGCGGATATTAAAATTAGAACGGGTGCCAATCGTATTTCAAGGGAAAGCAATTATCGCCGCATTGCGATTAAGTGTAATTTAGTAGAGCGAGATCAAGGTAGTTTTGTGAGTGAGGCAATGAAAGCGGTGAAAACTAAAGTGGATTTACCGCCAGGCTATCGCGTTGTTTGGTCAGGGCAGTTTGAAAATCAGCAGCGGGCAATGAAACGACTATACGTTATTGTGCCTATATCCTTGTTGCTTATCTTTTCATTGTTGTTTTGGGCTTTCAAGTCTGCGCCGCAAGCCTTATTAATTATGCTCAATGTCCCATTTGCTATGGCAGGTGGTATTTTAGCCTTGTGGTTACTGGGTGTAAATTTGAGCATTTCTGCCGCCGTAGGCTTTATTGTGCTTTTTGGTATCGCTGTTCAAAATGGTGTTATTTTACTTGAACAAATTAACTTCCTACGTGCAGAAGGTGAAGCACTATTGGCGGCGGTTATTGATGGTGCAGCGGCGAGATTGCGTCCCGTATTAATGACCGCTTTAATGGCAATGCTTGGTTTATTGCCTGCAGCTTTGTCTACAGGGGTAGGTGCAGAGGCGACAAAACCTTTTGCAATTGCAATTATTGGTGGTTTGTTAACGGCAACCTTAGCGACCCTAACCTTGTTGCCGGTATTGTACTTGTTAATGATGCGTAAGATAGAACGCAATGCCTTGGCTAGGGGGCCTGTAAATGATTAAGCGCATTTTTGTTCTAGCGCTTCAACAGCGTTGGATGATTGTTATTTTAACCCTGCTGATGGCTATTTACGGGGTGTTTGTTTTTGAGCGCTTACCCGTACAAGCTTTTCCAGATGTGCAGAATGTCTATGTTAATGTTATTACACAATATCCTAATCAATCGCCAGAAGAAGTAGAAAAATTGGTCACCATGCCAATTGAGCGCGCCATTAATGGTGCACCGCATTTAATGAATGTACGTTCGATTTCTATGTTTGGCTTATCTGTGGTGACAGCAACGTTTGATGATAGTGCAGAAGACTATTTTTCGCGCCAACAAGTGTTGGAGCGTTTGCAGCAAGCAAGTTTGCCAGCCAATGTACAACCTGTTTTAGGGCCATTAGCAACGGGTATTAGTGAAATTTACCGTTATATTGTGCATAGCGATAATTTGCCATTGACCGAGATTCGCGCCCTGCAAGACTGGGTGATTACCCCATACTTAAAAACTGCACCAGGTGTCGCTGATGTTAACACCTTTGGTGGCATGGTTAAACAATATCAGGTTAACTTAGATCCCGAGCGATTACGTGCCTTTTCTCTTACCTCGGTAGATGTGAGCAATGCCATTAGTGCCAATAATTCGAACACTGGTGGCGGCTTTTTGCTTAGTGGCGAACAGGCTATGGTAATTCGCGGCGTTGGTTTATTGCGAAATTTGGACGATATTGGCAAGGTTGTTGTTGCTGTTCGTGGCGAGACGCCTGTGCGTGTGCGCGATTTAGGTGAGTTGACAATTGGTCATCAAACGCGTACCGGTATCGTCGGTTTTAATACGAATAACGATGCTGTAGAAGGGATTGTGTTGATGACCAAGGGCGGCGATGCCGTTAGTGTATTACAAGGGGTAAAAAAACGTATTGATGAGCTGAATAACGTGATTCTGCCTGTTGGTACACATGTTGATATGATTTATGATCGCACGCAACTGGTCGAACATGCTGTTCACACAGTAAGCGATAATTTATTACACGGCGCGCTGCTCATTCTTGTTATTTTACTTGCTTTCCTTTTACGTCCTATCGCTGCTTTGGTTGTGGTTGTTGTTATACCGCTTTCATTGCTGTTTGCGTTTATCTTAATTAATGCAAACAAGGTTTCCGCTAACCTGATTTCATTGGGCGCGGTTGACTTTGGTATTATCGTTGACTCAGCTGTGGTGCTTGTCGAAGCAGTGATGGTTAAATTGAGCATTGACCTAGCTAATAATGCATCATCTATGCATATGCGCCAAACAGTCGTTAGTACAGGGAGTCAGATGATTCGTCCCATTCTCTTTTCTAAAGCTATTCTCATCGCTGCGTTTTTGCCAATTTTGACTTTTCAACAAGTGGAAGGAAAAATCTTTTCTCCCATGGCGTTAACATTAAGTTTTGCTTTATTAGGTTCTGTTTTGTTGACGTTGTTTTTAGTTCCAGCATTGATGAGCTTCTTTTTAGATAAACGGTTAAGTGAGCGTCATAATCCTGTTATGGAGAAGTTGCAGTTAGCTTACCGCTCAATATTAAGTAAGATATTGGCTATTCCACGTACTTTTGTATCTATTATGGTTGTTATTTTATTGTTTAGTCTCTTGCTGGTTAAGCAGTTGGGTACTGAGTTTATGCCAAAGTTGGATGAGGGCAATATTTGGTTGAGCGTCACTTTGCCTACGGCGATATCTATTCAAGAAAGCAAAAGTGTTGAAATAAAAATTCGTGATATTTTAATGGGTTATCCAGAAGTTAAAATGGTCGTTGGTCAGTTGGGGCGACCAGAAGATGGCACCGATACGAAGGGATTTAATAACGTTGAATTTTTGGTTGATTTAGAACCGAAAGTGCATTGGCATCATGCTAACAAAGAAGCGCTTATTGCTGACATGAAGCATGCGCTAAGTGTTATTCCTGGCGTGCAAACAAACTTCTCACAAGTCATTCAAGATAACGTAGAAGAGGCAATTTCTGGTTCTAAAGGTGAAATTGTTGTCAAATTATATGGGCTGGATTTGTTTGCTATGCAAGAAAAAGCGGATCAAATTGTGCATATTCTTAGTGGCATTCAAGGCGCTGTTGATGTTGGTGCTGAGCAACAACTTGGTTTGGGTGAAGTTTCGTTGATTGTTGACCGTGAAAAGGCTGCTGTCTATGGCATTAATGTCGCGGACATTAACCAGCAGATAGAAACAGCGTTCGGTGGTAGTGTTGCTAGTCAATTGTTGGAAGGAGAAAAACGTTTTGATATTCAGGTGCGCTTGCTTGCCCCTGGTCGCAATTCAGTATCAGCATTGACCGATTTGCTCATTCCAACGCCAACAGGAAAACTCATTCCTTTAGGCGAGTTAGTACAAGTGCATATTGGTACTGGTGCTAATCGAATTTCACGCGAAGATAATGGTCGGCGCATTGCAATTAAATGTAATTTGGTTGATAGAGATCAAGGGTCTTTTGTGCAAGAAGCAATGGAAAAAGTGAAGCAGCAAGTTGAGTTGCCAGAAGGTTACCATGTTTTTTGGTCTGGTCAATTTGAGAATCAACAACGTGCAATGAAACGCCTTTATGTGATTGTGCCGATTTCGTTGTTACTTATTTTTGCTTTGTTGTTTTGGGCGTTTCGTTCGGCACCACAGGCCTTATTAGTGATGTTAAATGTGCCGTTTGCTGTGGCTGGTGGGGTGTTGCTACTGTGGTTACTTGGCGTAAATTTAAGTATTTCGGCGGCTGTTGGCTTCATTGTATTGTTTGGTATTGTCGTACAGAATGGCGTGATTCTATTAGAACAAGTTAACTATTTACGTGCCGAAGGTCGTGGTTTGATTGAAGCGGTTAAAGAGGGGGCATCTTCTCGATTGCGTCCTGTATTGATGACAGCATTGATGGCGATGTTGGGTTTGTTACCCGCGGCGATGTCTACTGGTGTGGGTGCTGAAGCAACGAGGCCTTTTGCTTTAGCAATTATTGGTGGCTTAATGACAGCGACCTTTGCAACAATGACCTTTTTGCCAGCATTGTATCTGTTATTTATTAGCCGATTTGAAAAAGCGGGAGATGCATAATATGCAAGAAATTCGAGCTTATATTAAGCCATTTATGCTAGAAAGATTAGCATTAACACTGATGGAGCTTCCTGGTTTTCCTGGTATGTCGGCCATGACTGTTAAAGGCTTTGGTAAAGAACGTATTAATGGTAATCAGGAATACGATCCGTTTATTGATAAGGTGCGTATTGAAACCATTGTGCCTGATGATATGGTCGATAATATTGTACAGATCATCCTGACTGTCGCCCATTCAGGGCGAGCAGGGGATGGCAAGGTTTATGTGGCACCGATTAACAGAGAGTTTAGTATTCGATCTCAATCGGAAGTGTTGAATTAATATTTGGTGCATGCTGTGCTGTTAAACTAGGCGCATATGCTACGTTTAATGACTGTTGATCATCACTAACGCTGACTTTAATGCAGCAGCCCTTTGCCATGTCGCCAAAGAGAATGGCATCTGCCAAAGGGCGCTTTAAATAAGTTTCAATGACGCGTTCTAAGGGTCTTGCTCCCATTTTGCTATCGAAGCCTTTTTTGGCTAGCCAATTTCTTGCCGCCTGATCTAACTGTAGTTGGAAGCCTTTCGTTGCGATTAAGGATTCCAACGCAAAAATAGCCTTATCGACTACTTTTGGCATAATTGCTTGGGACAGGGCACTGAAGTTGATAATCGCATCTAAACGATTTCTAAATTCTGGTTTAAAGGTTGTATCCAGTGCTTTTTGCGCAGCATGCTGTTGTTGATCGTTTTCTACAAAGCCTAAGTTGTTGCGTTGTTGCTGTTCAACGCCAACATTAGAGGTCATGATGATGATCAGATTACGGCAGTCGGCAATTCGGCCATTATTGTCTGTTAGTCGACCGTCATCCATAACTTGTAGCAAAATATTAAAAATATCAGGATGCGCTTTTTCAATTTCATCTAACAGTAACACTGCATGAGATTGCTTTAACACGGCTTCTGTGAGTAAACCGCCGCGTTCGAATCCAACGTAACCAGGCGGTGCACCAATTAACCTCGCAACGCTATGACTTTCCATATATTCTGACATGTCAAAGCGAATTAATGGGATAGCAAGGTGGCTAGCGAGTTGTTTTGCTAGCTCTGTTTTGCCAACGCCCGTAGGGCCTGTAAATAAAAAACTTCCCCATGGTTTATTGCTGGCGCGTAATCCAGCACGTGCTAGTTTAATGGCATTAACAACTTGCTCAATAGCATTTTCTTGACCAAATACGACATGTTTTAGACTACTGTCTAGTGCTTTAAGTTGCGATTTTTCATCGTGGCTTGCATCACTAATAGGAATGTTGGTTTGTTTACTGAGGAGTTGACGAATATCGGCAGCGGTAATACGTGTTTTACGTTTGTTAGCTGGCTTTGCACGTTCATGCGCGCCAACTTCATCGACTAAATCAATCGCTTTATCCGGAAGATGTCTGTCAGTTAAATAACGTGCCGACAGTTCAACGGCAGCAGTTAACGCACCGAGGGTATAGTGAACTTGATGGTGCTGCTCAAATTTGCTCTTTAGCCCTTTTAAAATACTGATCGCATCAGGAATGCTCGGCTCTACAATATCTACTTTTTGAAATCGTCGATTGAGTGCCTTGTCCTTAGAAAAACTTTGGCGATATTCTTCAAATGTGGTTGCGCCAATACATTTTAATGTACCTTTTGCTAATGCAGGTTTAAGTAGGTTGGCAGCGTCCATTGCACCTCCTTGAACACTACCTGCACCAACAATAGTATGAATTTCGTCAATAAAGATGACCGCGTTTTTGATACGTTCAAGCTGCGTTAAAATCGTTTTAAAGCGCTTTTCAAAGTCACCACGATAACGCGTTCCAGCCAACAGTGCTCCAAGGTCAATACTGTATATTTGCGCTTGTGCTAATCCATCAGGCAATAAATTATTTTCCGCGGCAATTGCTAATCCTTCCGCAATCGCTGTTTTGCCGACGCCAGGTTCTCCGACAAGAAGCGGATTGTTTTTGCGGCGTCTCAGTAGTATTTCGCTAACACGTTGTACTTCCTGATCACGGCCAATGACAGGATCTATTTTTCCTTGTCGCGCTAGACTGTTTAAGTGCACGGCATAAAGGGATAGTGCGTCCTCGTTTTCTTCTTTTTCGCTTTTTTGTTGGCCACTTTGTGATTTGTGGTGTCCCATGCTGATCGTTTCATCTTTACGCAATCCGTGAGCAATGAAGCTGAGCATGCTTGCTTTATCTGCGCCTTGCTTTTCTAACAATTCAATAACTTGGCTATCGCGTTCGCTGTAAAGTGAAATCAAAATGCCTAATGCGCTAACTTTTTGGTGAGGAGTATGTTGCTGCGCATTAAAAATGGCGCGCTCAATAACGCGTTGTAATGCAATCGTAGGTTGTGGTTCTTCTTCATCAAGTAATTTTTCTTGCTGTTCGAGCAGGCGAACTAAGCGAGAAGACAATTGGCTTACATCGACTAGACAAGCGGTTAATGCTTCTTGAACAAGGGTATGATCAAGCAATGAAAATAATAAGTGTTCGAGCGTAACATAGGCATGGTGCTGCTCTTGGGCGTAGCTAAAAGAATAAGAGAGTAATTGCTGCACCTCTTTATCGAGCATAGACATAATTATTTTCTCTCTGGTTGGAGGGTTGCTAGCAGCGGATAGCCATTGTTACGTGCATGCTGTTGCACTTGTGTAACTTTGGTTTCGGCAATTTCTTTGTAGTAAGTACCACAAATAGCACTCCCTTCGTGGTGAATGGTCAGCATGATTTGTGTCGCGGCGTCCATAGGTTGTCTAAAATAACGCATTAATAAATCAATGACAAAGTCCATGGGTGTAAAATCGTCATTGTGTAAAATAACATCGTAGCGACGAGGTGGCTGATATTGTGTTTGTTCTAGTAGTTCTGGATCGAGTTGCGTTAGCGACATAGTACTTTACTCGACAGTAACTTTTGCGTAGAGATGCCCGCCAGTTTGATGGCGATCACTAGGAAGTCCTTTAAATGGAAAACGAATGTAGCTGCCAATTTTGGTCTCTTTAGGAATCGTAACTTTAAATAAGCCTGTAGGTGCATCGTAATACATTTCTCCACCTTTAAGCCATAGGCTATGTGGTATTTTTATTAGCATGTATAAATCGCCACCGCGAATTTTGAAAGGCGCATGGTGTGTTAGTTTGAAGGAGACAATATAATCGCCAGCGCGACCACCAAATAATCCCGGGAAGCCTTTTCCTGGAAAGCGAAATTGTTTGCCAGAAAGCGCGCTAGAGTCAAAAGGGACTTTTGTATTTAGGCTAGGGATTAAAAAACTCCCTTCTTTTAATAATCTAAAAGCATATTTTAGGGTAAGTGGGTAGACCATATTGCGATCACGACCATGAATGGTGTCAGGTTCCCATGACCCAAAAGCGGGATTGCTTCGTGTTTTAGTAAAAGGTTGTGCGTTACCATTCGATTGACGACGGTGGCTTGCGGCCTGTTGTGCGGCGATGGTGATGGATTGCACAGCAGCATCATATGCTTGGCGATGACGGCTTAACACTTCATAAGCTTCGGAGACTTCTTGAAAGCGACTTTTAGCAAGCGGATGATCACTGACATCTGGATGATACTTTCTCGCTAGCTTTCTAAAGGCTGCCTTAATAACAGCAAGTTCGCAGGCTTGTGTTACACCGAGTACCGAGTAATAATCTTTTTGTGCATCGAATAAGTCCATCATGACATTCGCTTAACCCATTGATGATCATTATAAAACGATATTTAAAATACACACTAAACCGCTATATGTAGCGGTTTAGTGATAATTTTAACACAAAGTTTAGTGATTGTGGCGAATGGAATAACCGAGTGTTTTACTGAATTTGCGCAATGATTTGATTAAAAGTTGGACTAGGGCGCATTGCTGCGTCTAACTGTTGTTTTTCTGCATGATAGTAGCCGCCCAAGTTCATTGCTTTTCCTTGCGCTGCTGCCAATTCTGCAACAATCGTTTTTTCGTTAGCTCTAAGTTGCTGTGCAATTGGCGTAAATTTGTTTTTTAGCGTCAAATCATCTTGTTGATTGGCTAAAGCTTCACACCAATAAAGCGTTAAATAGAAGTGGCTACCTCGGTTGTCTAGTTGACCAAGTTTTCGGCCTGGTGATTTGTCTTCATCTAAGAATTTACTATTTGCTTGATCGAGCGTCGCTGCTAGTACGCGCGCTTTCGCATTGTTGTTTTTAATGGCTAAGTCTTCAAGTGAAACGGCAATAGCGAGAAATTCACCAAGCGAGTCCCAACGTAGAAAGCCTTCTTCCATAAATTGTTGTACGTGCTTTGGCGCAGAGCCACCAGCGCCTGTCTCAAACAGACCACCACCAGCAAGTAATGGTACGATGGACAACATTTTTGCACTTGTTCCAAGTTCAAGAATGGGGAATAGATCTGTTAAGTAGTCGCGTAAAACGTTACCAGTAACTGATATGGTATCCTGCCCAGCTTTGGCTCGTTCCATTGTTAAACGAATCGCTTCTTTCGGTGAAAGAATTTGAATAGAAAGTCCTTGTGTGTCGTGCTGTTTTAGGGCGTTATTAACAATAGTAATGAGATTGTTATCGTGCGCACGCTGAGGATCTAGCCAAAAAATAGCGGGTGTTTGTGTCAATCGTGCACGTGTAACAGCTAGTTTTACCCAGTCTTGAACGGCAATGTCTTTTGTTTGACACATACGCCAAATGTCGCCTTGTTCAACATCGTGTTGCATGATCACTGCATTGTTGCTTGTATTAATAACACGCACGACACCTGAAAGCGACATTTCAAATGTTTTGTCATGAGAGCCATATTCTTCGGCTGCCTGTGCCATTAAGCCGACATTAGGTACTGTTCCCATTGTTGCGGGATCGAATGCGCCATGTTCTTTGCAAAACTCGATTGTTTCTGCGTAGATGCCAGCGTAACAACGGTCAGGTATCATAAATAAGGTGTCTTGCAATGCACCTTGTGCATTCCACATTTGCCCAGAGGTGCGGATAGCCGCTGGCATGGAAGCATCGACGATGACATGACTTGGTACGTGAAAGTTGGTGATACCTTTATCTGAGTCTACCATGGCAACCGCTGATCTTTGGCTATAACATTGCATGATATCCGCCTCAATAGCACTACGCTGTGCTTCTGGTAGTGCTTGTATTTTTGTATATAAGTCACCCAGTCCGTTGTTTAGATTGATGTTTAAAGGTTGCAGTATAGCTTTGTGCTTTTCTAGTACGGGTTGATAAAACACAGCAACAGCATGACCAAACATAATTGGATCGGAGACCTTCATCATGGTTGCTTTTAAGTGCAAAGAGAGCAATAAGTTTTTAGATTTTGCTACTGCTATCTGTTGTTCATAAAATTGGCGCAACGCTGTTACGGACATAACAGAAGCATCGATGATTTCGTTGCTTTGCAATGGTAGTTTATCTTTTAGAATTTGGATACTGCCATCATTCGCGACGTGTTCGATGCGAACGGTGCAGGCTGTAGGCATAATGACAGAGCGCTCACTTTCGTAAAAATCGCCAGATTGCATGTGTGCAACATGAGAAGCAGACGTAGCAGACCATTTGCCCATGCTGTGTGGGTGTTTTTTTGCATAAGCTTTTACAGGCGCTGCGACGCGACGATCGGAGTTGCCTTCACGTAAGACGGGGTTTACGGCACTACCTAATACTTTGGCGTAACGCGCTTTAATATTTTTTTCTGCTTCCGTTTTAGGATCGGCCGGGTAATCTGGTACAGCATAACCTTGGTGTTGTAGTTCTTTAATCGCTGTCATTAATTGTGGTACAGATGCACTGATATTCGGTAATTTAATAATGTTTGCTTCGGGCTTTGTGCATAATGCGCCTAGTAATGCGAGTTCGTCTGCTTGTTGTTGTTCTGGACGGAGATAGTCGCTAAAAGCGGACAAGATACGACCTGCAAGAGAAATGTCACTACTGACAATATTAATGTCGGCACTTTTACCAATAGCGCTAAGGATCGGTAGTAGAGAGTGCGTTGCTAAAGCAGGCGCTTCGTCAGTGTATGTATAAATAATATCAGCCATTTTTTTCATGTGAGATTACCTAACTATTTCATTATTAATTTATTTTAAATCGCGCGTTAATGCCATTAAGCAACGCAGATATGCTTGCTCATCGGGCATGGTGTTATTGCGTTGCGCATGCCATATTGCTTCACCAAGACACGGCATCATTTGATGTTCTGCCTCTAACGTTGCTTGACTAGATTGACACAATAAATGATAGCAACGGGCAATCCCAACAGGACGATCCGTTGCAATTTGTTCACGCAATGCTAAATGCATACCCATGTGCAAAAAAGGGTTGGTATCGCCAGATTCGACAGCCCAATCACGTTGTGTTGCATTATTAGCTTCGATTTGCTGATGATACTCTGGGTGTTCTTTAATGACTTGTGCTACTTGTTGTTCTAGTGTGGTTAGTGGCAGGCCTTGTTTGAATTTTTGCCAACTATCTTGATAAAACTTGCGTAAGCTGTTGCGATCAGAGCCAAACATGCGCATTGCTCATTTATAAACCACCCATGCTCGTATTCCAAAAGCTACCAAACAGAAGGCTAAAAAATAATCCGATCGCAAATAAGCCATACCATTGCTTTTTTTGCTCTTTGGTTAAATGATTAATTTTCTTGCCTAATGACGCTTCTTGTACTTCTGGATTGCGGAAGTAGAAAATAAGTAGTCCGGTGATGGATGCAAGACCAACAAGATTGGCAAGAATGTGCGTGCCAAGCCATTGTCCAAGTGCGATTGTTGCGAGCATACTTAAAAAAAGAGAGAAAACAAGCATAATGTTAAATTCCTAGCCGAGTTTCATTGTACGAATGCCATTGTAATACTTTTATTCAGGATTCGCTTTACTTTCTGTGGGCAAGCTACGTTGCAGTTCTGCTAAATGTAACCACGATTCCAACCAATATTGGTTGACAAGTAAGCCGGTTGTGTCGAGCGCTTGTAATAACCCAGGGTTTTTTTGGCTGTTTTGAATGTCGAGTCGATAGCGTTGCCATGTTTCTCGCCATAATTTAGTTAGTTTTTCGATGACTAACGTCACTTCTTGTCCTTGTTGATGCCATAGAAAGCCACTATAGCTTAGCGCTAATGCATTAATTGCCTTTGCTGTTGCTTCTGGATGCCATTGTGGCGGTAGCAAAGCTTGCTTTTGGTGCGTGTTGGGTAGTTCGAAGGCTTGATGTAAGGCTTGACTAAACTCTAAATAGAGTCGCTGTAGCCACGGCGTGTAGTCGACACTAGTGTGTAGTGTTATCTGTTGATTTTGCGCTTTTTCTTGCGGCGCTTCATCAATGTGTCGAATGGGGCTTGTTGGTTCTGTTTGTTGAATGGGGGGTAGCAGGGTGGGGAGATGCTGTTGTATTTGATGCGCCAGCTGCTGATAGTTGCCAACAGGGTTAATAGCAAGTTGATTAATCATCATGCATTTTCCTTCCTGCGCGAAATAAAAGTAGCTGGCGTTGTTTGGTTAAGTTACATCACCTGTTGAGCAAAGTCTGCCAAACGCGAGCGTTCGCCACGCTGTAGCGTGATGTGCGCATTATGCTGCCAGCCTTTGAAGTGATCGACCACGAAGGTTAAACCTGAAGTTGTTTCACTTAAATAAGGTGAATCGATTTGCGCGATGTTGCCGATACAAACCATTTTTGTACCTGGGCCTGCACGCGTAATTAGGGTTTTCATTTGTTTTGGTGTTAAGTTTTGTGCTTCGTCGATAATAATAAACTTGTTTAAAAAGGTGCGACCACGCATAAAGTTCATCGATTTGATTTTAATACGTTGCTTGACAATTTCTTGCGTTGTGTTCGTTTGCCATTTTGCAGAACCCTCTTCAGGTTGCGTTAGAACTTCTAGGTTGTCCATTAATGCGCCCATCCAAGGTGCCATTTTTTCCTCTTCTGTACCAGGTAGAAAACCAATATCTTCACCAATGGGTATGGTTGCACGTGTCATAATAATTTCGTTATAGCGTTTATCATCAATGGTTTGAGCTAACCCAGCGGCTAGTGCGAGTAAGGTTTTTCCTGTGCCAGCAGGGCCGAGCAAGGTCACGATATCAATTGCTGGGTCCATTAAGAAATTAAGTGCAAAGTTTTGCTCACGATTGCGCGCATGCACCCCCCATACGCCATGACTTGTATTGCGATAGTCTCTTGGAAAGCGCAAGACACTACTGTTGCCATCTAGGTGGTCAACGATAGCAGAGAAACCATTTTCGTCTTTTGTGTGTAAGCATTCATTTGCTACCCAAGGGTTATCTTCTGGGGTTTCTATACGATAGTAAGTGTGGCTACCTTCTTGCCATGAAGTTAGGGCGGCACCATTATTGTCGAAATAGTCGTCTGGGATTTCGCGCATGCCTGTATATAGCAGATCGCTATCTTCAATGACACTATCGTTATAATAATCTTCCGCATGTAAGCCGACAGCAGAAGCTTTGATGCGCATATTAATGTCTTTTGTGACCAAGGTGACGTGAATGCGAGAGTCTAGGTGCATTAACGCGAGGCCACATTTAAGAATGGTATTGTCGGCTTTATGGTTAGGTAATAGATCGTTGATATTGAAATCGAGCGGACGTGTTTCAAAGTAGAGTTTACCTGCTGTTCCTTTGCGTCCCTTACCAACTGGTTTGTTTTTACTCATCCCTTTAGCAATGATATTTTCTAAAGGAAGTCCTTTTTCAATTTCGGCAGAGGTGGCGTTGCCAATTAATTGATCAAGCAATCGGTTGGTTTCTCGAACATTGCGTGCAATCTCGGAAATGCCTTTTTTATTAGCATCTAGCTCTTCCAGTACAATCATTGGGATAAATATGTCATGTTCATCGAAAGCAAAAAGTGCCATTGGGTCATGCATTAGCACGTTGGTGTCTAGTACAAAAAGTCTTTTTCCAGGAACGTGTGCTCGATTCGTAATCATCGTATTTATCCTATGCTTTGTTAACTGTTTTGCGCTTTGAGGCTGCTCAGTACGGTTTCTACATGGTCTTTAACACTCACTTTTCTCCATTCTTTTCGAATCGTGGCGCTAGGGTCAATTAAGAAAGTGCTTCTTTCTATACCAATATATTTTTTTCCATAATTCATTTTTTCTTTAAGTACATCGAACAAATTACAGAGTTCAGATTCAGTATCACAAATTAATGGAAAGGTTAAGTTAAATTTTTGAGAAAACTTGTGATGCGATGCTAAGTTATCACGCGAGACACCAATCACTTGGGCGCCTAATGCTTGAAAGGCGCTTAGTTGCTCTTGAAATGCAATACCTTCTTGTGTGCAGCCAGGCGTATCGTCTTTAGGATAAAAGTAAAGTACGGTCCATTGCCCAATAAAATTTGCGCGTGTTATGGTTTGTTCTGGGTAAGCAACAAGACTAAATTCAGGTAAGCTTTGATTGCAGGTTAATGACATGGTATTTCTCTTTTAATCGTTAACGGTTATGAATAGGGAACTTCTAAAAACCTCGCTTCGCTTGTTTTTAGACTTCCCAAGTTTGTTTTTAGCTGAAAGAAGGGGGTTTATCGCTGTGTTACATGCTATTTTTAGCAACCCCTTCCTTCAGACTTCCTACCCATTGGGTTTTTATAGGTGCCCAATAGGTAACAATATGTCAGTAATGCACGCATCACGTCAAGCTTCACGTTATAATGATGGCAATAAAAAACAAAATAGATAAGGTACAAGTCGTTATATGACGCAACGTTGGTCCGTTCATCCAGATAATCCACAGCAACGACTGTTAATACAAGCGGTTGCGTGTTTGCAAAAAGAGGGCGTTATTGCCTATCCCACAGACTCTGGTTATGCCTTAGGTTGCTGTTTGGATAGTAAAGAGGCGATTGAGCGTATCAGACAAATTCGTCAATTGCCAGAAACGCATCACTTCACTTTAGTATGTAAGGATTTATCGCACTTAAGTAGTTATGCTCAGGTAGATAACCGTGTCTTTCGAACGCTAAAGCATTTAACACCAGGGGCGTTTACGATTATTTTGCAGGCGACTAAAGAAGTGCCAAAGCGCTTGTGGCATCCTAAAAGAAATACAATTGGCTTGCGCGTTCCTGATCATGCGGTTGTGCAAGCGCTTTTGTCTGAGTTGGCAGGACCATTACTCAGTGTTAGTTTAATTATGCCTGGTGATGAGTGGCCTTTAGTTGATGCAGATACTGTTATGGACATGATAGGTGGTCGAATTGATGGCATTATTGATTCGGGTTGGGTTGGACATGAGCCAACAACGGTGATTGACATGACCAGTGGCGAAATAGAAGTGATCCGACAGGGTGCGGGCAAGTTATAAGGAAAGTTGAGTGATGGATGAGAAACTACAAAAAGTATTAGCTCGTGCAGGACTAGGGTCACGTCGAGAGATTGAAGCATGGATTAGTGCTGGTTTGGTTAAAGTTAATGGGCAACCTGCAAAGCTTGGCGATCGTGTAACAGAGCGAGATCAACTACAAGTGAGAGGCAGAAAGCTATCACAAGTTGAATTGGCAAACCCAGCAACGGAAGTTATTTTGTATCATAAACAAGAAAGCGAATTGGTAACTCGTTCTGATGAGCAGGGACGCGATACCATATTTGTTAATTTGCCTAAGCCTAAAGCAGGACGTTGGATTGCGGTTGGTCGCTTGGATGTTAACACCACAGGTTTGTTACTGTTAACGAATAATGGTGAGTTGGCTAATCGGTTAATGCATCCTGCACAGGCAATTGAACGTGCGTATTTGGTACGTGTTTTTGGTGAAGTATCGCCAGAAATTTTGACCAAGTTGGTTAAAGGTGTGCCGCTTGATGATGGTATGGCAAACTTTGATAAAGTGGAGCCACTAAAATCTTTTGAACCGACGGATAGTATTAATCGCTGGTACAAAGTTACTTTGCTTGAAGGGCGTAATAGAGAAGTGCGCCGATTGTGGGAAAGCCAAGGGGTGCAGGTAAGTCGTTTAAAACGCATTGCTTTTGGTAATATTACCTTGCCGAAAACCCTTCGCCAAGGTAAGTCTCAGGCAGCGAGTTTAGAGCAAGTGAATGGTCTATTGGCGTTGGTTGGCATGCCCTTGATGGCGGTTGAAGATACGCGTAATACGTCGCGTTTATATTCACGCGAGCAGCATAAAACACAACTGACAGTACGTAATATAAATACTGCTACAGACGAATCTAGAAAAAAGACAGGATCACGCCAAGATAATCCACGTGCAGCAGGTAGTACGAGGGGCAAGTTACCTACGCCACGTGCGCCTTTACCCATGCCACGCACAAGCTTTAGTGTTCGTGATGGTAAGGTTCAGAAACCAAATAGTCGCACATCACAAGTATTAAAGCGTAAAACTTGGCGCGATAGTGATGACGACTATATTGAGTGAATTGAATACACCACGTTTTGGTTTTTATTGCTTTTTGAATTTATAGTAGGTTTGGTTGAGGTATTGCACAACCGCATCGACATCTTCTGGAAACCAACCAGTAGCAAGTTGCGTGTTGCAGTTTTCTACCGCTGTGGAAAGCCCGGTTAAGCTTGTTACTTTTCGGTTAGCACGCTTATAAATATCTGCTTGGTGACAACCGATACAGTTGTTTTGTAGTAAGGTTTTTGCATGATCCGTGTTTGCAAAAACAGGCGTCATGAAACCGATTAGGCTGGCGCCAATAAGGAGTTTGTTTAACATGATTGTGGCCTTTTACATTGTTTTTGGAATCGAGTCACTTGCATCATAAAGCAAGGTTGCATGATTGGGAAGAGGGTGAGATGTTAGAAAAAACTTATTTGGTCGGAAAAACAGACTACTTAGAATCAAGTATTGACCGCATGACGAAAGTGCTAGCGGCTTATGGTTTTGCATTAGACTTTTCTCAATGGTTAAATCCTGCACCTTATATTCACTCTGTCCACGTAAAATCGGCAGACTGCCCCGCGTTATTCGCCAATGGTAAAGGTATTAGTGCAAAAGCGGCGCAAGCAAGTGCTATGGGTGAGTTTGTGGAACGTTTGGGGACACATTACTTGTTTGCCGATTATTTTTTGGGGCAAAAACCCTCTGGGTTTTTAATGCATCCGCAAGAAATTAATATTCCCGTTACACACTTTTCTAAAGAAAAGGTACTAACACCAGAATTATGGGCCTTATACGATGCGCATGATCAGGTTGATGGCGCACATCTTGTCGCTTTGCAAGATGGCGATGACACCATTACGGCTATTCCTTTATTGTCTGTAGCAGATAATACTCAGGTGTTTTTCCCTATTAATCTATTAAACTCTTTGTACGCCAGTAATGGGTTAGCAGCAGGAAACAGTTTGCTTGAAGCGAGTATTCAAGGTTTGTCTGAAGTGTTGGAGCGTTGGGTACGTATTCAAATATTGCGTAATAATTGGTGTTTGCCTAAGATGCCAGAAGAAGTGTGGCGTGCCTTCACGACTGTAGTTGAGGCTGTAGAAAAACTGGCGTTACAAGGCATTGAGTGTGATATTCGAGATGCTTCGCTTGGCGGTAACTATCCTGTTGTTGCCATTATTTTGCGTGACATTATGACTGGCAAAGTATTTGTTTCTTTTGGTGCGCATCCTATTTATGAGGTGGCTTTAGAGCGCACTTTAACAGAGTCATTGCAAGGTAGGCTCCTGAGTTCTAGAGATGGATTTGATTATCCTTCCGTTGATAAGGACTTTGTCGCAAGTGATGAGAACTTAGAAATGCATTTTATTGATGCAAGTGGTCGCTGGCATTTATCTTTTTTTGGCAATCAGCCAAACTTTAGCGCAGTAGCTTGGTCGTTAACAGGTGATGTTGAAGCACAATGGCAGACGTTGCTCGCTTCGGTAAATCAAGCAGGGTTTCAGGTGTATTGGCAGCATCATCAGCAGTTGGCACTTCATGTAGTGCGTTTGGTTGTGCCTGGTATGTCAGAAATATATCCTATGTCTGACTTGCTGGATGGCAATGCCAATCGTGGACTGGTTTTGCGGCATCAACTCAATTATCTCGATTGGAATAAAGATCGCAGTTTTGAACAATTGCTGGCGTTGTTAGACGAGCAGGCCTATCCTGCACATACGCGTGTAGCAAGCTTAATCGGTTTATTGGCAGACCCTGGGACGCCCTGGTCTTGGTTAACAATCGCTGAATTAAAATTGGGTTGTTTTTTATTCTTGGGTGACTTTGAAGCAGCGTTGCAGGCATTGGCAGAGGTATTCGCTATTGGTCGAAATGAGCCTGCATACCATGCTTTGGAAATGGCTTTGGGTTTGTTGTTAATTGATGAATTAGAGACACAAGCAGAAGCCTTGCTTTCATTGTTTGGTGAAACCTTGTGGCAGCAAATCGTCGAATGGATTGATGGCGAAACCTTTTTATGGGACATTGAATTGAGCCACAGTGAGCGCTATTCAGCCCGTCATCAGGCTTTGTTGCGTGCCCATGAGCGCATTAATGCAGCTTTGTCTGCTGTATGATCTACTCGGGACGACGGTATTTTGGTAATTTTCTGTTAAAATAGCACAAAAATAGCACTAGGCGAGAAGCATGAACTTAAACTTTTTGGATTTTGAGCAACCAATTGCAGAGTTAGAAGCAAAAATTGAGCAATTACGTCACAGTGTTAGTGACAATGGGTTGGATCTTAATGAAGAAATTCATCAATTGCGTGATAAAAGCCGTCAATTAACGCAACAAGTTTTTAGTAAATTAACGGATTGGCAAGTTGTTCAGTTATCACGCCATCCACAACGTCCTTATACTTTAGACTACGTTAATCATGTTTGTGATGAGTTTCATGAGTTGCATGGTGATCGTGCGTTCGCTGATGACGAGGCGATTGTTGGTGGTTTAGCACGCATTGATGGTATGCCAGTTATGGTTATTGGCCATGAAAAAGGTCGAGATACGAACGAAAAGATTCGTAGGAACTTCGGTATGCCTAAGCCTGAAGGTTATCGTAAAGCATTACGATTGATGAAAATGGCTGAGCGCTTTAAATTGCCAGTTTTAACTTTTATTGATACGCCTGGTGCTTATCCAGGTATTAATGCTGAAGAGCGTGGTCAGAGTGAAGCGATTGCCCGTAACCTAATCGAAATGGCAGAACTTAGTGTGCCTGTTATTGTGACCGTTATTGGCGAAGGTGGTTCTGGTGGTGCATTGGCTATTGGTGTGGGCGATGTAACGATGATGATGCAGTATAGCGTTTATTCGGTTATTTCCCCTGAGGGTTGTGCGTCTATTTTATGGAAAAGTGCCGACAAAGCCTCTGAAGCAGCAAAAGCACTAGGGATGACAGCACAAAGATTGCTAGAACTTGGTTTGATCGATGAGATTGTTGGCGAACCACTAGGGGGCGCACACCGTTCACATGCTCAAGCTGCCGAAAACTTGAAGCAAAAGTTGGTATCGCATTTGAAGAGCCTACAAAAAATTCCAACAGATGAGTTGTTAAAGCGTCGTTATGATCGTTATATGCGTTATGGTCATTTCTCTGTAGCCTAATCGCTGAATAGTCATTGTATGACAACACCTAATATAGCGTCAGCCTGCCCAATTGAGCAGGCTGTTTCTTTTCTATTAGCCGAGTATCCTAGCCAACTATTCGTTGTTGGCTATAGTGGTGGTATGGACTCAACCGTGCTATTACACGCTTTGCGAAAGCGTACCGATCGTTTGCTTGCTGTTCATGTGCATCATGGCTTACAAAAAGCAGCAGATGCTTGGGTTGAGCATTGTTTTGCTCAAGCTAAAAAAATGGTCATTCCTTTTATTGCAGAACGTGTTAGCTTGTCGAATCAAACAAGACGAGGCGTAGAAGATAAAGCGCGCGAAGCGCGTTATAGCGCGTTGTGGCAACATGTAAAAGATGATGCGATATTATTAACCGCACATCACCAGCGAGATCAGGCAGAAACCCTGTTAATGCGCTTAATTCGCGGAGCAGGTGTTAAGGGGCTGGGCGCGATGAAATTTTCCCAAGTCTCTTCCCAAGGGTGTCATGTTCGCCCTTTTTTATCCATTGCTTATGCAGATATTCAGGCTTACGCATTACGAGAGGGGCTTGAATGGGTGGAGGATCCGACAAATCATACCCTCGTCGCATTAAGAAACCGCGTACGAAATGAATTGTTGCCCTTGCTGGCTAGTTGGCAGCCAGCGATTGCGAGAACCTTGGCGCAAACAGCTTTGCACGCGCAAGAAGCACAGCAATTATTGATGATACTTGGAAAAGAAGATTGGTGTCGTTTAGCAAAAGGAAACATGTCTTGGGATATTTTGGCTTGGCGCGCATTGCCGTGGATTAGAGCAAAAAATGCCTTGATGTACTATTTGGCAGAGCAAGCACAGTTAGAGTTGAATTTGGTTCAATGGTTGGAAATTGAAAAGCAGTTTTATCGTAATCATGCATTGGATGTTCACCCTAAGTTATGTTTACAGCAATGGTGTTTGTTAGTAAGTGGGCAGCGTGGCTATTTGTTGTCAGAAGCAGCGATGGCTATACCACAGCCTGTTGTTTGGTCTTTGAATAAACAACATAATGAAATTGTATGGGGACTCGCAGGGTTATGTTGTGACACGCCTGATGGGATAGATAAGCAATTGCGTATTGTTTGTCGTCAAGGTGGAGAAACGATTAAAGTGAATGGCGAGACAAAAACATTAAAGAAATGGTTACAAGAACAAGATGGTGTGCCTGCTTGGCAGAAAGCGCGCTGGCCAGTTTTTTATGACAACGAAGATAATACACTACTCGGTTGGGCTGGTATGCCGCCACATTGGTGGCCATTATCTTATAAAACGCCACTAGCAATTTGCATTGAATGGTATTGCTAGTGTTGAACGATTACTAGGGTAGGTGTTAATAAATGGTTAGCAAGTTTTCTGCTTCATTAGGAATAATAAACCCTTCAGCGCGTGCTTGTTCTTTACAGTATTCTTCTGCAAACTCTAGAAGCTGCCCTACGGCGCGGTGACGGAATTTATGACGTTGTCGGACGTGTGAAAAAGGGCGCATTAACGGTGGATTAAGTGGAATAGAAACTAGGGTATTGAGCTTGATTTCTTTGCTAAGCGTTGTTCTTGAGGTAATTGCAACACCCACCTCCGCTTCTACCGCCATTTTAATCGATTCAGGGCTACCCAGCTCCATGACAATATTGAAGTCGATAAAGTTCATACCCGCATTACGCATATACTCATCGATAACAGCACGAGAACCAGAGCCTTCTTCACGTAGAATAAAGGGATACTGCGTTAATTGTTCAGGGCGAATAGATTCAAAAGCGGCTAATGGGTGATTTGGTGGCACAATAACAACCATTTCATCTAAACGACAAGTGCGGACTTCTAAGTTTTTGTTGTAAACAGGTGCTTCAACAATGCCTAGATCAAGCATATTGTTTTCGACCATAGACACAATCGCATCGGTATTGGCGACTTGTAATCTTAGAGAAACATCTGGAAATTGTTTTTTGAATCCACCAAGTAGTTTAGGTAGCATATACTCGGCAATGGTTGTGCTTGCACCAATGACAAGAGCACCAGTGACATCGCCAGTTAAATCTTTAACGTCATTTGCCATTTTGGCATAGGATTCAAGAATTTGCTCTGCGTAATCATAAACAACACGCCCAGCTTCTGTCAGAGTGATTTTATTGTGTGTACGATCAAATAAGCGGGTATTAAAGGCGTCTTCTAGCTGCTTAATTTGGAAGGTTACGGCTGGTTGTGTCATATGCAGAATTTCTGCAGCTTTGGTAAAGCTCATGACTCGGGCGACGGTATGAAACACTTGCAGTCTACGATCTGCCATTCAGTAAATCCTTTCGTTCCACACAACACAATGTTGCGTATTTTTCTTTGATTTGTAATTAAAAATACTTTGCCTGTAATATAAAAAACTTGGGCAGCAATGTAAAGCTTTTATTACAAATTCGCTGTATATTGTTCGCCAGTCATGAGTTGTGTTAATGCACTTTCGTCGTGTGATTGAATACGAAATAACCAGCCTGTTTTATAGGGATCATCATTAATTTGTTCTGGGTTGGCAGCTAAGTCAGGATTGATGGCGATGATTGTGCCAGAAATAGGGGCATGTACATCGGATGCCGCTTTTACTGATTCAAGTACGCAGCAAGCTTCCCCTGTACTAACTTGTTGGCCAATGTTGGGTAAAGTAGCATGAACGACATCGCCTAAGGCTTGTTGTGCATAATCACTAATACCAACGGTATAGGTTGCTGTTGCTGCATCAGCAATTATCCATTCATGTGTTGCTGCATACTTGCGATCATTCGGATGGTTCATTTTGTTTATCCTCGTTTTTATTTGGTTCGTGCGCGATATAGTGTGTTAATAAGTTTTCTAAGGTCGCTATGCGTGTTTGTAGTTGTAATAGGGCTTGTTCAATATGTGCATCATCTTTTGTTTGAATAGCCAGTAAGGTTTTTTGATTTTCACGAACGACATTTAGAATGTCTCGTTCACGCATGAGCTCATCTTCGCCCACCAAGTAAGCAGCTAACTGTGCGGTAAGTAATGAGAAAAATACTGCACCCAAGATAATGATTAAGGCGCCAAATGCTCGTCCTTCGGTGCTTTTTGGCACTACATCGCCATAACCTACCGTTGCCATAGTGGAAAGTGCCCACCACCAGCCATCCTCTACACTAGCAATGCTTGGATCTATTGAGTGTATAAGGATGCCACCTAGCAACACAATAGAAAAAAAACCGAGCATAATGGCACCCAGTTGACTTACCTTAAATAGACGTTGCAACACGTGCTGCATTTCTGATAGATAGCGGGCAAAGAGCATAAATTGCACGATGCGCAACACAATGGCATATGGAATGATACTTAAAACTAATGGAAAGGTAAGAATAACAATGGGAATATTGAGCCAATTACTTTTTAGGTAGCGCCAGCGATCACGAACAAAAATCATCATCAGGGTGATTTCGAACATTAAAACAAGCCAGATTAACCAGCTGGCAAATGCAACCCAATCTTTAACAACGTGCGCGGACTGGTTTTCGTGTAGAAACCAGAGAATTGGGATAAGCAAAATAAAGCCAGCAACAGCGACATTGAAAATTTGGCCAAGTTTGATGGCTATTGGGCTTTCATCAGTGGCGAGTCCAGCTAGCCCAATTTTATGAAAAATTTTTGGTTTTTTATGCATTGTTTTTTAGACTCCCTGTCAGTCTGCCATAGCGTCCCACAGCGGCCAAGAGTGTCTTGAAAGGGGTTATGTGCAACAATGGTGATGTTAATTTTCTTAATTGCATTGGCAATGGTTTGTCTGAGAATAGCCAGTTTAAGCCTTCCATGCCCCGTTGAACCAGCGTGGCGTCGTGGTGACGTGCTTGCTCGAATTTGATTAGGACGCGCGCATCATAGAGAGGTTGATGGTGTGCTAATGCATGCCTGAAAATACTTTCTAAGGCAATGATATCCAGCATGCCTAAGTTGACGCCTTGACCTGCTTGTGGATGTACTGTATGGGCAGCGTCACCTATGAGTAAGCTATTTTCTTGTATATAGTGTTTTGTTTGACGTCGCACCAGCGGGAAGGCGGCGAGTGGTTCCATTGCTGTGAGTGTGCCGAGCATATGTGCTGAAGCTTCAGTCATTGCCTGATTTCTTGCTGTTGGTGCTGCGTTTAACCATTGTTGCGCTGCTTCTTTTGGTAAGTACCACGCAATTGAGCAACATTTTTCGGCGAGCGGCAACAGCGCAAAAGGACCTTCTGGTCGGTAGTGTTGCCAGCAGGTATGTTGATGATCTTTTTCAGTTGTAACCGTGCCAACAATGCAATGCTGGTGGTAGTCATTTTGGTCCTGTTCAAGCTCAAGCCAAGCACGCACTTGGCTTTGCGCGCCATCTGCACCAATAAGTAAACTGGTTGTTAATTGTGCACCATTGTGTAAGTTGACACACCAATTGCCTTGATCGTTACGGAAGATGCTTTGTGGTGTTGTTTGGCTGATGGTACAACGCGTCTGTTTTCTGAGTTGATCGAATACTGCTGCGGTAATGACATCATTTTCGATCAAATATCCTAAGACTGGCTCATGTAGATCATGTGCGTTTAATTGCGTTTGCAAGCCTGTCCAATCCTGAATGTGCATGGCATGAAATGGACACAATCTTCTTTGCAAAATGCCATCCCATACACCAAGCGATTTTAGCAGGCTTTCCGTGCTATGCTGAATGGCGCTCACTCTTAGGTCGTATGGGCGCGTATTATCGCGCTTATCATCAATTAGGTCGGCTTCAATGAGGTGTACATCTAATCCTAGTTGACAGAGCATGAGTGCACAAGTTGCACCTATCATGCCGCCACCGATAATAACAATGGGTTCTTTAGTCTGTATCATGATTAGTAGCCCATTGCCATACGCGTAATTCTCTTTTTTAGTGGAGGGCATAACTCGATGAGTTGAACGCCCGCCGTTGCTATTGAACGTACCGTTGCTGAGGGGTGACTAAATAAGGTTACCAAGCCATGTGTTGCTTTCATGGTTTGTTGATGATCTTTTTTTCGGCTAATCGCTAGTGGTTGCCATAGCGTTGCGTCAGCGGTTTTTGCCCATGTAGCAATTGCCTGTACATCGCGTATCCCTAGGTTTAGACCTTGTCCTGCAACAGGGT
This sequence comes from Thiotrichales bacterium, assembly GCA_022759035.1. Taxonomy (GTDB): domain Bacteria; phylum Pseudomonadota; class Gammaproteobacteria; order Thiomicrospirales; family Thiomicrospiraceae. The sequence goes on from JAEMQD010000059.1 coordinate 37,007, forward strand.
GTTGTGTGTGTGCCGCATTACCAACAAGCATAATGTTGCCTTGTTGAATTCGCTCAGGTTTAATTTCGACGAGTGAATAATGCTGAATGTCATCAATTTGTATCACCTTGCCTAATTGATGGCCGAGCTGATGATTAATACGCGTTATCAAGTCGTGTGCTTGGAGCGAAAGAATAAGTTGCTCGTCTTGCTGACGATAACAATATACCAGCTTCACTTGATTGGGTGCTGTCATCGGTAATATTGCTGTAGGGCCTGTTGGTGTAAAGCGTTCTACTGCGGTATGGTGATGCGGTTGAGAGAGGGTCGCAACGGCAGTTAACAGATGGTGATCGTAGTGTCGGGTTTGTGCTGTAATCGCTAGCGCGTTTCTGACCCAAGAGTGTGCACCATCAGCGGCAAAGAGGTAGTTTGCACTGAGAGAGAGGCGCTCATGGTTTGTATTTTCTAGTATTAGTTCTACGCTTTGGTTATTTTGTTGCAATGCGCAGAGCGTTACACCAGAAATCAACGTGATATTCGGCAGATGGGCTAATGCTCGAAAAAAATAGTTGCCAAGCGTATTTTGTGACACAGTATAACCAAGCGCAGGCAACCCCATCTCTTGCGCGTGCATAGATAGGCTGCCGAAGCAGTCTTTGCTCGAGGTGTGGATATGATGAATTTCTGTCAAGGCATTGTGCAGGGTAGGGAATAACGTTTGTTGCGTTAACCAGTCGACACTTTGCGGTGTTAAGGCGAGTTGACGCTTGTCATAGCTACTGGGCAATACATTATCGTTGAGTGCTTGTTTCTCTAACAAAGTCACCTGCCAGCCTTGTTTTGCTAGCGTAATGGCTAATAGTGCGCCGATAGGCCCAGCGCCTACGACAATAGCGCTATTACTGTTGTTTAGCGGTTTTGCATCCATGACTCAATCTCGTCGCGCGTTCTAGGTAGTCCAATGGTTAAGCATTCGTATCCTGTTTCTGTAACTAAGACACTATCTTCAATACGAATACCAATACCACGCCATTTTACATCGACTTGTTGCATGTCTGGTGCGATATAAATGCCAGGTTCAACGGTAAGTGCCATGCCTTCAACTAATGGACGCCAACTGCCATTAATTTTATATTCACCCACGTCGTGAACATCACAACCAAGCCAATGGCCTGTTTGATGCATATAGAAAGGTTTGTAAAGTTCGTTATTGATGATTTCATCTAGGCTAGTTGCGTTAATTAGTCCTAATGACCATAAGCCTTGCGCAATGACTTTCACCGCCGCTTTGTGCGGCACATCGTAGTTCACACCTGGTTTTATTGTGGCTAGTGCTGCCTGCTGTGCAGCTAATACGAGATCATAAATAATGCCTTGCTCATTTGAAAAGCGACCACTAATGGGAAAGGTATTTGTGCAGTCACCAGCATATCCGTCGATCTCAGCACCGGCGTCAATCAGCACTAAGTCGGCATTGCATAGCAATTGATTGTTTTCGGTATAGTGTAAAATACACGCATTTTTCCCACCAGCAACAATAGTGCTGAATGCCTGATGTGTTGAACCCAATTGTTTATAGGTTTGTTCTAAGCTTGCTTGCAGTTCGTATTCATAAATGCCGCTACGCGCTGTGCGCATGGCAGCAAGATGTCCTGAAACAGTTACTTTAGCCGCTTTACGTAATCCTGCTTGGGCGGCTTCATCTTTTATGAGGCGTTGTTCGTGTAGTAATTTATCTAGGTCTGAAAATTGGTGTGGTGCGCTAATACCTTGTCGTACTCTACGTTTTAGCTGTTGTATGATAGGTAGTAGTCTAGGTATCCAGGTTGTAGACTCGTCAAAGCTGATAAAAACATACGCTTTGTTGGCGAGCCATTCGCTAAGCAAACTTTGTAGGTCGTTGATGTCGTGCGCGCTATCCATCTCTAGTGCATCGGGCGCTGCTTCAATGCCTAATCGCAGCCCATCCCATATTTCACGCTCTTTATCTTTAGGGCGTAGGCATAAATGACAGGTCATTGTATTTGTTTTGATGAGTGCAAGGACAGCATCTGGCTCATTGAAGCCCGTTAAATACTGAAAATCGCTGTGTGGACGAAACGGATAGTGTGTATCACGGTTACGGATTTGTTCGTGACCTGAAGCAATTAAGGCGATGCTGTTATCTGGTAATGCCGACAGTAGTTTTTGGCGTCGTAAGGTAAACGGTTGCATTGCGACAGCTCTTTTAGTGTAGTGTTGGTTTTGTTGTGGGCGTGAGATGTTCGGCAATGTGTCCCACCGCCAAACGGACATACTCACTTAGATCAAAGAAATCGCTTTCTTCTTCATTGGTGTCTTGAATCGCTGTTTCATCAAGTTGACTAATGTGCGTAATATCTTCAATCCATTCACGAAATTCGTTGGGAAGTGTTTTCCAATTGGTGATGCGATTACCTAGTCCTAATCCATATAAATATCCCTGGCACCATTGTTGCAATGCATAGGCGCGCAACGATAAGCTATCATCATCGCTAGGTAGAAGTAAGCTGATGCTCAGTGGATCTTCGGCAAGTTGCTCGCTACTGGTAACATGAATATCTTGGAAGGCTTTCAAAAGCTGTGCGGGCATGCTACTAATTGCAAACTCTGCAACAAGAGCATCTAACCACGCCTTTAAATCCCAACTGTCATTACCTGCATTTAGTCCGTGCCAAAAGCCATGCAAGAAAGAAGCATCTTCACGTAAAGAAGCTTTTAATGTGGCGTCAATTTGTGCATAATCCATAGGGTTGTATTCTTATATTCAATTTATTGCTACTATTACGCACATTATCGCACCAGGAAAGATGGGATGCAAAAAAATACCGTATCTTTGCAATTGGCAGGAAAAAAATTTCAAGTACCTTGTGCGCCAAGCGATGCTGCTGATTTAATGTTGGCTTCGCAGGCAGTCAATGATGCCTTATTAAAAAGTAGCGCAAATTTGCCGCTCGAAACGAAATTGTTAATGCTTGCTTTGAATTTAAGCTACGAGTTATTGCAAGCAGACCGCTTTACTAAATCGTTAGAAAGCGATGTTTCGATGGCTTTACGTCAAGTTCAGCGTATGTTGGAAGAGCAAAAAACTACGGATAATGCGAATTAATAGATGCAAGTCAAGGCGCTTTTCGTTAGAATGAAACCATGGCGTGTTCTGGGTGTTCGGTGATTTGCTGACGTGCCCGGAGCCGATAAACTTGCTTTTGGGGCTGAATTTCTGTCGGGGTGTGCGTCTTGCTTGTCCAAGATACCTAGCCGACAGCTCTAGCCGCCACCTCTAAACTTAGGGTTTAGGGACCAATACGCAACACCAGCATTTGGAACACGTCTTATTTATTTTCTTGGATGAAATTCATGGCGAGCGATTCCGTCATTGCTTCCGACTTAAAACAACTTCGCCTGCAATTGCGACAAGCAAGGCGTAGCTTATCTAATGAACAACAAAAACAGCACGCGCTTCAGGCCGCTAACTATTTATTAGCGATGCCGATATGGCAGCAATCGAACTTATCAGTTGGTGTTACCGCTTCGTTTGATGGCGAGTTAGACTTAACACCGATTATTTCAGTGCTTAAACATGCGCATAGGTTATTTCTACCGTGTTTGTGTGCCGATTTCACGCTAGCATTTGCGCCGTGGCAGGATGAAACGGAAATGTCCGCGAATGTTTTAGGTATTCCCGAGCCGACTACGAATCAGCGAATTACAATTGATCAGCTAGATGTTGTGCTTGTGCCTTTAGTTGGTGTTGATGCGCAAGGTAATCGGTTGGGGATGGGCGCAGGTTATTATGATCGTAGTTTGGGTAAAGCGCGTCAACGCCCTTATTTAATTGGTGTTGCGCATCAGTGCCAGCAAGTTGAGCGCTTGCCTGTGCAGCCTTGGGATATTCCACTCGATGCTTTAGTCACAGAAAGTGGGTTAACCATATGGCATATTCATCATTCATGAGGGGGTTAAGATGACGCAATGGCAAGTTGCGCGATTGCCGCAAATTTTGTTTGGGGCAGGGGTGAGTAGTCAATTACTTGAGCATCTTTTGCATTTTGGAAAGCGCGTATTGTTGGTTACGGGCGCCCATTCTTTTGATAAACAGGCAAAGGCAGCGGAATTGTTGCAGTCATGGCGAGAAGCTGGCTGTGTTGTGTTTCATGAGCGTGTATCTGGAGAACCTTCGCCTCGGTGGGTTGATGATTGTGTGTTACGTCATGCGGCTAGTCAAATAGAGGTTGTTGTTGCTATTGGTGGCGGTAGTGCGTTAGATGCTGCTAAGGCGGTAGCTGGTTTGTTGCCGATAAAACATTCGGTTATGGATTACTTAGAAGGTGTCGGTCCGCAGCTAGCTTATGCGGGCGCAGCTTTGCCCTTTATCGCAATGCCAACCACAGCGGGAACAGGAAGTGAGGCTACTAAAAATGCGGTATTAAGTCAGTCAGGTGAGGGCGGGTTTAAAAAATCCTTTCGTCATGACAGCTTAATGCCTGTTTGGGCGGTTATTGATCCAACATGGATGTTATCGTTACCAGCGCAGCAGATTGCCTTTAATGGCTTGGATGCGATTACGCAGTTGATCGAAGGCTACACGTCGTTAAATGCGAACCCTTTTACAGATGGCTTAGCGCTTGCTGGGTTGGAGAAGGCTTTTCTTGCGTTGCCGCGCTGGTTTGTTAATCCGAATGATCTTTCGGCGGCGTCAGATATGGCCTACGCGGCTTTACTGTCTGGTATGGTGTTGGCGCATGCTGGTTTGGGGGCAGTGCATGGATTAGCGGCTCCCTTGGGTGCATTTTTCCCAGCGCCGCATGGTGCAGTTTGTGGTATTCTGCTCGCTGAGTGTACGGCAACAAATATCGCGCAGTTGCAGGTAACAGCACAAAACTCGCCAGCTTTATCGCGTTATGTACGCATTGGTAGGTTGTTGATGGATGATCCGACGTTAAGCGATGCTAGTGCGTTATTATTGCTTGTCGAGCAATTACGTCAATGGCATCAGCAATTTGCTTTACCAAGCTTGTCCGCGTTTGGTATGTGTGATGCGGACATTCCGCTTGTCGTTGCTAATGCTCGTGGTAATAGCATGAAAACGAATCCGATTGAATTGAATGATGCGCAGCTTGCTACGATTTTAGCAGCCTGTTTGTAAGTTGCTAAAATCGGCTTGTTAGCCGTCTTGATTGATGCGACTGGCAACAGCACCTGTTTGGTTTTTATATTTCGCATCAGCACGTTTATGGTAAGGTCTTGCTGCGGGGCTAGACATCGTCTCAAAGTTAATTGCACAAATATCCATACCTGGGCGTAACCCTAATGGAAGCTTGCCCATATTATGCATTTCCAATACGATTTGCCCAGCCCAGCCTGGATCGATACGGTGTGCGGTAACATGCACCATTAAGCCTAAGCGTGCAAGACTAGAACGACCATCTAGCCAGCCAACTAAGTCGTCTGGCAGGGTAACGCTTTCTAGTGTTGAGGCAAGCGCTAACTCACCAGGATGCAGATAAAAAATTTCATTCTCTGTGAGTTGGATTTCTGCGCCCATGATGCGATCAACCGTGCCAGCTAGGTCAGTACTTTTTCCTGAAAGATCAATAAAGCCAGCAGTATGATCAGTAAAGACTCGAAACGAGTGTCCTAACCGTAAATCGACACTAATGCCTTTGATTTTGCTGCTATCGGGTTGAGGGGTAATACCAATATAACCCGTAGCAAGTGCTGCCTCGATATCTGAATCGGATAAACGCATTATGCTGCTACCTTGTTTAGTAATTGTGGAAGCGTCATGGGCGGTGTCGGGGTGTTTTCAGGGGTGACGAGTCCGCGCGCAATGGCTGCAACAACAGCAGGATAAAGTTGATGCTCTACAACTAATACACGCTTTGCAAGCAACTCGGGTGTATCTTCTTTCATTACAGGAACGCTCGCTTGTGCAATAACCTGTCCACTGTCTAATTCGGGCGTTACCCAGTGTACACTGGCGCCATGCACGACTTCTCCAGCAGCAATTGCTTGTGCATGGGTATGCGTTCCTTTAAATTTAGGCAGCAGAGAAGGGTGAATGTTAACCAACCTGTTTGTATAGTGTTCAATAAAAAGCGGCGTTAAAATGCGCATAAAACCAGCAAGGACAATGAGCTTTGGTTGGACAGCGTCTAATGCCTGAATCATCGCTTGCTCAAAAGCTTCTCGTGTGGTGAAGTCTTTGTGGTTAATGGTACATGTTGCAATACCTGCTTGTTGCGCACGCACTAAACCATAGGCATCGGCGTTATTTGATAAAACGAGGGTAATACGGAATCCCAATGCTGCCTGTTGATCAATCAATGCCTGTAAGTTTGAACCAGACCCTGAAATGAGCACAGCGATATCAAATGAAGGTAAAGACACCCCTGATCACCTTATTAGCTTAGTGCAACTTGTGCTTCGTTACCAACGCGCGCACGAATGCTGCCGATGGTAAACACGGTTTCGCCTTGCGCTTGTAGGTGCGCTTTGGCCGCTTCTGCATCAGTAGCATTAACGACAACAATCATGCCGATACCGCAGTTGAATGTGCGATGCATTTCTTTAAATTCTACATTGCCCTGTGCTTGCAACCAATCAAAAATTGCTGGACGTTGCCAAGTCGTGTGATCAATATCGGCAACAACATTGTGCGGCAACACGCGAGGTATATTTTCAATAAGACCGCCACCAGTAATATGTACCAACCCTTTCACGTTAACCGTTTTAATTAAAGACAACAAAGGTTTGATATAAATTTTAGTAGGCGCAAGTAGCGCATCTTTAAAGGTTGCACCGTCAAATGCATCATTAAGGTTAATGCCGCTACGCTCAATAATTTTGCGCACTAATGAGTAGCCATTTGAATGCACGCCAGAAGACTGAATACCTAAAATAACATCACCAGGTTGAATGGTTGTTCCGTCGATCAGTTCATCACGTTCAGCAATGCCAACGGCGAAACCTGCCAAGTCGTAGTCACCTTTGTGATACATGCCAGGCATTTCTGCAGTTTCTCCACCGATTAGCGCGCAGCCAGCTTGGCGACAGCCTTCACCGATGCCAGCAATAACATCGCGAGCAATCGGTACTTCTAACTTACCTGTTGCATAATAATCTAAAAAGAATAAGGGCTCAGCACCTTGTACAATTAAATCGTTAACGCACATGGCAACAAGATCAATACCAACTGTATCATGCTTTTCTGCATCAATCGCTAAACGTAACTTTGTGCCTACGCCATCGGTACCAGAAACCAGCACAGGGTTTTTGTATTTTTTCATATCTAAAGCGAACAACGCCCCAAAGCCACCTAGGCCGCCAACAACTTCTGGTCGAAGTGTGCTTTTTGCAATGGGTTTAATCGCATCAACCAAGGCTTCGCCCGCATCAATGTCCACACCAGCATCTTTATAACTTAACGACGTTGCCATACAAATTCCCTTTCTACTGAAGAGGGATAAAACACGGTTGTGTTATCCCTTTTGTTGCTTATCCTTGCTATTATATTCTTTTTTAGTAGTGAATTGTTAGGGTGAGCGATGGCTGAGCGGCATAATACGCCCATCCAATTGGTGCAAGGGGTGTTAACTTTATCTGCGCCACTATGGCCAACGATCGAAAGTTTTGTGTTGAATGGGCAGCCAACACTATCTCAATTGCAGCAATGGCTAGCGGCAGCAACACCAACGGTGGCTTATTTAACAGGGGCATCCGCTTCGGGTAAAACGCATTTGGCTCAGGCGTTTCTGGCGCAACAGAGTCAACAGGGTCTGAGCTGTGTTTATGTGTCGGCAAAGGAAACCTTAGCGCTTAGCCCAGAACGTATTCAAGGACTTGAACAGTTGGCGTTAGTTTGTATTGATGATGCTGACCTGCTACTTAAACAAGACAACTGGTTAGCAGCTTTGCAAGCACTAGCAAAGCGCATGCGTGATACGGGAAGTTGTTTGTTGCTGGTACAACGTGCTACGCAACAGGCGACACAATTAGAAGGTGCTGCTTTTTCGTTAGCGGCTATTGAAGATGATACCATGAAGCGAGCACTGCTCGTAGCGCGTGCACAATTGCGTGATGTTGTGTTGCCACCTAGCGTCATCAATTGGTTAATGAAAAATTTCGCTGATGACTTAGGCCAATTAATGCATGTTTTAGAGTATCTCATTCATGGTGCGTTGACACTGAAGCACCCCATTACTTTGCCTTTTGCGAAGAAGATACTGCTTCAGGGATAAAAACAGGGAGTCATTAAAATATTGGATGCCTCTAAAAACCCAATGGGTAGGCGGTCTGGAGGAAGGGGTTGCTAGAAACAGCATGTAACCCATTGATTAAACCCCTTCCTCCAGCTAATAAATAAACTGGGAAAGTCTAAAAACAAGCAACGCGCAGTTTTTAGAGGTTCCCTATTGAATAACAGGATGCGCTTATTTCTTATAGAATAGGGCAAATTTTAAGGAGAAGTTATGTTGTTGCGTTATGTTGTGGGGTTGTTCGCCTTGTGTGTTGCGCTGCCAGTAATGGCAATGGATGCCGAATTTGTCGATCTTTCAGGTAAAAAAGTAAAACTGTCAGATTATCGTGGTAAATGGGTGGTGGTAAATTATTGGGCGACATGGTGTCCGCCTTGTGTTAAAGAAATTCCTGAACTCGCCACTTTTCACGAAGCGCACCGCAATAAAGATGCGGTTGTTTTGGGGGTTAATCATCAAGACAATGATCCTGACGAGGTGAAAAAATTTATGGATGGTTATTTAGCTACTTATCCTATTCTACGCACTGAAGGAAGCTTAAGTAATCGCACCCCATTCGGTACGTTAAAAGGATTGCCAACGACTTTTATGATTACACCAGACGGCGAGTTGATCGCGGCACGTACGGGCATTGTTGACCAAGCAACGCTCGAGAAGTTTATTAAAGACAATAGCCAAAAATAGTAATACAATCCTGAGCGAACGTATTCAAAATAAGAGGAAATGATATGAAACGTCTCATTGCATTGTGCTTAACAACTTTTTTAGCAGTTTCTGTTGCTTATGCGGATAAATCAAAAGGCTTCTTTCAAGAAAGTTTTGGTAATTATCAAGATGAATTGAAAACAGCGAAACAAGACGGAAAAGACGGTGTTTTTGTCTTCTTTATGATGGACGAATGCCCTTTTTGCGACAAAATGGAAAAGACAATTCTGTCACAACCAGATGTACAAGCCTATTTTAAACAGCATTTTTCAAACTTTATTTTTGATATTGAAGGTGATGTTGAAGTCACCGACTTTATGGGTAAAGTGAAAAAGCAAAAAGAGATTGCAGAAAAAGATTTTCGAGTACGGGCAACGCCTGTGATGATCTTTTTTGATTTAACAGGTAAGCCAGTAGCGCGTTATACAGGTGCAACACGTAATAAAGAAGAAATGTTATTACTTGGTAAATTTGTGGTTGAGAAACAATATGAAAAAATGACATTTGAGCAATACAAGCGTCAAGCTAAGGAGTAATCAAAATGGCTAAGTCCGTTTTTTTTCCTGGGCTTCTATTTGCCTCATTTTTGTCTTTTTTTGCCCCTGTAGAAAGTGCTGAAGCACCGAAGCGCTTACCAGAGCCGCTGACACTGTCTGCGGCTTTAGCTATTGCTGCAGAGCAAGATCCTAATGTCATGTTGGCACAAGCACGCACAGCTTCAGCGCTTGCTGATCAAGCAAGTGCGGATTCTGAAGATCGTTTTAAAATGCGTTTTGACGGTGGGTTAGTTCGTCGAGAGTTTAATGGTCGAGAAGAAGATTACAATAATGCCTACCTTACATTGCAGAAACAACTTTATGATTTTGATCGGACGCAGTTAGCGCAATCTGCATCAGAAACACAGGTATTGGCGAATCAAGCATTAGAAAAATATGCCGTGCGCCAATACCGACAAGCGGTTATTGATGCTTTTTATGCTGTGTTACTCGCTGATGCTAACTATGCGGTTGAAAATGAGCAGCTGGCGATTGAATATGTCAATTTGGATAATGCGCGTGATGAAGCAGCCGTAGGCAAAGTTTCTGCATTAGATTTATTGGCATTAGAGGCACCTTATCAACGCACAGTTTTGCGTCGAACGATTGCCGAAAATAATCAGAGAAATACACGAGCCGCGCTTGCAGAGTTGTTGGGTTATCCTAATTTGCTACCCGAAACATTGGAAGCACCAGATAATGCATCGTTGAAAAAACGTAAGCTTGAAGAAATTAACCTGTTGCAAGAAAAAGCCTTGACCAACAACTTAGAGCTTAAAGCGGCGAATTTGCAGGTTCAGGCCGCTGAGTTAAAAGTGCAAGCGGCAGATAAGTTAAATATGCCACGTATTGATGCGATTGGTAGAGCGGGTTGGCATAACAATGTAGAAACTTTGTATGAAGGACGTTGGCGTGCTGATTTGGCGTTATCTATGCCTATTTTTGATGGTGGCTACAAAGATGCACAAGTAGATAAAGCTAAAGCGGAGCTTATTAAAGCAAGGGCGCAACGCTCGGCTTTAGAAAGACAAATTCGCCAGGCTGTGTTAGAAACCGCACTTCAAATTGAAACCCTGAAAACTCGGAGTACACAAGTAAAAGTAGCGGGCGATTATGCAGATAGTTACTTAGATAAAAGTCGTACTGAGTATCAGTTTGAACGAAAAACCGATTTAGGTGATTCTATGGTGCGCGCAACGAAGGTGGAATTTGAAGCGCTACAGTTAGAGCGTGATCGTATTCTGTTGTGGGAACAACTACATAAATTATTAGGGGAATAATATGCTTCGTATGCCAAATATTTTATTGACATTATTTATCTTATTGGTGGCGTCAACAAATAGCTTCGCGGCAACAATTGGTGCACTTGTTGATGGTCAGATTGTATTACTGCAAGTGAAAGAAGGTGACCAAGTTAAGAAAGGACAGCCTTTGCTTGAAATTGATAGCCGAGCGATTCGTGCGCATATTGCCCAGCTTAAGGCCAAGCTGCATTTTGCCGAACTCGAGTTGAAAGATGCTAAAACAGACTTTGATGCCGAAAAGGCGTTGTTTGATCAAACAACGACAGCAAAGCGTCGCTTTGATGCAGCGATTTTAGTGAAAGACAGAGCGTCGGCGAAGGTAGATGTGTTACGTAATGAACTGAACGAGGCGCAAAGCAAATTAGATTATTATGTTATTGTTTCGCCTATTGATGGCGTCGTGCGCAAGCTTTGGGTTGCCTTGGGTGATACCGTTTTTCATGAAAATCAGAAAATGATCGAGCTTGAGGCGAAATGAACAATATGACTAAATTGCGCGTAAAAATTGCCTTTATGCGCCAATATTGGCGATTGGCGATTCACTTAATCCTAAAAACAAAGCACTTTGGTGTCAATAATCAGTGGTGGTCAAGCCATCCATCTCCAGTAGGTTGGTCTTGTGGGCAGCGCCTGTGGGGTATCGTTACCTTATTGCCGATTTGGCGTAATTATCAGTCAATGATGGTGCGTAGTTGTTTGGGTTGGATTCCTGGCGATGATGCTGATGCGTTGGGTTTTAGTGAATCTATTTTAGGTAGAAAGCATGTCTAATCATTTGGGCATCTCTAAAAACCCAATGGGTAGGAAGTCTGAAGGAAGGGGTTGCTAAAAATAGCATGTAACACAGTGATAAACCCCCTTCTTTCAGCTAAAAAATAAACTTGAGAAGTC
>JAEMQD010000117.1:0-1591 GCA_022759035.1 Thiotrichales bacterium
ATGAAATCCCTCATACTCGGCGGCATGAAGTCCGGCAAAAGTCGTTTTGCTGAACAACTTGCGACACAATTAGCGCAGCCTGTTGTTTATATTGCTACCGCCCAAGCATGGGACGATGAAATGCACGAGCGCATTCGTGTGCATCAGGCACAGCGACCGAATCATTGGCAAACAGTCGAAGCGCCATTGCACCTAGCACAAGCTTTGCAAGCGCAGGATGCACCCAACCGCACCATCCTAGTCGATTGTCTGACCCTGTGGATCACCCAACTCCTCTGCCACGACAACCCTGCCCTGTTAGCTCAAGAGCTTAATGCTTTTCAAACCCTATTGCCACAGCTGAAAGCAGACATTATCCTTGTCAGCAATGAAACCAATATGGGCATCATCCCAATGGATGCGCTCAGCCGCCGCTTTTGCGACACAGCAGGTAAACTGCATCAACAACTCGCGCCCATGATGGATAGCCTAGTGCTTACTGTTGCGGGTTTACCCTTATACGTGAAAGGAAATCCTTATGAACTGGACACTGGCGTCTTCCGCTTCTCTCAATACTAATATCCAACAGGCTGCCGAAGCACGTCAAGCACAATTAACCAAACCTGCGGGATCGCTTGGCGAGTTAGAAACCATCGCGGTTCGCTTGGCTGCAATGCAAGGGTCAGAACAACCCAAGGTTCAACAGCCTTACATTGCTATCTTTGCTGGCGATCACGGCATCGCAAATGAGGGGGTCTCTGCTTTTCCGCAAATCGTCACTGGCGAAATGATTCGAAATTTTGCCCGTGGTGGCGCAGCCATTAGCGTACTTGCAAAAGCACAAAAGGCAGTATTACACGTGTATAACTGTGGCACAGCCTATCCAGTTGAACCATTGGCAGGGGTAACGGATTGTAGCATTGCCGCGGGTACAGCCAACTTTTTACATCAGCCCGCTATGACCAGCACACAACTGGAACAGGCATTAGCAATCGGTCAAAAAGCGATTGAGGATGCGCAAGCGCAACATTGTGATGTGTTTATTGCTGGCGAAATGGGCATTGCCAATACCACCCCTGCTACTGCGATTGCCTGTGCTTTACTCAATGTCAAACCCAACACCATTACTGGGCGTGGCACAGGCATTGATGATAAAACACGCAATCATAAAATCAACGTTATTGAACAGGCGCTGCAATACCACCGCGCAGCACTCACCACGCCACTGAGTATTTTACAAATTGTGGGCGGATTTGAAATTGCCGCAATTGCAGGCGCTTATATTGCTGCTGCACAAGCTGGCCTACCTATTTTGGTTGATGGTTTTATCAGCAGTGCTGCTGCACTCGTAGCCGTCAAACATAATCCAAGTGTTCGCGATTGGATGTTTTTTGCTCATGCCAGTGCCGAACCAGGTCATGTCGTGATGATGCAAGCACTCAATGCCAAACCCTTGCTCGATTTAGGCATGCGTTTAGGGGAAGGAAGTGGTGCTGGTGTGGCGGTGAGTATTATGCAACATGCGTGCAATCTGCATAACCAAATGGCAACTTTTGCGCAAGCGCAAGTTAGTGAAGGAAAAGCGGCGCATTAAGCGCCACTTTTTTCTGAG
>JAEMQD010000117.1:1691-42507 GCA_022759035.1 Thiotrichales bacterium
GCAAGCGCAAGTTAGTGAAGGAAAAGCGGCGCATTAAGCGCCACTTTTTTCTGAGCAGCAATAAAAAATATTCAGCACCACTATCCGCATATTAACTTACATTGGCATGAAATGATTTTATCGGAAATGAATCTTGCCTTTACGCAATACAATGCCGATCTTATGATTGCGGCGCACATGCCGCTCAACCATACAGGACACGATTGGCAAGAGGTTCGCTTGGCTGTCGTGGTCGCACCCGATCATCCACTAACACAATATACCCACTTATCATTAACCGACTTAACCGAATATACTCAGGTCGTTATTCGTGATAGTGGACAAGGGAACATCGATATCGGCTGGCTGGCTAGCCCAAAACGTTACACAGTAGACCATTTACATACCGCCTATCAACTCGTCCAACAAGGACTTGCCTACGCTTGGCTACCAGAACATCTCATTGAAAAAGATGTAACAAACGGCACATTAGTGCTGCTAAAGTTAGCGGAAGGCGATATGCAACAAGCACGTCTGCAACTTATTCTTAACCCAAACAAATCGCACGGCGCGGTCATTCTCGCTTTACGCGACCAACTATTAGCGTAACATGGCGACAGCCATGTTAACGCCAGCAATTAATTTATGAATATCTTCGGGCGTATTATAAACCGCGAAAGAAGCGCGTACCGTTGCTGGTACATGAAAACGCTGCATCACAGGCTGAGCGCAATGATGACTTGCGCGCAAACAAATTTGCTCATGACCTAACAAGGTCGCAATATCGGAAGGGTGAACCCCATCGACCACAAAAGAAACAACCGCTTCTTTGTGGGTTGCCGTACCAATAATACGCAGTCCGTCTATGGCCTGTAATTGTGCCGTTGCTAAAGACAACAACGCTTGCTCGTGCGCGATTATTGCCTCCCAACCTAACGACTGCACAAAAGCAATCGCTGGTTTTAGCGCAATTACCCCTGCAATATTTGGCGTACCTGCCTCAAATTTATAAGGAATCGTATTAAACGTCGTTTTTTCTAGCGTCACAGTACGAATCATATCGCCACCACCCATATAGGGCGGCAACTTTTCTAACCATTCGCGCTTACCATACAAAACGCCAACGCCATTTGGGCCATATAATTTATGTGCAGAAAAAGCTAAAAAATCACAATCCCAGGTTTGAACGTCAATCGGCATATGTGCCACCGCTTGCGCAGCATCCACCAAAATAACCATATCAGGACGTAACGCGCGCACCTGTTGAATCAGCAACTGAACTGGATTAATTGTCCCCAAGGCATTTGAAACCGCAGTAAAAGCGAACACTTTAACATCTGGTGTTAACTGTGCCGCCAAGGTATCAAGGCGCAATTCGCCTGCATCATTTAACCGTATTGCTTTTACGCCAATCCCTTTATGCGCCAACAACTGCCAAGGAACGAGGTTAGCATGGTGCTCCATTTCGGTCACCAAAATGCTATCTCCCGCTTGCAATAACTGTCCTAAGCTACTCGCGACTAAATTAATCGACTGTGTTGTACCCGTTGTAAAAACAACTTCTTCACGCTCACGTGCATTAATAAAGGTACGCACAGCATCACGTGTCGACTCAAAGTCAGCCGTTGCTTGTTCGCTCAACGGATACAAGCCGCGATGAATATTTGAATACCCTTGCGCATAAAATTGTTGCGTAGCAGCGATAACCGACTCTGGCTTTTGTGCGCTACTCGCACTATCTAGCCACACTAAGTCAGGCTGATGATTAAAAATCGGAAACTGCGCACGGATATGCATCATACCACGACCGCCTGTTGTAATTTCTGTGCAATCACTTCATGCCACACATCAGCCAATTCTGCTACAGGAACATCTGCTAGTGCAGCCTGTGCAAAAGCAGCAGAAACCAGTAAACGCGCCTGACTTTCTGGAATACCCCGTGCGCGCAAATAGAAAATTTGCGCTTCGTCCAAATTACCACTCGTCACGCCATGCGTACAGCGAACATCATCAGCATAAATCTCTAACTGTGGCTTGCTATTCGCTTGTGCTTGGGGCGACAACAACAGATTATTGGTTGCCATATTGGCATCAGTTTTATCTGCCCCCCTTTCAACATAAATGTCGCCATGAAAAACGCCATTTGCCTGACCGCCAATGGCAAAACGGTGCAACTGGCGTGAACGCGCATTCAAACAAGCATGGCGCGTATGCGTACGAATGTCATGCGTTTGCTTTCCTAAAGCAACCACCCCAGTAGCCGTATCTGCTTCAGCGTTTTCACCCTGAATAGTGACGGTATATTGTTGACGAGACAAAATACCACCAACAGACAAAGTACGCTGCAACAATCTCGCATCACGCGCCAACGTCGCGTTACGCCACCCAAAATAGTAAGTCGTATCCGCAACATCTTGCCAAAACAAATGGCAACAGTGTGCATTTTCTGCAATAGACAGTGCGAGCTGACTTAACATCAAGCCTTTTTCTGCCCCTGTAACGACTTCAATAAATGTCGCAGACGCATTTTTACCCACAGTAACTTGCAACTGTATCGACTGTACCTGTGATACCCTTTCACCAATAACACAAACAGCAATTGGCTGACTAATTTGCGCATTTGCTGCAATATTAATCATCGCCCCAGCCGAAACACTCGCGACAGCCAATGCTGAGAGCGCATCATCTGTCTGCCAATCTATGGGCATTAACGCAGACAACTGCGTATTAATGGTTAATCCTGCTGGCAAAGCATTTAAGGCTGTCGATAATTCAGGCGCAAACAAGCCATTAACAAAAATCAGCCGTATTGCATTTTCCGGCAAGCCCGACACAGGGATAATTTCCGAAGTGACGGGGGCTTTTTCCCATTGATAGTTCTGCTTCCACAAATTGGCTAAGCGCGTATATTTCCAATCTTCGTGGCGAGGCGTTGGCAAAGGCATTTGGGTAAATGCCGCTAGTGCCTCTAAGCGCTTTGCTTCAACTGGCGCCTGACTTGACTGGGTAGACAACCAATTGGCTATTAAAGCATGCCAGCGTGAGCGAGCATCATCAGCAGCGTTAAGCAGCGGCTGCGATAGCGTCATAACCTTGCTCCTCAATTTGCGCAACCAACTCCATGCCACCCGATTTAACAATACGACCTTGATACAAAATGTGAATCACATCTGGCGCAACATACTCCAACAAACGTTGGTAATGCGTGACCAAAACAAAAGACCGATCTGGCGAGCGCATCGCATTGACGCCTTGAGCCACCGCTTTTAATGCATCAATATCCAACCCAGAGTCAGTTTCATCAAGAATGCATAAACTTGGCTCAAGCAACGCCATTTGTAACATATCATTACGCTTTTTCTCGCCGCCAGAAAAGCCAACGTTAACATCACGTGTTAAAAACTCTTGGCGCATGCCCAATAAGCTCATTTTTTCTTGCACAAACTGTGAGAACTCAAACATATCCAAGGCTGGCAGCCCTTTTGCTGCGCGTACAGCATTCAATGCTGTCTGCAAAAACAGTTTATTACTCACTCCTGGAATTTCAACAGGATATTGAAAAGCCAAGAATAATCCCGCTTGTGCACGTGCTTCAGGATCCATCTCCAGCAAATCTTCACCCTGAAACACAGCGCTACCGCCTGTTACATCATAGTCTTCACGACCAGCTAATACAGAAGCGAGCGAACTCTTACCCGCACCATTCGGTCCCATAATTGCATGAACTTCACCAGCTTTAATATTAAGCGTTAATCCACGCAACACTTCCTTATCGGCAACCGTTGCTTGTAAGTTTTCAACTTGTAATAGCATTATTATTCCTTAAATAATCTATAAAACCGTCACGAAAGACAATCTAGGCGAAATAGGTGTTAGCCTACACTGCCTTCTAAGCTAATAGCCAGTAACTTTTCAGCTTCCACCGCAAACTCCAATGGCAACTTCTGAAACACCTCTTTACAGAAACCATTCACAATCATCGAAATCGCATCCTCTTCACGAATGCCACGTTGCGCACAATAAAATAACTGATCTTCACCGACATTGGATGTTGTCGCCTCATGCTCTACTTGTGCCGTCGCATTTTGTACTTCTAAGTAAGGAAAAGTATGCGCACCGCATTGCTTACCAATTAGCATAGAGTCACACTGGGTAAAGTTTCTTGCCCCTTCAGCTGTCGGTAAAATCTTTACCAAACCACGATAGACATTTTCACTTTTACCCGCACTAATGCCCTTAGAGATAATCGTACTTTTGGTACGCTTACCAATATGAATCATCTTCGTGCCCGTATCTGCTTGTTGACGACGGTTAGTTAACGCAACCGAATAAAACTCACCAACACTATCGTCACCTTCTAAAATACAACTTGGATATTTCCAAGTAATGGCCGACCCTGTTTCTGCCTGAGTCCAAGATAACTTACTACGCGCACCTTTACAGACGCCACGCTTCGTAACGAAGTTTAAAATGCCCCCTTCACAGTTATCATCGCCAGGATACCAGTTTTGCACCGTCGAATACTTTACTTCCGCATCGGCATGAACAATCACTTCAACGACCGCAGCATGTAATTGATAACTATCACGAACAGGTGCAGAGCACCCTTCAATATAGCTCACCGAACTCCCTTCATCGGCAATCACAATCGTGCGTTCAAACTGACCTGTTTTGGCTTCATTAATACGAAAATAGGTGGATAAAGGCACAGGGCAAGAAACCCCTTTAGGAATATAAACAAACGTACCATCCGAAGCCACCGCTGCATTTAAACAAGCGAAAAAATTGTCATGATGTGGCACGACTGTGCCTAAATATTGTTGCACCAATGCTGGATAATGTTGCACTGCTTCTGAAAAAGAACAAAAAATGACACCATGCTTCTCCAACAAAGCGCGCGACTTAGTCGTTGACACAGAGACAGAATCAAAAATCGCATCGACCGCAATTTCAGCCTCTTCGCCCTCAGCACCTAAATGAATCCCCAACGCAGCAAAAGCTTTTGCCACTTCTGGATCAATTTCTGGTTCAGACACAGCTCCCGCGCTTGCGCAAGCTTCATTAGCACAATTGCCACACTGTGGCGCCGAGTAGTAACTATAATCTTGATAGTCTAATGGTTGATATTCGGCTTTCGCCCAATGGGGTTCTGGCAAGGTTAACCAATGCGCATAAGCAGCCAAACGAAAGTCCAACATCCATTGCGGTTCGTTCTTCTTCGCTGATATGGCGCGCACAACTGATTCCGTTAAGCCCTTAGCAAAGGTTTCCACCGCTGTTTTAGTAAAAAAACCTTCTTTATAGGTAGACTGCGCCCCTAACAAGTCAACAATTTCAACTTGTGTTTGCACCGATCAACTCCTCAACTAAAATCTCGCCTTAATAGTTGACTATTCTAGTCAACTATTAACCCAAAAGTCCAGTTTTTACTGATTTTTCACACATAAATTAATCGCCTTAGCTTGATCTAACAACCAAGCTGGGTAACCGCCCGCATAACTTGGGTGTCCTAAAGGATCGGTAAGCGCTTCCTGTAAATTCGGTGCAACCGCTTTTACCCACTGCAAAGACTTAGCCTCTATTTGGGGTTCACGTAACACGCACTTAACCATCCCCTGACGTAATGACTGCTCTAATAACGCGACTGAACCCGCACCAATCGACTGTTCTGGCGTACGTTGCACCATACCACCTTGCGTTAAACCGTAATGGCGAAAATAATAACGCCAAGCATCGTGCATAACTAACAATGGCGATTCTTTCGCCGTCACAAGCAATGCCCGCGCCTCAGCATCTGCCCGTTGAATTTCAGCCAAAAGTGTCACAGCATTCTGTTGATATTGCGCGGCATGTTGCGGGTCTTGAATAATCAAAGCATCACGTACATTCTCAACATACGCCTGCATCACCGTTGGATCTAGCCACAAATGCATATCCCAAGCACCATGCACATGTTCATGGTCAACTTGTTTTACTTTTGCTTGTTGCAGTGCAGTTGCAGGCAAAAACTGAACACCCTCGGTGTCCGCCATTGCGATTGCGGTTTTGCGCAATGGTGTTATTGAACCAACTAGCCAAGTTTCAAAATCCGAACCCACCCACAAAACCAAATCTGCTTTTTCCAGCGCAGCACGTTGCGAGGGCAATAAACTCATACCATGAGGCGATTGCTTACCATCTACCAGTAAGTTAGTACTGCCCAAACCACCCGCAAGCAAAGCATCACTAATCATCCCTAACGGAGGAATCGTAGCCACGACAACAACAGCATGAAGCGTACCTGAAAATAATGCTGCCGCAATTGTTAGAACTCTGGCAAAATAATGCATCTGGACACCTCTAAAAACCTAATGGGTAGGAAGTCTGAAGGAAGGGGTTGCGAAAAATAACATGTAACGCATTGATAACCCCCCTTCCTTCAGCCAAAAAATAAAATTGGGAACGCTAAAAACGAGCGAAGCGAGGTTTTTAGCGGTTTTCATCTATGTAGCAACCTTTAAAAGAAAATGAATGACATGCAAGACAAAGATTATCCCCCGCTGATCACAGCCAGTCAAATAACGCATTCATTCACCCAACAAAAACTGCTTGACCAAATTGATCTATCCATTCACGCCAACGAATACACAACAATTATTGGCCTCAATGGCTCAGGAAAATCGACACTGTTACGCATCTTATTAAAGCTACTGCCCTGTCACCAAGGCACAATAACACATGCTGCACACTTACGTATTGGCTATGTACCACAACGCTGGCTTAGCGATGGACAACTTCCTATTACCGTCTATGCTTTTCTTATGCTCAACCTACCTAAAGGGTGCACCACCAACTTAATCGATCAGCAAATTGAACGCTGGCAATTAAATGCCTTTGCCTATCAATCAATTCACACCCTGTCAGGCGGCCAGTGGCAAAGACTATTGCTGGCACGAGCACTCATGAGCGACCCGCAATTACTCGCTTTGGACGAACCCACCCAAGGATTGGATTTACAATCACAACATGACTTTTACCAACAGATTGCCCAACTACACAAACAAGGCACAAGCATCCTGATGATCTCGCACGATCTCGCACATGCCATGAGTTATAGCCAACGCATCGTTGCCTTAGCAGAAGGACAGATTTGCTGTCAGGGAAAACCGCACGAACTACTGAACAACCCCAACTATCAGCAACGTTTCGTTTGCGCCCATCAAGACAACATTACCACTCACACTTGCTGCGGAAACCACACCTAATGCCCGAATTTATGCTACTTGCCCTTATTGGCGGCACCTTAACCACACTCATGACAGCACCCGTCGGCGCCTTCATGCTCTGGCGCCGAATGGCTTACTTTGGTGATGCATTAGCACATACCACCTTATTGGGCATGGGTCTAGGTATTTGGCTACAAATGCCACTACATCTGAGTATGATCATGATCAGCCTTATTGTAGCGATCAGCATTACCTTACTGCATCAACGACATAACACAAGCACAGACACGTTGCTTGCTATCGCGGCACATAGCAGTTTAGGACTCGGGATGATTGTTATCGCACTCCTACCAGAAGCACGGATTGACTTAATGGGATACTTATTTGGCGACCTACTCAGTCTCACAACACAAGATATTATCCTGCTGGCACTAACTAACTTGTTTGTTATCACAATCATTTATAAAAAATGGCGCGCTTTATTGCTCAACACAATCAACCCAGACTTGGCAACCTTAGCTGGACACAATAATCAGCAGATTAACTTATTACTCGCACTACTGATTGCAGTCGTCGTAGCAATCAGCATCAAGCTTGTTGGCGCGCTGTTAATGACAGCGCTTCTCATTACCCCAGCAGCCACAGCTCGACCTTTTAGTAGAACGCCTTTTGGCATGATTGTAGGGGCAGTCATCATCGGCCAACTAGGTATCTTCGCTGGCTTAAGTCTTTCATGGTATTACGATTTACCTGTCGCACCCAGCATTGTCAGCTTTCTTTTTGCCACTTTTTTACTCAGCCGCGCATTACCCAACAGAAAATAGCCTTACAAAGCTGGCGGTTGTGCTGTGGCAACAAGTTTGGCCGCATCTACTTGCACATCAAACCAACTCATTCCCCAATGCAAATGTGGTCCAGTTGCGCGCCCCGTTTTACCAACGTGACCGATTAGCTGCCCGCGAACAACGTGCTCACCATTATGTACATCAATTTCAGACAAGTGTACATAAATTGACTTCAATCCCATACCATGGTCCAACATCATCGTTTTCCCAGTCAAAACCATATCAGGATTAACCAACACCACCTGAGCATCTGCAGGTGCATATACAGGCGTACCGATTGGCGCGGCGATATCCACACCAAAATGGGGGCGACGTGGTTGGCCATTTAAAATACGCTGAGAACCATAAACACCACTAATGCGTCCAGAAACTGGCCAGTCTAATGGCAAAGCGGGATGTACAGTGTTTTCGCGTTTTAAACGAACCTGGGCAATCTCTTTGTTATTTTCTATAATCTTGGCAACTTCTTGAGGATTCGGATTGACTTTATTATTTGGCAACCCATTAATGTGCTGAATATCATAACTACGTGCAACAACGGCATGGACAATTTCATGCACCTTACCAGTACCATCTTGCCAGCGAAAAGTTAACGATGAAGCATCACGATCTATACCGAATAACGACTCACCATCATCATTAATGATAAGCGCTTTATCATTAACCCATGCTTTCTTCGCATGAAGCGATGCAATACCGACGACACTACCCTGCACAAAATCACCATAAACAACCGTAAACGGTAGTTCTTGCGCGAAAGCAGCCATCGAAATAGCCATCGAAACCAACAACGTCACCCATGACTTCTTCATACCAAGCACCTTATCCAAGACATAAAGCAAAAAAGGCAACACTTTCGTGTTGCCTTTAATTTGGCGCAGCGGACGGGACTCGAACCCGCGACCCTCGGCGTGACAGGCCGATATTCTAACCGACTGAACTACCGCTGCAATTTGGTGGGTGCAGAGAGATTCGAACTCCCGACCGCCTCCGTGTAAAGGAGATGCTCTACCAGCTGAGCTATGCACCCGAAACGCTAACCAAACCAGCTCTGTCCAGCTGTTTAAATGTTTGTGTGTTTCAATACCGCTAATGATACAGCCTTACCCTATCGCTGTCAATAGCTTTCATGCTTTTATCTAGCTTGCCGACTAAAACGCACAACGATCTTTACCCGCATGCTTCGCTTCATACAGTTTTTCATCTGCGTGTTTCAGCATATGTTCAAAGTCCGGATGACCGTCATACTCTGCAAGCCCAATCGAAACCGTGACTTTAAGTAATCGTCCATTATCAATTCTGACTTCGGTAGCACGTATTTTATCCATCAGCTTTTCAGCAGCCCGCACCGCACTTGAAAGCTCTGTCTCGGGCATCAAAATTAAAAACTCTTCGCCACCATAACGAAACGCGTAATCGGTGACACGTAACGAGCGCTTCAAGGTTCTGCCCACAATTGACAATACACTATCGCCTGCCTGATGACCATGAATATCATTAACCGACTTAAAATTGTCCACATCTAGCATCATGACACTAAATGGTGTTTTCGTTTTTTGTGCTAACAATGCTTCATTCTGAATAATGGGCGCCAAAAAACGACGCTCAATCAAACTCGTCAACGGATCTTCTCGTGTCGCATTTTCAAGATTTCTATCCGCAATCTCTCCCAACAACCAACCACATTCGTTCGTTAATCCAGTAATTCGTTTGATGCGTTCGTCACGCGCTTCATCTGGCGCATCATGTAAGGCATCTAATTCCATTTGTAGCTGATTTAAGTTTTCTTTAATTGTGCCTACCGCTCGATTATCTGCACAAACAAAATTTAATCTATGACGGATCCATAAAGAAAACTCTTGATGATGGATATCAACAACCCGTTCATTACTACCTGTCAATAAATCAGTCATAAATTGCGTCATCCAACCATAAAGCGCACCTTTTACGCGCTCTATCTCAATCGCGATTTCCTGCGCAGTAGAACGACTACGGTATTCTTGTGCAGAACGTTCATTTTCTACCAATCCTTCTAAATAAGACTCGTTAATTAAGCTCAGGCTAGCATCGAGCAATTGGTTAAGCAAAATAATCAGATCGGTTTTGATTTCTGCTGACAACACATTGCTCAACCGCACATCAGCAAATAGTACCTTTTTAACAATACTCATTGCACTATTAACCAGCAGCATCGGCACATTGACTCGCGCATGTACCTCGCCCACATGACGCTGCTTCGCAATCAATGCCAAGCACTCTGGCTCACTCACTTTAGGACTCAAAGTTTCATTAAGCCAAATGCCTAATTCCTTCCTTAAATGCTGTTCTACTTGCTGATTATTAAGGAAGCGTTTCGTTGCAGAATCGGTCAGTAGTATTTCATAAAAAGCGTCAACACAGTCTGGCACACTCGTCACAATTAAGGTTTGATATGCCTCAAGCAATTGATTGTTTTCTTGCGTGTACAAATGACCAATAAAAAACTGATTAAGCGTATTCATACCACCACCGAGCAAAAGACAATGCTTACCTAGTTAAGAAAACAGGCAGCCAAATTCTGAAAATTAGAAAAGAAGAAACTCAAACACAAAGAAATGCTGACAGCAGCTATCTTAAAAGGCTGTCAGCGAGTGCTTTCTTACTAAAAAGCACAATGCAACGATTAAATTAACCGTTTACAGCATCTTTAAGCGCTTTACCAGCAACAAAACGAGGCAATTTAGAAGCAGCGATCTTCATTTCTTTACCTGTTTGTGGATTACGACCAGTACGTTCAGCGCGCGCACTTACTTTAAAAGTACCAAAACCAATTAAAGTTACCGTGTCGCCTTTCGCCATAGCAGCAGAAATAGAAGCAATTGCTGCGTCCAATGCTTTGTGCGCTTGCGCTTTAGTTAATCCTGAATCACTAGCAATTGCTGCAACTAATTCCGTTTTATTCATGAGTCATCTCTCCTAAGTAGGATATTTGTTTAAATAATCAAGAGCGTTTATACCCTTGCAACGCCCGTCCTGTCAAGCATCTGTTCGTTAAAGTTGCACATTTAATGTCGAATTGTCTGTTTTTCTTCCAGATCGACATTAGCCTCAATTCCAGAGTGGCTATTTTTAGCTTCTGGTTGACGTGCTAATGCCACCGCCAAGACTTCATCAATCCAGCGGACAGGATGAATCGCCAACTGATTTTTCACTTCATCTGGCACTTCTTTTAAATCACGAACATTATCATGAGGTATCAACACCGTCTCAATGCCACCGCGTAGCGCCGCTAATAACTTCTCTTTCAAGCCACCAATAGGCAACACTTCACCACGCAAGGTAATTTCACCTGTCATGGCAACCGAACAGCGAACAGGAATGCCTGTCGCCACAGAAACTAAGGCAGTACAAATAGCAATACCAGCAGACGGACCATCTTTGGGGGTCGCACCTTCTGGCGCATGAAGATGGAAATCATGTGTGTCAAAATAATCCGCAGCAATCCCTAATTGCTCGCTACGAGAGCGCACAACGCTCATCGCTGCCTCAATTGACTCTTTCATCACATCGCCCAACTTACCCGTGCGCACCAGCTTACCTTTGCCTGGCATAACGGTAGACTCAATGGTGAGCAATTCACCACCGACAGAAGTCCAAGCCAGTCCTGTCACTTGCCCAATACGATCTTCACTTTCTGCCAAACCAAAACGGTAACGTGCTACGCCCAAGTAGCTTTCCAAGTCTGCCTCTTCGATAACAATCGGCCCTTGTTTTTCATTGAGCATTAACTGCTTTACAGCTTTACGTGCCAGCTTAGCTAATTCACGATCTAAACTACGCACACCTGCCTCCCGCGTATAAACACGGATGAGTTGTATCAGAGCAGCATCACTTAGCTGCAACTCGCTCTGTTTTAATCCATGGTCACTTAACTGCTTCGTCCACAGGTGTTCTCGTGCAATATGAAACTTTTCTTGCTCGGTATAACCAGACAAGCGAATAATTTCCATACGATCTAACAAAGCTTCTGGAATATCCATTGAGTTCGCTGTTGCCACAAACATGACTTCAGACAAATCATAATCAACATCTAAATAATGATCACTAAAATGTTTATGCTGCTCTGGATCTAACACTTCTAACAATGCGGCAGCAGGATCACCACGCATGTCGCGCGCCATTTTATCAATTTCATCCAACAAAAATAATGGATTCGTCACTTTGACTTTAGCCATTTTTTGAATAATTTTGCCTGGCATTGCGCCTAAATACGTACGACGATGTCCGCGTATTTCCGACTCATCGCGCACGCCACCCAAAGAAAAGCGAACATAAGCACGATGTGTCGCTTGCGCGATTGAGTGCGCTAACGATGTTTTACCAACACCAGGTGGGCCCACTAAGCATAAAATTGGACCGCGTTGGTGCTTAACACGAGACTGTACTGCCAAGTACTCTAAAATGCGTTCTTTTACCTTATCTAAACCATAATGACGTTCATTTAACAAAGCTTGCGCTTTAGCCAAATCACGATGAATGCGCGTTTTTTTCTTCCATGGCACATCTAACAACCATTCGATATAATTACGAACGACCGTTGATTCAGCAGACATCGGCGGCATTGTTTTGAGTTTTTTTAACTCTGCTGTTGCTTGCTTTTTAGCCTCTTCTGGCATACCCGCTTCAGCAATACGTTGCGCATAAACTTCAAACTCGTCTTTATCATCACCTTCGAGACCATTTAATTCTTTTTGAATCGCCTTCATCTGCTCATTCAAATAGTACTCTCGCTGATTTTTCTCCATTTGTGTTTTAACACGCTTACGAATTCGACCTTCGACTTCATTTAGATCAATTTCATTTTCAATTAACGCTAATAAACGCTCTAAACGTGCACCCAGCCCAGACAAGGTTAAAAGTTCTTGCTTTTGCGCTAACTTCAAATTTAGATGCGCAGCAACAATATCCACTAACTGATTTGCATCTTGAATTTCTTTGACCGACAAAACGACCTCATTTGGCACTTTGCGATTAATTTTTGCAAAAGCATCAAATTGAGCTTGTACGCTATGAAAAAGTGCATCGATATATTGCTGATCTTCAACTTCATCTTGAATAGACTCAATATCAACAGACCAGTGATCACCCGTATCTTGCAATCGAGTAATACGACAACGAACTTGTCCTTCTACCAATACTTTAATGGTATCGTCAGGCAAGCGTAGCATTTGCAAAATCGTTGCCAACGTACCCACGGTATACAAGTCTTCCTCGCTCCTTGGCTCGTCTTCCGTAACTTTTTGCTGTGTCACCAGCATAATTTGCTTACCCTGATGCATTGCAGCCTCCAAAGCCGCCGCACTTCTAGCACGCCCGACAAATAAGGGCATTACTGTACCAGGGAAAACCACAACATCACGCAATGGCAACAAGGGAACATCAAAAAATTTATTATCTTCTTGCATAAAAGCCATTTTAGTCTCCATAAAAAAGGCGGCTTTAAGCCGCCTCCTTAGCCTCTGTTTTTGCTGACGACAGCACGGGCGGCTTTTTACCAGCGACTACCTCTTCGTCAATAATAACTGAAGCAACATCTTTTTTACCAGGCAACTCAAACATTGTTTCCATCAGCAAACCTTCAACAATAGAACGCAAACCACGTGCACCTGTTTTACGTTTTAATGCCTCTGCTGCTATTGCTTTTAATGCTTGCGCCTCAAAAATGAGTTCTGCATTTTCCATTTCAAACAATTTTGCAAATTGCTTTGTAATTGCGTTTTTAGGCTCAGTTAAAATACGTACTAAAGCATCAACATCTAGTTCATCTAATGATGCCACAACAGGCAAGCGACCAATAAACTCAGGAATTAACCCAAAGCGCATCAAATCATCAGGCTCCACCTGACGCAAAATGTCTGCTGCTGGCTTATCTGTTTTGTCTTTCACGCTGGCAGCAAAACCAATACCTGCATCTTTTTCGACACGTTTTGCAATAACTTTATCTAATCCCTCGAAAGCACCACCACAAATAAATAGGATGCGAGAAGTATCAATTTGAACCATTTCGTTAGATGGGTTCTTACGTCCACCTTGCGCTGGAATAGAAGAGACTGTACCTTCAATGAGTTTTAATAATGCCTGTTGCACACCCTCACCAGAGACATCTCGCGTAATAGAACGATTCTCTGATTTACGTGCAATTTTATCAATTTCATCAAGGTAAATAATCCCTTGTTGTGCTTTTGCTGCATCGCCCTCGGCATTCTGCAGTAGGCGGTGCAAGATACTTTCAACATCATCACCAACATAGCCTGCTTCCGTGAGTGTTGTCGCATCTGCAATAGCAAAAGGAACCGATAACACGCGCGCCAAGGTTTGTGCCAATAACGTTTTGCCCGAGCCAGTTGGCCCAATAAGCAGAATATTACTTTTGCTTAGCTCAACGCTATCATCAGAAATTTCATTTAAACGCAACCGTTTGTAATGATTATAAACAGCCACAGACAAGGTTTTTTTAGCAACATCTTGGCCGATAATATAATCATCCAAAATAGCTTTAATTTCAGCTGGTGTTGGCAAATTCGTTAAGCTGAACTGGCTTTCTAAAGCACCAGTGGCTTCAGCAGTACCAAATTCTTCGGCCAGAATTTCGTTACACAAATCAACACATTCATTACAAATAAAAACGGAAGGACCCGCAATTAATTTTTTAACTTCATGCTGACTTTTACCACAAAAAGAACAATTAAAGTCGCCTTCAGCAATATGCTCTGCCATCTTGTCTTCCGCTTATTCTGGACGCTGTGTTAGCACAGCATCAATTAGCCCATATTCACGCGCTTCTTCACTACTCATAAAGTTATCACGATCTGTATCAGCAGCCAATTTTTCGACTGGTTGCCCAGTAAAATTAGCCATATGCTGGTTCAGACTATCTTTTAAGCGCAAAATTTCACGCGCATGAATCTCAATATCGCTAGCCTGACCACGAAAACCACCCAATGGTTGGTGAATCATGATACGTGCATTCGGCAAAGCAAAACGTTTACCTTTAGCACCAGCACCTAACAAAAAGGCACCCATACTTGCCGCTTGTCCCATGCAAATGGTACTGACATCGGGTTTAATAAAGTTCATCGTGTCGAAAATCGACATACCCGCAGTAACGACACCACCTGGAGAGTTAATGTAAAGGTAGATGTCTTGCTTTGGATTTTCTGCTTCCAAAAACAACATTTGAGCAACGATTAAACTAGCCATATTTTCTTCGACTTGACCAGTCAAGAAAATAACGCGCTCTTTTAGTAAGCGCGAATAGATATCATACGAGCGCTCTCCCCGCCCAGACTGCTCTACCACCATAGGAATGAGCATATTATTGGGTGCAAACCCGCTAGCCATATCTTGCTCGTTCATAATTAACCTGCGATATCAGCGAGTGCTTTTTTAACTTCAGTTACTTTGGCTTTTGACATAACCAAGTCAACCACAGCATTCTCAATAGCAATTGCTTCTACTTCTGCACGACGTTGTTGGTCTGCCAAATACCACTGAATAAACTGCTCTGGATTATCATAACCATCCGCCTCTAACGACAGAATGTCACGCACTAGTGCTTCGTCTGCTTTTAATCCTTCAGCGCGAACCACCTCACCCAACAACAAGCCTAAAGCAACACGCTTTGATGCTTCATCTCTCATCGTTTCAGGATCAACACCATCTGCTTTCATACCTTGCTCTTGCATACGTTTAGCAACGGCATCAACCATACCTCTTAGCTCACGTTCCACAAGTGTTTTTGGTAAGGTAAATGTGGCTGCTGCCAACAAGGCATTCATGACATTTTCTTTGTTTTGCTTAATTAACGATAAACCAACCTGACGTGTCAAATTCTTCTTAACATCAGCACGGAAATCGGCTACTGAACCAGATTCAACACCAAATGTTTTAATAAAATCAGCATCTACTTCTGGCAACTGCGCTTGTTGTACAGAGTTCATCGTTATGGCAAACTGCGCCGTTTTTCCCGCCAAATGTGCCGCTTGATACTCTGCTGGGAAAGTAACGTCAATGACTTTACTATCACCCGCTTTCATACCAATAATGCCATCTTCAAAACCAGGGATCATGCGTCCAGAACCGAGTACTAGCGGTACATTCTGCGCACTACCGCCATCAAAGTTCACGCCATCAATACTACCAACGAAATCGATATTAACCATATCACCTAACTCAGCAGCCTTATCAACGACAGCATAGGTTTTACGCATTTCACGTAAACGTTCAATCATTGCATCAATATCAGCATCAGTAATATCTGCAACAACTTTCTCCATTGACAAGCCAGAGAATGCAGGAATAGCAATTTCAGGATAGCTTTCAAAGCGCGCTACAAAACGAACATCTTCGCCATCATTTGCCGAAATTTCTTCAAAACCAAGAATACCAGCCACACGTACTTTTTCCTGCTCTGCTGCCTTGAAAAAAGTTTCGTACAATAGTTCTTCTAAAGCTTCAGCACGCACTTGTTGCAAATGACGCGCACGCACCATTGCCATAGGCACTTTTCCTGGACGAAAACCATCCATCTTAAGCGTTTTTTGAATTGACTTTAATCGAGTGTCAACCGCATTGCTTAAGCCTTCGCCTGCAACAGAAACAGTAATAACGTGCTCTAGTCCTTCGGTTGGACGTTGAATTGAAACTTGCATGGATTCCTCGATTTGTTACTTTAAATATAATGCGGCGTTAAACGCAGTGTTTGAAATTAGATTAAGTTTGTTTTGGCTCGAATTATACAATGCCGTAAACGTTTTTAATGAGCAGAATTTTCGCCCATAATAGGTGCAAAGTCAAGATTGAGCAACGACTGAGGCCAGCCGCCGGATAAGATAAAAACGGTTTTTGATGAATTGGTGCGGATGAGAAGACTCGAACTTCCACGATTTTACTCGCTAGTACCTGAAACTAGTGCGTCTACCAATTCCGCCACATCCGCATTATGATGTGGCGATTATATCACACAAAAACAGCCAACAAGCTACCTACTCTTTAACCAATTTTATTAATTCTGCAACTGGTGGCAATCCAGGAATAAGTGTGCCATTTTCAAGCAAAATACTCGGCGTACCTTGTAAACCTAAACGACTTGCCAAATCAACATGCTGCTCAATTGGATTGGCACAAGTCATGAGTTTTTCTGGCGTTTTTCCTTGCATCATCGAAGACAACTCATCTGGCTTTTGCTGATTACACCAAGCATGAACAGCCTTTTGATATGAAGGCGTATTTAACCCAGCTCGAGGGAAAAAAGCATAACGCACGCGAATGCCTGCCGCCAAAATTGTCGCAAGTTGCGCATGCAATTTATGACAGTAAGGACAATCTACATCTGTAAATACCGTAATCGTATGCGTAAATTTACCACCCTCTGGTAAATAAATGATCGTATCTTTGTCCTGTAAATCATGAAACACTTCCTTTCTGAATTGTTTCACAGCATCTTCTGTTAAATTACGCTTATCCGACAAACTTAACAACTGCCCACGGAAAACATAATTAGCATCCGCGGAAGTGTAAAAAATAAACGAGCCTTGCTGTACGCTATATACACCAGGGATTGGTGTCGCCGTTACGACAGCATCAACCATTTCTGGAATCTGTTTAACAATTTTTTGCTTCACGCTTGCCGACTCATCACTAGCCAGCGCAGAAAAAGCAAACAACAAACAACAAAAACTTAAAACATAACGAAGCACAACCAATCCATCCAATTTTTAATGATTAATAAACAAAAAGGCGCCAAATAGGCGCCTTTTTCATTACCAAGTAATCGCTTACACTTTCTCGCGAATACGTGCCGCTTTACCACGTAAATTACGGAGATAGTACAATTTAGCACGACGCACATCACCACGACGTACAACAGCAATGCTCGCAATTAGTGGGCTGTGTGTTTGGAAAACACGTTCAACACCAACACCATGTGAAATTTTGCGCACTGTAAAAGCAGAGTTTAAGCCGCGGTTACGTTTTGCAATTACAACACCTTCAAAAGTTTGTAAGCGCTCACGCGCACCTTCGACCACTTTTACCTGTACCGTAACCGTGTCACCTGGACCAAAAGCAGGAACATCACTTTTAAGCTGGGCAGTTTCCAAAGCTTGAATTTTTGGGTTAATCATTTTATTACCTCAATCAGCACCACATCTCATGTGGTTTAATCAATAAATTATACTTGGTTTTTTAACAAGCAACAAATTTCAATTTTAAGCCGACGCTTTCACGCCTGCAGTTGTTCTGCCAACCAATCACGTTCTTTTGCGCTCATGTCCACTTTTTCAAGCAACTCTGGGCGTCTTTGAGCTGTACGCAGTAACTTCTGTTGTCGTCGCCACTTGGCAATTTCAGCATGATTTCCAGATTGAAGCACACTTGGCACTTCAATTCC
Organism: Thiotrichales bacterium; assembly: GCA_022759035.1. Taxonomy (GTDB): domain Bacteria; phylum Pseudomonadota; class Gammaproteobacteria; order Thiomicrospirales; family Thiomicrospiraceae. The sequence goes on from JAEMQD010000117.1 coordinate 20,150, forward strand.
TTCAATTTCTGCTGGCCTCGTATAATGCGGACAATCTAACAATCCGTCACTAAACGAGTCTTCTACTGCCGAGGCAACATGCCCTAAAGCACCAGGCAATAAACGTACTGCAGCATCCATTAGCATCATCGCGGGAAGCTCGCCACCAGAAACAACAAAGTCTCCAATCGCAATTTCTTCATCGACCTGCGTTTGAATAAACCGCTCGTCTATTCCCTCATAACGCCCACATAACAATACCACGTTGGGCAACTTAGCTAAGGCTGCAACACGTTGTTGCGTTAGCGGCTTACCCTGCGGCGAAAGATAAACAACATGCGCTTTAACAGATGAATCAATATTAGCATTCACAGCCAACAAACTATCCATTAAAGGCTGATACATCATTACCATACCCGGACCTCCGCCGTATGGACGATCATCAACGCTATGATGCACATCGTGAACATAATCTCGCGGGTTATAACACACGCAAGACCACAATCCTTTTTGATGCGCTCTTCCTGTCACCCCTGAATCACGAACCGCACTAAACAGCTCTGGAAACAAGGTAATTACATGAAAGTTAAGCATTGCTCTCGTTGAAGTATCCTGGTTCCCAATCAATCGTAATGCGTTTTGCATTTAAATCGACTGACTTAACAACTCGATCTAACACAAAAGGAATCAGCTCATCACTTTTTCCTTGACGCACCCGCATCACATCATGGGCACCCGTTTCCATCATTTCTTTCACGACACCTAAAGAAACACCCGCAAGCGTTTCAACTGTACAACCTACAAGATCAACCCAGTAGTAGTCAGTTGGGTCTGTTTTTGGCAGTTGCTCTGGGCTAATCGCCACATCACACCCCATCAACAACCGTGCTTCTTCGCGCTCATCGACACCTTTAAACTTAGCAACCAAGCGACCGTCAGCATAAGCTTGCGACGTTTCCACTTCAAACGATTGCCAACCTTGCGCCGTTTTTACCCACAAAGGGTTATAACTAATTAAGTTAGCTGGCGGACGTGTGTAAGAAAAAAATCTTAACCAACCACGAACCCCAAACAGGCCATTAATACGGCCAATTAAAATTTTGTTGTCTGCTAACGCTTGCACGTTAACTATTACGCAGCTTTAGACTGCTTAACCAAACTTACTACACGATCAGATTGCTGTGCGCCCTGACCTACCCAGTAATTTAAACGGTCGCTGTCAATAGTGAATTTAACTTCATTACCACGAGCAACAGGGTTAAAGAACCCAATGCGTTCAATATAACGACCATCACGACGCATGCGGCTGTCCGCTACGACGATTGAATAAAAAGGCTTTTTCTTAGCGCCACCACGGGCTAGACGGATTACAACCATCTGTCACTCCTTGTAACATTTCAACAGCGACAACAGGAATTCCTGCTGACAATTTCTTATGCCATTCTCAACCATTAAGGAAGAGAATCGCTAATTATGCCATAAAAAACCGTGACTCACAAGAAAAGCCTCGCGCAAACAACATGACCATTAAACAGCACAGTAAAATTAACGCATGAATGGCATCTTGCCCGCCATCCCACGCATCATGTTTTTCATGCCGCCTTTTTTCATGCTCTTCATCATTTTTTGCATATCTTCAAACTGCTTCATCATGCGATTGAGTTCTTGTACACTCGTACCCGACCCCATAGCAATTCGGCGTTTGCGTGATCCTTTAATCAACGTCGGATTCTGGCGTTCTTTAATCGTCATAGAGTCAATCATCGCCTCGATGCGCTTAAACTGTTTCTCTCCTTGGCTGGGATCTATTTTTTGCGATAACCCGCTCATACCTGGGAGCTTATCTAACATCGAAAAAATGCCACCCATTTTTTGTATTTGCTGCAATTGTGCTTTGAAATCTTCAAAAGTGAACCTGTCCCCTTCTTGCAATTTTTTAGCCAGTTTTTCTGCTTCAACGCGATCAACCTTTTGCTCTACCTGCTCGATTAAGCTTAGCACATCGCCCATACCCAAAATTCGCGACGCCATGCGCTCAGGATGGAAAGGTTCTAAGGCATCAAGCTTTTCACCAATACCTAAAAACTTGATCGGCTTTCCTGTCAACTCACGTACAGAAAGGGCTGCACCACCACGCGCATCACCATCTGTTTTGGTCAGCACAACACCGGTTAATGGCAAAGCCTCATTAAAGGCTTTAGCTGTACGTGCTGCATCTTGACCAGTCATGGCATCAACCACAAACAAGGTTTCGATAGGTGTAATAGCTGAGTGAATCGCTTTGGCTTCTTCCATCATCGCTTCGTCAACGTGCAAGCGACCTGCTGTATCCACAATCAGCACATCGTAAAAAGATTTCTTTGCAGCATGCATTGCTGTTTGCGCAATTGTTACTGGCGATTGATTCGCTTCCGAAGGAAAGAAGTCAACACCAACTTGTTGTGCAACTGTTTTTAACTGGCTAATTGCTGCAGGGCGATATATATCAGCGGAGACAACAAGCACTTTTTTCTTTTCACGCTCTTTTAAATAGCGTGCAAGCTTACCCACAGTCGTCGTTTTACCTGCACCTTGCAAGCCAGCCATTAAAATGATTGCAGGAGGCGCTACATTCAGCTTTAAGCCGTCGTTAGCCTCCCCCATAACTACAGTAAGCTCTTCTTTAACAATTTTAATGAACGCCTGTCCTGGACTTAGGCTCAACGCAACCTCTTGCCCTACTGCGCGCGCTTGAACACGCTCAATAAAAGCTTTAATGACTTCTAAAGCAACGTCGGCTTCAAGTAACGCACGGCGAACCTCTCGCAGTGCGTCTTTAATATTTTCTTCGCTAAGTCTTCCTTGGCCTCGAATGGTTTTTAAGGTGCGCTGCAAGCGATCACTTAAACTTTCAAACATGCCGATTCCTCTTTTACTTGTCTGTATTTTTGCTATTATAAGCGAGGGCGAGTCTATCTGCTGCGCCATTTATTTGGAAAAACACCATGAGTAAATTAATTTTCATTGCTTCTATTGCTTATATCATCAGTAGCGGACTGTTAATTGCCAATATGCGAGGCTACCGACCCAAGTGGGGGAAATGGGCTGTTATGCTACTAGCAACGCTTGCAAGTGGTATACACGGCGCATTATTGTGGTCTACTTTTTTAGATGATAGCGTTATTCATATGGGATTAGGGGTCAGCCTGAGCTTGGCGGGCTGGTTGTCTGCAGTGTTAGTCATTGCGAGTAGTTTACAAAAACCAATGGAGTCACTTGGGGTTATTATTTTTCCCGTGGCATTAGCTAGCCTATGGCTAGCGCCCATCTTACCACCACCACACATTCTTGCTTTTGGTATTGGACTGCACGTCATTGCTTCACTGATTGCTTTTACCCTTCTTGGTCTCGCAGCAGCACAAGCTGCGTTAATTTTATTTCAAGAAAAACGGTTAAGAGAACGCAAATGGCACGGCTTATTAGGCGCACTACCCCCTTTAGCTTTAATGGAGGTGACACTATTTGAATGGCTTGTTGCTAGTTTTATTATGCTGAGTTTTGCGCTCATTACTGGCGCTATTTTTGTTGACAACTTACTCGCACAACATTTAGCCCACAAAACACTGTTTACGCTATTAAGCTGGCTATTGTTAGCAATATTAATTTGGGCACACTATAAATACGGCTGGCGTGGTCAAAAAGCGGCTAGGCTCGTTCTGTGGGGATATGGCTTACTCGTATTAGGTTATGCCGGCTCACAATTCGTTTTAGAAGTTGTGCTCGCATGAAATCATTAAACGATCAGCAATGGACAAACCTCACCGATGAAATAAGGGTAATTGCCCAAGACATTTTTAATCGCGTCGCGACTGGGCGTCAAAACATGTCGCGCAAACAAGATGGTAGCCTAGTAACAGAAACAGATATCGCACTACAACAAGCGATCAGCAACAGACTATTAACGCTTTTTCCTAGCATCCCTGTCCTAGGTGAAGAAATGAGTGAAACAGAACAAAATAGCATACTCTCAACAGGAACCTGTTGGTTACTAGATCCATTAGATGGCACAAGCAACTTTAGCCACGGCATTCCAGTTTATGCTGTTAGTCTGGCATTACTGCTTAATGGCGAAGTTGTTGCGGGCATGGTTTATGATCCAAACAGAGATGAATGCTTTAGCGCGCAAAAAGGGAAAGGCGCTTACCTTAATAAGCTACCACTAATCACCGCGTCAGAAACACAAGATAGTAATTTAAAGCATGCGATGGCAATTATCGACACCAAACGATTAACGACACGCTTAGCGCAAGCAATTAGTAGTGGGCATCCTTATCATTCACAACGAAGTTTTGGTTCAGTCGCGATCGACTGGTGCTGGCTAGCCGCAGGTCGGGTACAAACTTACCTACATGGCAAACAAAAATTATGGGACTTTGCTGCGGGTGCATTAATTGCGGAAGAAGCCGGCTGCTTAGCACACACACTAGACAGAACAAGCATTTTAAGCGCACCATTAACCTTGGAAGCACGCTCTGCCGTTGGTGCTTGTCCTGAGCTTACTTCGACTTGGCCTGAGTGGATTCAAGCACATCAATAGTTAATAGCGCGTAGGCAGCATATCGACTTCATCTAAACGCCAAGCTGTATCTTCTTTGTCTTGCTTAAGCGCGCTTTTAATCGTCTCGGGTACTGGTAGCTGTGGCAGAAAATCAAAACCGACACGCGCTTCAATCGCTGCAATATTGGTGCGATATTGAGATAGCGGTTCTTTTCCTTCAACGCCTTGATCTACCATAAAGGCAAGCACATGCCAAACGCCCGCTTTTTGTGCCACAAAAATTTTATAACATGACTCTGGCACTTGCACAGGACCATTTGGCAAAGTAACAGGATGTGCTGAAAAAACAGGACCATCGATTACCCAAACCTGCTCAAAAATGCGCGTAAAATGACTCAACTCAACGCGTTCTAACCGCTCCCACCAACGCTGATTTAACGCCTTGCTCTGTGGCACAATATTAGACATCAGAAAAGTTTGTTTTTGCGCTTCATCATCACATAATGCACCAATAGCATAATTAGGTGCCATATGCCCACGATCATAGCCAGAACGATTGTAATGCTCGTGAACAATCGCAGCCTGAGTGCGCGTATCCGTAATAAATTTGGGTTGGCGTTTATCGACTTCACCGTCTTGATGCGCAGTAAGCGAATACACAACCCATAAAGGATCACCTCTATCATTACTATAGCCAACAAAGTAACATTTGTTGGCTAAAAATTGCACGCGGTGGTTTGAATCTGTTTCTGTTGCAACCGGCCAGCCAAATGGCGGCACATTTTGTTCGGATACGGTAGCAGCGGAAAGCTGTTTAACGGCGGCAACAACATGATTGGGTAACTGCGTTGTCAGCCAATAAGTAAGTGCCAAAGCACTAACAAACATAACCAATGAACGGAAAAAGCGCTTTTGCGCACGAGACGAAGTCATCATTAAATTAACACTCAATTTTATTGCTTAATAATGCCAAGCGGTGGCAACGATTACCAAATAAAAGCGCTTACGAAGTAGGTTTATTGCGAACAAGGGTCTCTAGGCGATCAACGCCTTGCAGTAACTGCATCGCAGACTCTGGCTGTGTACTCAGCGCGCTAACATCTGTAGCATGGGCATGCGTCTGCAAAACAATCAACTGTTCTTGCCCTTTCTGAACATGCTGCACCGCGCTCTCTAAACCAGTAGACAAAGGCACTAACCAATCGAGGGCATCTTGTGTCGAAGACAAGCCTTCAAAGTGCGCGCTTTGACTACGCGTTAACGCTGCATCTACATCATGCGTTGCACTTTGAATATTATCAACAATGTGTTTAATTTCATCGGTAGATTCTTGTGTTTTATTGGCCAGTTTCCGAACCTCATCAGCAACAACGGCAAAGCCACGTCCATACTCACCCGCTCTTGCCGCTTCAATCGCTGCATTAAGGGATAGCATCGAAATTTGCTCGGAAATACCTTGAATCGCTTTAAGCACCTGACCAACAGATTGACCATCTACTACCAGTTTAGCGACCGCTTTTTGTATCGCTGACAATTCGGTACTAAACGTCATCATAGTTTGACGCATTTGCATAATCGTTTGCTTTCCCTGCTGCGCATGCGCTAAACTGCCGCTAATTTGATTACCGCCACGCTCCAATAATTGTTGCATATCTTGGGTAGTTTGTTGCATACGCGCCAGACTACTACTGAGCGTTTGTCCAACCTGTTGTTGTTCTAACATCCATTGTTGTGTTTGATTTTTAGTCGCCTGTAACGACTGCATTTGCGCCACCAACTGCTGCTGGTAACTATCCCAATGTTTAAGCGATTGCGTTAATTGCTGTTGCTCTTGTTGTCTTGTACGCCACGCCAACACAAACCATTGCATTTCATCGCCTTGCGTTAAGGTTAATCCCGATTGAAACACCCCAGGCTTCCATACTTGCTGCCAATAGCCTATCCATAACCAAAGGACCACAACCCACCATAGCAAAGTGATGGCAATCATGGCTGGCAATAGCTTTGTCAATTCAAATTGTTCGTTGTCAACAGGTGCAACGGATTCTGCTATAGGCAAAGCTGGTTGTGCCACGGGTATCGTCGTTTCGACTAGCGAAGCTTGCCGTTCTTTCTGCGCTTCAGCATAAGCTGATTGCCAGTAGGCTTGATAATCTGCCGCCCATTGTTGCCATTGCGACAAATAATCGGCAACAACTTCCGACCATAAACTTTTATCTTCAATCGCCAAACGTAATTGTTCTGCTAAATTTTGATAAGCCTCATTGACAGCTACAACACGTTCTGGAGCATCAATCTGAGAAAAGGCCCAATGCGCTTGCGTTAACCACAATTGCTGATCTGCCCATAATCGATACCAAACAACCGCCCAAGTCATATCTAACTCGGATTCCATAATAAGGGGAGCATAAATCGTGTTTTTTGCTTGCACTTCCTTTTCTAACAACGCCTCTGGAAAAGCGGTTATTGAAGGTGATTTGATCACCACGGGCGGCACAACAGGCACAACTTGCGCCTGACTACGCGCAAGTGATTGTGTTAACGCCTCTGTTAATGTTGCTTTTTCTGCAACTGCCATCCATGCCAGCATAGCGCAAACAATTAATAACACAACACCTGGTAAAAAACTAACCAGAAGTTTACGTATTAACGGCAGTTGATTAAAAGCATTCATGATGCGTATTCCAAATAGTTTCAGTAAGTCTATAACAATAAAAACAGCTTACACTATAAACAAAAGCAAATTACATGCCTAAACTATCTGCGCTTTCTTTTTTCTGCTTTTTTAACAAAATTCATTAAGCGTTTTTTGCGCTTAATCTGGTGCTCTGTTAATTTATTTTTAATGCCCTCGTAAGGGTTTTCATTCGTTTTATATTCAATACGTACGGGTGTGCCATACAGATCGAATGCTTTACGAAAACGCTGCTCTAAGTAGCGCGTATAAGCCGCGGGCATATCATCTAATTGATTACCATGAATCACAATAATCGGCGGGTTATGACCACCAGTATGTGCATAACGCATCTTAACACGCCGACCACGAATCAATGGCGGCTGATGCACTAGTTGTGCTTCTTGCAATTCTCGCGTTAAAGCTGGTGTTGACAGTTGTCTTGTCGCTGCAGCATAAACCTGCTTAACCATACCCAACAACAAACCAACGCCCGTACCATGAAGTGCGGAAATAAAGTGATGCTCTGCATAGGCAGCGAACTGTAAGCGCAAATCTATTTGATTTTTAACATGGTCACGCTGATCTTTTGTTAGCCCGTCCCATTTGTTAATCGCTAAAATAAGACCACGACCCGACTCTAATGCCATGCCTACCAAATGCAAATCTTGGTCAGTAATGCCTTCAGAACCGTCTAGCATTACGATCACAACATGCGAAGCTTCCATTGCCTGCAATGCTTTAATAACACTAAACTTCTCAATCATATCGTTCACGCGCGCGCGACGACGTATGCCAGCGGTATCAATTAACGTATATTGCTGTTCATCTCGTTCAAAAGGCACAAAAATACTATCTCGCGTCGTGCCTGGCATATCATAGGCAATCACACGCTCTTCGCCCACCATTCGGTTAATTAACGTCGATTTACCCACGTTTGGACGACCGACAACCGCGATACGAATACCAGGCGCCAAGGTCGTTACCGATGATTCGACATCTCCCTCTGCTTTACGCAAGGTATCAAAGGTCGATTCCATTAGGGCATGAATATTTTCACCATGTGCAGAAGAGACAGGAATAGGCTCTCCTAAACCCAAACGAAAGAATTCACTATGGGCGTAAGTTTGCGCCATGCCCTCGCTTTTATTCACCAATAAATAGACTGGCTTATTTAATGCGCGAACCTTAGCAGCAATGACTTCATCGTGTGGCACTAAACCATCTCTAGCATCCACCAAAAAGAAGATAACAGAAGCTTCTTCCAATGCCATTTGCACTTGTTGCTGCATAAAGACATCAACACCGTCTGTTTCACCGCTCAGTCCACCTGTATCGACAACGATATAAGGCTCATTCCCTAAGCGACCAATACCATACTGACGATCTCGCGTTAAGCCAGGAAAATCGGAAACAAGTGCATTACGTGTTCGCGTTAAACGATTAAACAGTGTCGACTTGCCGACATTAGGACGCCCTACTAAAGCGATAACGCGTTGCATAAGTTTATTTACTCCACACTTCCTGCTTGCCAGAAAGTTAAATTTCCTGCAACATCTAACAAGGCCAATCGGCGATCTGTTAAGGCAAGGCCATCAGCCAAACCCGTTGAAATTGCGCCTTCAACACGTCCAATAATTGCACCGTCATTACCATCAAGAATGTGCAATACGCCTTCCATGTCAGTCACAACAACCCATTCACCCCAAGCAATTGCTTTGCTAAGACGTCGATAGTTCAATGCATCTTGTTTCCACAGCACACGACCTGAATCGGTCGCTAAGGCTCGGACTGTGTCATCTTCAGCGACGACAAACAATCGATTGCTAGCCAACGCCATGTCTACCCATGTCGACGTATCACTTGACCATATTTGACTACCTGACTGCAACTCTAAAGCAACCACTTTGCCATTTGTTGCCGATGCAAAAACACGCGAACCATCAGTTAAAATAGCCGCTTGCGTGTCAACCATACGTTCAATATCGGTTCTGCCGCGTGGAAAAGCGATACGTGATTCCCAAGCGCGCTCACCGTTTTCCTGCAAGATTGTTTCAACAACCCCATCTTCCCAGCCGACTAACATCGCATTAGCAACAGGCAAAGGCGCTGCCATACCACGAACAGATAGCACTGGCATATCATGGTCTAACACCCATAAGGTCGAACCGTCAAGCGCATCTAAAGCACTCAATCGTCCATCTGCTGTACGCACAAACAAACGACCAGAGCCAGCCATAACGGCTAATACTTCGGTTTCCATTTGCACTTTCCAGCGCTGCTCACCTGTTTTAGAAGATAAGCAAAATACCTCACCATGGGCGCTGCCGAGATAAACCAATTCAGAAACTTCCGATAAGCTGGGGCCAGAAACCAATACGGTATCTAATTTCACCTGCCACACTAGATCGCCAGATGTCGAAACACAACCAACACCACCACTACCTGAGGCTGCAAAAAGCTGGTTCTCACTCTCAACAATGCGCAAACCCGGCACATCACGACGCGCCATACTGCCTAACGATTGAGACCATAAACGCGACACACGCAATTTAGGCGTAATTGCCTGTAGCGGTGTTGGTTGATGAATCGGTTCGTTACGTCCACACCCCGCCAGCATTAACGCTGCTAAGGATACACTCGATAAAAATTGACGACGATTTATCATGGTGTCACTTGTCCTAAATCATCTACCCATAATTGCGATAAGCTGCGAATGCTTGCTGATAACGTCGGATTTTCTTGTGCCGCTTTAAAAGCCGCTTGCGCTGCTTCTTGCTTTCCTTGTTGCAACAAAGCCATGCCACGTAAATAATCGATCAAACCTTTAAAAGCTACTGGCGTATCAGTAGCTGCCGTATTCAATACTGACAAAGCTTCATCTGTTTTATTCGCTTCAATTAAGACACGAGCCAAGCGCAACGATGCTACAGCACGCCAATGCGCCTCTGTTGTATGATCAATAACCCACTTCAAATTTGCTTGGGCATCAGCCCAGTCCGCTTTCTCTGCTGCGTGCTTAGCCAGTAAAAACGCAGCACCTACCGCATAAGGACTTTTTGGAAAGTCCACCATTAACTGACGTGCATCAGTCGCAACGGCACCAAAATCTGTTTGCGCTGCTGAACGCAATCCTTCATAGCGCGAAGAAGCTGCTTCATTATTTGCCGTTTCATAGCTATGATAACCCTGCCAGCCTAATACGCCTGCAACGGCCAATAAACCACCAGTCAACACTGCCATACCATTTGTTTTCCACCAGCTTTTCAAGGCTTCTAATTCGTGTTGCTCATGGACGTCTTGCATGCTGTTCTCCTAATTAATCTCATCTATAACTAAGCACTGTAACTTAGTCGTTTGTTATTTGACAACGCAACCAAGCAGGAACTTCTGCCCAATTAAGCGTTATTTGTTCCTGATCATTACGTAAAAATTTAACACCAATCGTCTGCTGCGTTACTTCATCATCGCCTAAAATTAGGGCAATATGTGCACCGCTTTTATCTGCTTTCTTAAATTGACTTTTAAAACTACCGCCGCCGTGATGCACCATCATCCCAACATTGGGGACTTCATCTCGCCACTTTTCCGTTAATGCTAATATTTTTTGCTGCGCTTGTTCGCCTGAAGCAATCACATAAACTTGAATAGCTGGCGTTTGCTGGGCGTGTGCTAACTGCATTAAGGCAACCACTCGTTCCATACCCATAGCAAAACCAATTGCTGGCGTTGCTTTACCACCCAATTGTGTTACCAAGCCATCATAGCGCCCACCCGCACAAATGGTGCCTTGCGCACCCAACTCGGTTGTGACCCACTCAAATACAGTATCGTTGTAATAATCTAAACCACGCACTAAAGTTGGCGTCACCTGATAAGGAATACCAACCGCATCAAGCTGCGCCAGCAAGCCAGAAAATTGTTGTTTACTGTGATCATCCAACCAATCGGTAAGTTGTGGTGCTTGCTGAATTAGTGCTTGTAATTCGGGATTTTTACTATCCAAAATGCGCAACGGGTTTTTATGCAAGCGCTTTTGGCTATCCTCGTCCAGCAAATCATAATGTGCCGAAAAATACTGTGTTAAAGCCTCTCTATAAGCACTCCGATCATTCGCCGAACCCAGAGAGTTAATTAACAGCTTCGCTTCTATACCTAATTGTTTCCATAAGCGCGCTGTAATCATAATCAATTCAGCATCAATATCGGGACCAGCCATACCAAAAGTTTCAACACCAAATTGATAAAATTGGCGGTATCGCCCTTTTTGTGGACGCTCATGGCGAAACATAGGACCTAAGTAATAAACTTTTTGAGCGCCAGCAGCAAGCCAACTATTTTCGATAGCAGCGCGGACACATCCAGCCGTCCCTTCTGGACGCAAGGTTAACGAATCGCCATTGCGATCAGCAAAGGTATACATTTCTTTTTCAACAATATCGGTCACTTCACCAATAGAGCGACAAAACAATTCCGTTTTTTCAACTACAGGCAACCGCACGTGCGTGTAGCCATAAGTAGCCAATAAATTACGTGCAACCAATTCTAAACGATCAAACCACCAAGACTGATCACCAAAAACATCATTCATGCCACGTACAGCATGGACAAATCCATTACTCATCAACTATTTATTCCAAAACACTAAACAAGCGCATCACGCTTTCAATCAACATCGCCCATAAGTCAAACTGCCAACCGATGAACAGTATCGCCGCAACAAAGCCCCATAACAACCATTTTACAGAGACACCTTTTGCGTCACTAACCGTAAAAGGCTCTGAGATATGGCTAACCGCTTTTAGCTGTTTATTATCCTGAATACTAGCCAATACTGACTCAGGCATTTCAATACCCAGCAACTCACTATAATTCTTTAAGTAGCCACGCACAAACATCGGCGACAAAGTCAAAGCATGCCAATTATCTTCTTCTAACGCACGAAGTGTTTTGACAGACAGTTTAAGTTGTGTTGCCACGGTTTCTTCCGATAACTGCTTTGCTAGTCTGGCTACTTTTAGCCGATTACCCCAATAGGCTTCTGCGTCTGGTTCAAGATGTAATGCTGGTGATTGATTATCCATGCTTTACACTTCCTTTGCTGTCACGTCGTTTAAAGTGAATGGTTTGTTGCAATTTTGCTGTTCGCTTGGTTCTATCCGCCACATCGCCAGCCAATTGACCACAAGCTGCATCAATATCTTCACCACGCGTTTTACGTATATTCGTTTGCAAGCCAGACTTCATTAAACGTTGTTGAAACGCTAGCACACGACTATGCGGACTGGTTTTATAGTCTGTTCCGGGAAACGGATTAAAAGGAATCAAGTTAACTTTTGCAGACAAGCCTTGCAGTAACGTAATAACCTCGCGAGCATGTGCAGCACTATCATTAATGCCATCTAACATCACATATTCAAACATGACATGACGATTAGGATAATTTGCAATGTAACGATGGCACGCCGCAATCAATTCCGACAAAGGATATTTTTGATTTACTGGCACCAACACGTTACGCAAAGCATCGTTTGCAGCATGCAAAGAAACCGCCATTGATACATCCAAACGCTCAGAAATCATATCCATCGCTGGCACAATACCCGACGTCGAAATCGTTACTCGGCGCTTTGATAAGCCATAAGCCCAATCGTCCATCAAAATTTCCGCCGATGGAAAGACCTGATTAACATTCAATAACGGCTCACCCATGCCCATGAAGACAACATTGGTTACTGGCTGCTCTCCCCAACCCGCTTGTCGAAGTAAGTGTTGTGCCAACCACATTTGTCCTATGATTTCATCGCTTGTTAAATTACGATTAAATCCCTGCCTCGCCGTCATACAAAAAGTACAAGCCAGCGCACACCCTACTTGAGAAGAAATGCACAAAGTGCCGCGCGTTTTTTCAGGAATAAATACCATTTCAATAGCATTAGCACCATCCACTTCAAGTAGCCACTTACGCGTACCATCGGAAGCCGTCTGATCTACCTTCACTTCAGGCAGACGAATCGGCGCCAAGCTCGCCAATTTAGCACGAAGCACTTTAGACAAGTCTGTCATTTGAGCATAATCAATCACGCCACGTTGATGCACCCATTGCATCAACTGTTGTGCTCGAAAAGGTTTTTCACCCTGGGCGACCAACCAATCGGCAAGCATTTTACGATTCATGCCAAGCAAAGAGACTGTATTATCAGTCGCTTCACTTGTCTCGCCAATACTCACCATAACTCTACTCATTTAATGACACAACTCTGTTTGTGCAAAAAAGAAAGCAATTTCATTTTGTGCATTTTCAACACTATCAGAGCCATGAACTGCATTTTCTCGTGTGTTACTGGCAAAACGCGCCCGGATTGTTCCTGGTGCAGCCGCTGTTGGGTCTGTAGCACCCATCAACTGACGATGATGCATTACCGCATTTTCTCCTGCTAAAACAGAAATAACCACCGGCCCAGATAACATAAACTCAACCAATGGCGCATAAAATGGGCGATCGGCATGCACCGCATAAAAAGCCTCGGCTTCAGCTCTTGTTAACCGCTTCATTTTTGTTGCCACAACAGACAAACCTGCCTGCTCAAAAGTCGCTAAAATCTCACCAATTGCACGTTTTGCTACGGCATCTGGCTTAATAATCGATAGTGTATGCTCTAACGCCATACGTAACCACTCAATATTGTTCAAAAATGTTATTCATTCTAACAAAAAACCGCCAACTAAGGGCGGTTTATTTTCGACTGAAATACCGAATAAACAAGCTTAAAAGCTATACACTAAAACTTTCGCCGCAACCACAAGTATCTTTTACATTAGGATTATGAAATTCAAAGCCTTCATTAATTAAGCCGTTTTTAGCATAATCTAACGTCATTCCCGACAACTGTGCCAAGCTTTTCTTAGGTACAATTACCTTTACACCATCACAGTCGATTACTTCATCATCATCTTTAATCTCATCAGCATAGTCGACAACATAGGCAAACCCCGTACAACCACTTACTTTAGTGGCCAAGTACAAGCCTACACCATGTCCGCGCTTTAACAACATAGTACGCACGCGCTCAACAGCGCTTGGGGTTAGGGTAATACTCATCGCACGTCTCCTTTGTTGATAACATTAGCTGCGCTTAATTTGACCAAGACGAACTTCCTTCTTGTTTGTCATCACGGTTTCTCGCTTTTCCATCAGCATTGCCAAATTAATCCCTTCCAAAAATCCTGCAATCATATCCGACAAATCATCCCACAAAGCATGCGATAAGCAAGCGGTTCCCTGATGACAATCCTCTGCACCACGACACTGACGCGCGTCCAAATCTTCATTCATAGCATTAACAATTTGTTGCACACTAATTTTTTCTAATGGCAAACCGATTAAATACCCACCACCAGGCCCACGCACGCTTTTCACCAATTTCGCTCGACGCAAACGGGTAAAAATTTGCTCTAAGTAGGAAAGCGAAATACATTGACGCGAAGCAATATCTGACAAAGAAACCGCCCCAACATGTTGATGAATAGCAATATCTAACATTGCGGTCACTGCATAGCGACCTTTAGAAGTTAAGCGCATACCCGCCTGCTTTATTGTAATAGTTGACTAAATTAGTATGGTATCAAGCCTGCACACAATCTGCAATACCTTACTAAACTTGTCAGGTATTTAATCCTGTTTTTTACTTATTGTGCATCACTGACTGCTCTGATTCACACCCATCCAAGACACACGCATCCAATGATGGCAAATCGGTCACATCAACACTCGCACCCAATCTAGCCAATTCTTGTTGTGTTCGCTTTAGTTGTGCATCAATTGCCAAGACGTGATCCGTTAACGCGTGAATAGCGCGCTCAACAGGGTCTGGTGCATCGTTGCCAATACCATAAGCATCAAAACCGAGTAAGGTCTCTGCCTGAGCACGTTTTGCTTCATCTATCTTTTTGCGCTGTACAACATGCCCAGGAATACCGACGACAGTAACCCCTTCTGGGACATTCTTTACCACAACAGCATTTGAACCAATGCGTGCCTCGTCACCGATATAAATAGGGCCCAATACCTTAGCGCCTGCACCAACAATTACCCCATTACCTAAAGTAGGATGTCGTTTACCTTCCCGCCAACTCGTTCCACCTAGCGTAACACCATGATACAAAGTCACATCATCGCCAATTTCAGCCGTTTCACCAATCACCACGCCCATACCATGATCGATAAAAAAACGTCGACCAATCTTCGCCGCAGGATGTATTTCTACTCCCGTCAGCCAGCGCGCTACCGTAGACAACCAGCGCGCCAATAATTTAAACCCATATAGCCACAAGCGATGCGCTAAACGATACCAAAAAACAGCATGAACACCAGGATAAGTTAATAAGATTTCTAGCGTGCTACGCGCCGCTGGATCACGTGCAAAAACACATTGCACATCTTCCTTCCAAGACTGCCACAACCTAATCATTTTTCACCTATCCTTATGCTTATTTACCAACCCAACAATACGCAACATACTCCGCAGTATCCCTCTGAGCATCGTCACTTCATTCGCTTCCAATTCTGTTCTTGTTAGCATTCTACGCATACGACGCATGAAGGGTTCATGGTTGCGCTGATCTAAAAATTCAATGGCAGATAAGGTTGCTTCTAAATGTTGATAAAATCCTTCCATCGCAGCATGCGTGGCCAACATTCTGGGTTGCTTCGACGCTTGGCTCAACCATCCTTCTCTGGCTTGCGCTTGCATCCACAATTCATAAGTAAATATTTGCACACCCATCGCCAAATTCAAAGAGCCATAATCGGGATTCGTCGGCACATGGCCTAAATAATGACAAGCATCCAATTCAAGATTGGTTAACCCGGAACTTTCTCGTCCAAAAACCAACGCTACCTGTTCACCCTGTGTTTGATGAGACAACAACAAAGCAGCCGCGCCACGCGCATCAACCTGTGGCCAAGCCGATGCACGTTGGCGCGCACTCGTACCAATAACAAAAGCACAATCTGCTATCGCTTCTGTTAGTGTCGATACCACGCGCGCCTGCATCAACACATCGGCTGCGCCACTCGCCATTGCCGTTGCTAACCCATCGGGATACTGTTTGGGATTTACCAACACCAACTGTGTTAACCCCATTGTTTTCATCGCTCGCGCAACCGAGCCAATATTACCCGGATGGGTTGTTTCCACTAAAACAATCCGAATAGACGACAACTTACCCACTAAATCCGTTAAGCCCACAACAATCCTTTACCTCAAAAGCACATCCGACCGTGTTATAATCAAGCACAATTAGGCACGAATGCGCCTACATTTTGTTCTTATTCCATTTTGTCTGTTTTTAAGGAAAGCCCATGCATCCCATTCTTAATGTCGCCTGCCGTGCAGCAACACGCGCTGGAAATATCATCTCTCGTCACATGCAACAAACAGACCGCTTAACCGTACAACAAAAATCTGAAAATGATTTTGTCAGCGAAGTGGATCGCATGGCAGAAGATGACATTATACAAACCATTCGCAAATATTACCCATCTCATGCCATATTAGGCGAAGAAAGTGGCTTTATGGGCGATGATGAAGAATACATTTGGATTATTGATCCATTAGATGGCACCACCAACTTTTTGCACGAATTTCCACAATTTTCGGTGTCTATTGCGGTATTACATCAAGGTAAATTAGCTCATGGCGCTATCTATGACCCTGTACGCCAAGAGCTATTCTCTGCATCGCGTGGCGCTGGAGCACAACTCAACAATCGTCGTATCCGCGTTTCAGAACAACGCACATTAGATAAATCACTACTCGCAACGGGTTTTCCATTCCGTGATTTTGAGCACTTAGATGTCTACATGGATACATTAAAAGCATTTATGACGCAAACCACTGGCATCCGCCGCCCTGGTTCGGCAGCACTAGACTTGGCATGGACAGCGATGGGACGTGTTGATGGCTACTGGGAATTTAAGCTTAATAGTTGGGATATTGCCGCTGGGGCACTCATTGTCCAAGAAGCTGGCGGCTTAGTATGCGACTTTGCGGGCGGCGAAAACTTTTTAAACTCTGGCAACATTGTCGCAGCCAACCCAAAACTGTTAGCAGCCATGATGAAAACGATGGCACCGCTCTTACCAGAGCAATACCGCAAGTAAGAGCAACTTTTTCTTTTAACTGTCTGCTAAGTTGGACGTTAGTGTCGAGCTGTTCACACAACGTCCAACACGCCCACATCTTTTCTGCGCATTAAAAAATCCAAGGCAACAGCTTATAGCTGCGCTGTTGATACGCCCGATAATTACCAAAACGACGGTTGAGCAAATACTCCTCATAATGCAGCTTTAATATTAAAGTCAACACCAACACTAATAGCCAAGCAAGGCGTTGCATACTAGTATCCGACGCGACCATTGGCAATATCACCCACAAAATAGCAGCGTACATCGGATGCCGAATCCAACGATAAGGACCTCGCACAACCAAATCGCTATTGTCACGTGGATCAGGAACAATATTAAATCGCCCCAAGCGCATAACATACACTGCCCACAACCCCAATATCACCCCAATTAATTGTGCACTCAATCCTATCCAATAAGACGACCACCATGCACCAGTCATTAAAATTGCACCAATACTGATAAACTGCAAACTTACCAGCCCATAAGACCACACAGGGTGCAGCATGCGCATCATATCTCTCGCCCCTTATTTACTTTGTTTACGCCATTTTCATATAGTTGAACGATTCATGATTCAGATAATCTTACCAAATCACGCATACAGACAATACTTCCGCTTTGCGCCAACTCGGATAGTGATCCATATAATGCTTCGTGCGTTATACCTAACTCTGATGCCCAATCTTTTTTACTGTTATGAATAACAGCAAGATGATATTCACCTTCACTTCCTAGATAATACAATATACGCTCAGTTGCTATTTTAAGCGATAGCCGCTCGACCTGCGTTCGAAGGTGGCGCACTTCATGCGATAAAGACTGAATCCAAAAATTTCTAAATACCGCGTCATCAAATGCGCTAAGCATACTATTAATTGGAAAAGCCAATAATAGGCTATCTATTCGGGCGGTAGCATTACAATGATAGACCGATACAAACAGACTAGCTTCAGATACAATATAAAATATGACTCGCTACCCATAGCATCATCGACACAAAGTAAAATTTAGAACAAATGATATGAGTGAACACATCATGAAAAGCATATTACCCCTATTACTCGGCTTTTTGTTATTGTCTATCAGCGTAGCACAGGCAAAACAACCGACCATTGTTGCCGCAACGCCAGTGGTTGTCTTAATGCCTATTGTCCTTAATAATCCAGATTTTTTTGAATTTACAGACAAGCAAAAGAAACAAATCGCGATTGTTGCGCAAAACACAAATCAAACGCGAGAAGATTTAGATCAAAGCATTCTCGACTTGCGCAACGAACTAAGAGAAGAAATCGTTAAATATCAAACCAATAAAAAATTAATTACCTATTTAACTAAAGAAATTCAAAAACAAGAGAATCGTCGTTTGTTACTGTCAGTAGAATGCGCCGATGGCTTAAGAAAAGTGATGACAGCTGAGCAGTGGAAAACGCTCATTGAGTTGATGCAAGAGTAAATAAGAGCAATATGCCAATCAAACACCGAAGCTAAAACCAATTAACGAAAGAAAGCATTGCGCACGTATCCACGCTTTTTGAAAGCCTGGGCAACTGGGTCGTCACACGCACATAAAAAAATAAATATCAATAAGTTGAAACCCGACACTCCTTTATCGCAATGCCAAGGGTAACAATGCCACAAACAATACTGGCGGCGTAATCACCAAACCGACTTTCATATAATCCCACCAGCCGATATGCACGCCTTTTTTATCGAGCACATGCAGCCACAGCAAAGTTGCTAATGAGCCAATCGGCGTCATTTTAGGCCCAAGGTTACAGCCCAATAAATTGGCATAGGCGAGCATGTCATTGCCCGTTTGTGTAATGGCAATATCCATCAGCATCACGGTCGGCATATTGTTCATGACGGAGCTAATACCCGCCGCCATAAAGCCTGTCACCATCACGGCAGTGAACTGACCTTGTGCAATCGCCCAGTTCAACACAACAGCAATTTCATCGGTAAGTCCTGCATTTTTTAGTCCAAAGACCACCACATACAAGCCAACACTAAACCACACCACTTGCCAGGGTGCAGTTTTCAGCGTCAACCCCACTCGAGCGGCTTTCAAATAGCCTGCTAACAGTAAAAACAACACGCCGCCACCTAAGGCAAACACCGACACAGGTAAAGCATAGATATCGCCCAACCAGTAACCGACCATCAACAACGCCAAAAAGCCCCAACTCAACTTGAACAGTGGCATATGTTTGACGACCGACATCGGCTCTGGCAAGCCCGTCAGCGATACCTGAGCAGGAATGGCTTTGCGGAAAAACACATACAAAACCACAATAGATGCGACAATGGATACCAAGTTCGGCAAGAACATGGCGCGCGCATATTCCCAAAAGCCGATATTGAAATAGCCAGCGGTAACAATATTGGTCAGGTTAGAAATCACCAATGGGTTCGATGCCGAGTCGGCAATAAAGCCTCCCGCCAATAGAAAAGCCAACACAGCTTTTGGGTCGAGATTGAGCAAGCGCATTTTAGCCAACAGTATCGGCGTTAAAATCAGTGCTGCACCATCGTTGGCAAACAAGGCAGACACCCCAGCTCCCAAGAGTAAAATCAGCACAAACAAGCGCACACCACTACCACCACTTAAGCGAATGATGTGTAATGCCGCCCATTCAAAAAAACCGATTTCATCGAGCACCATCGACAGCAAAATAATCCCGATGAAAGCGAGCGTGGCATCCCAAACGATGTTGGTGACGCTAAATACATCGTCAATCGACACTACTCCTAGTGCTAACGCTACTAACGCCCCAGCGACCGCACTGGTGCCGATTTTTAAGCCTTTGGGTTGCCAAATCACAAACAGCAGCGTCAGCATAAACACCAAAATCGCTAACATTGTTTTTCTCCTAACGCCCTAAGGATACGTGATAATGTGGGTCTTCAGACACATTCACTTCAACCAATTCTTTTGCTTTGGTCAGCAATGCTTGGCATTCGGGACTAAGGTGTCGTAGCACCAACTTTTTACCTTGGGCTAAATAGCGCTCGGTCAGCTTATCAATCGCTTCGACACCTGTATGGTCATAAACCCGAGAATATTGAAAATCGATGCTAACGCATTCAGGGTCGTTAGCAATATCGAATTGTTCAATAAAGTTATGCGCCGAGGCAAAAAATAAAGGACCATGTACATGATAAATCACCTTGCCATCGGGCTGTACACGACGCTCTAGCATGATTTTTTGTGCATGTTGCCACGCAAAAACCAACGCCGCCACAATGACCCCTGCAATCACGCCAATGGCTAAATCGAACATGACTGTCAAAACAGTAACCAGTACCACAATGACCGCATCCGATTTAGCCATGCCGCGTAAAATCGCCATCGATGACCATTCAAAAGTGGCAATCACCACCACAAACATCAGACCAACTAAAGCAGCAATGGGAATTTGCTCAATCAGGCTCGACAAAACCAAGATAAACAATAACACCATCACCGCCGCAGTGATCCCCGATAACCGCCCCGTGCCACCCGAACGTGTGTTAATCATCGATTGACCAATAAGCGCACAACCACCCATAGTGCCAAACATACCAGCAAGCACATTCGCTGAACCCAATGCCAAACATTCACGATTACCCTCACCGCGCGTTTGCGTCATATCATCAATTAAGGTCATGGTGAGTAAGGATTCGACTGTGCCAATAATGGCAAGAATCAGGGCGTAAGGGGCAACAATCCATAGCGTTTCCAGTGTCATCGGCACCATCGGAATATGGAAACCCGCTAATAACCCCGATAAGCTACCTTCAATACTGGCAATATCGCCCACGGTGCGAATATCCATGCCCATTGTAGCAACAACGAGCGACACTAAAACAATCGCGGCTAACGCCGAAGGAATCGCCTGGGTCAGTTTGGGCAAGAGATAAATAATCGTCATGGTAAGGGCAATAACCGCCAGCACCTGCCACAAAGCCGCGCCTTGTAACCATGCGCCATTGCCATCTTTGAATACCGAAAATTGCGCCATCAGAATAATCAACGCCAAGCCATTGACGAAGCCCAGCATCACAGGCGAAGGCACCATGCGAATAAATCGCCCCCACTTTTGCCAACCAATAATGAGCTGAATAATCCCCATCCCAATGACTGCGGCAAACAAATACTCAACACCATGTTGTACTACTAAGGATGTCATGACGACGGCCAACGAACCCGCCGCCGCCGACACCATGCCAGGGCGACCCCCAAAAGCCGAGGTGATAAACGCCACAATCACCACAGCAAACAATCCCGCCATCGGGTGAACGCCTGCCACAATGGCAAACGCAAGGGCTTCTGGTACGAGCGCCATCGCCACGGTAATGCCTGCCAAAATATTCGTTTTATGGCTTAACCAAACTTGATTCATGTTTGTTCCTAACCACTCATTACCTACAATACCCAGATTATATTGTCTTTTGTACACTAAAAAATTCGCACTCAACAGCTCAACGAGCGATATGCTTAGGTCGCCATAACTTAACCAAATACCACCTTCTCGCCATCTTCTTTGGTAAATTCGCCAAAATGCGGGTTAGGCAGTAATTCCAATACCAATTCCGACGGACGACACAAGCGCGTACCTTTAGGCGACACCACAAACGGACGGTTGATTAAAATCGGGTGTTTTAGCATCCAATCGAGTAGTTCATCATCCGATAAATCTGCATTATCGAGTTGGTTATCGGTGTACTCGGGCACATTGGTGCGCATCGCACCGCGCACGGTTAATCCTGCCGCTGAAATCATGGCGATCAGCATTGGCTTCGTCGGGGGCGTTTGTAAATACTCAATCACAATCGGTTCTTCACCACTGGCTTTGATCATTGCCAGTGTATTACGAGAAGTGCCGCAATTTGGGTTGTGATAAATAGAAATAGACATAATAAACCCCCTAATTAATTACCTTGCTCGTAGAACAAAAAAGTACTGTTAACATTTTTCGGATGCAATACATCGT